>DATJAY010000012.1 GCA_035515795.1 Candidatus Acidiferrales bacterium | reverse complement strand
TAAACGGGATGCGTCAGAGGATAGTAGCGTCTGCCGATGTGTGCCTGGTAAGGGTAATAATAGGTCCCGAGAGTATTGGGATCGATGTAACTGATCGCGCTCGAATCCACTTCGGCAACCTGAACCCACTTAGGAGCGGGGTTCTTACCCGGCAATAATCTTGGTCCTGCATTCTGCCAATCGGCGCTGATGAAACCGATAGCATCGTTATTGTCTCTGACGAAGGTATAAACGTGCGCCATGGTCGTGCAGGGGTAAGCTTCGGCAAACTTCTCGCTTCTCAAGACTCTGTTCTTGAAAAATTCAACGACCCCGGAATTAGGACTCGAGAGCGCGGGGATTATCCTCCCCCGAAATCCTTTCTCCAATTTTTCCCAGGAGGTTATCTTCCCGGTAAATATACTCCTGAGCTGATCTGTGTTTATTGCATCGATGGGATTATCATGGTTCACTATAACAACGACTGCGTCATAAGCAACTATCATCGAATCGACTTCGATATTATACTTTTTCATCACATCAAGTTCATCCTCGTTGAATCGCCGGGAAGTTGCAATCAATTTAGTCTCATTGTTCAACAGCTTGACGATCGCGGTGCGTGATGGCACATCATGGACCGTAATGTGCGCCTTCGAATAGAGCGAGTTAAAATCATCCGCGATCTGAGTAACCGAAGGCGACACCGATTCCGCACAATACACATCCATGCTGCCTTCGGTCGGAGACGGAGCAGGGCCCTTCTTCATATTGCATGAGGAAGCAGCAAAAAACAGCCCCGTTATAATGACCAGAAGGATTCTATTCCTCTTCATACTGCTTAGATTTAGTTCGGGTAATGATGAATCGATAGATTGCCCAAAGCACTAATACAATCCCCAGAGTTATCCTGAATTGCTTCGGAACATACTCGGGAACGAATGTTCCAAAAATAACAAAAAATCCGCCGAAAAAAAAGATGGCGGACATGGAATAAGCAAAATATTTAAGTGCTTTATGCAAAGGATCCCTTGGATTTAAGTCATCTATTATACAGGTCGGGAAGAGATTTCCCGACCTCGTCAATTTCAGCGTACTTGGTTCAACTTGAATGCATAAGGAATCACGACCCAAACAGCAACAGGGCCCTTGTTCATGATGCCTGGAGTGAACCTCGTTGCCATCGCGGCATCAATTGCAGATTGATTCAATATTTCCGCGTCGCTTTTCAAAACACTCGCTTGATGCGGCATGCCTTCCTTATCAACCCACAACTTTACAATAACTCTTCCTTCGATTCCTATTCGCACAGCAAGCTCCGGATATTTTGGAGTCACCTGTCTTATTACTTCAGGGAATCGCTCCAACGGTTTAAAGATCTCAGGAGGTGGTACATCGCTGTCGGGGACCGTGAGGGGTCCAGTGTAAATACCGTTCCCCTTATCAGGACTAGGAATGCCGGGATGTTCACCGTTCATTTCCCTCTGAGGTGGAATCGTCTTATCAATTGAAACAGATGCATCTGGAACCGGCACGGGGATACCAACGTCTGGCTTTGTACCCAAAACGACAACCGGAGCTACAGGCTGCTGGTGAGTGATCGAAGGAGGCGGAGCAAAAATAATTGGCCCGATAGGAATGTCCATAACCTGCTCGTGGGAACGATTGAAATATTCCAATGTCCAATATGCACCAACTGCACTGAAATGAACAACCAAGGCGACAGCTAATCCGATACCGGCGTATCTCTGAGCCAGCCTTTTGAGGGCTGGCTCAGTGTATCGAATAGTGCTATCGACCGACTTCATCATTTCAGTGTGCTTGGTTCAGCTTGAATGTATAGGGGATTACGACCCAAACAGCAACAGGACCTTTGTTCATGATGGCCGGAGTGAACCTCGTTGCCATTGCCGCATCCATCGCAGGTTGATTGAAGATCTCAGCATCGCTCTTCACCACGATGGCTTTGTGCGGCTTTCCATCTTTGTCAACCCAAATCTTTACCCAAACTCTCCCTTCGATACCTGCTCGTTGAGCAAGTTCGGGATATTTGGGGGTGACTTGGTTTATGACTTGCGGTTGCTTTTCAACAGGGACGAAATCAGGTGGCGGCCCTTCGTCCTCGCTGACTTTGAAATCTCCCATGGAAACTCCGACTGAATCTCCACCGGTATTTCCCTGAGTAACAGGGCCCGCAATCTTGCTTAATTCCTGCTGGGTTGCAATAGTCTGCTCGGGCGAAACCTGAGCGTCGGGGACGGGGACAGGAACACCGACGGTCGGCTTGACCATTTGAGACTGGACGGCAACTTGAGCCAACGCTTCCTGGTTGGTAATCGAAGGAGGCGGTCCCAATTCAGTGTAAGACAAAAGACGCACTGTCGGTACGTTGTCATTGTCCTCGCTGAGCCATTCCTGGCCCCAGTATGCTCCAATCCCAACAAGGTGGAACGCAATTGCGAGCGTCAATCCCCAACCGGTATACCTCTTCGCCAACATCTTGAGCATCGGCGCACCGTATTGGATCATTTCGTCTTCAGGTGCCACGATTTTTTTCTTCTTTGCCATTTTAGTCAACCTCCTTTCAAACTTGCACGCCAATTTTGGCGAGTGCTCTTCTATCATCATCAGTCATGGGAGCTAAGCTAAATCTCGTGACGTTATCAACGTTCAATTCATCAATAACATTGACCATGTCTTGATACTTTGCTTTGCGGTCGACCTTTATCAGAGTTATGAGTCGAGTATTTGCCTTATTGCTTTGGATAATCAGATTACGGAAATCTTTCCACTCGACTTTCTTCGCATCATCTGTCCCGATGTTCCAGTATATTGATCCGTCGGCAATAATCCTAACTGTCATCAAGTTCGAAGCAGCGACTTCGACTTTACTGTCTCCGGGTGGGATGTTAATCTCCATGGCTTGCGGTCGGCTGAAAGCCGTCTCCAACATGTAGAATGTCAGAAGAAGGAACATCACGTCGACCATCGGCGTCATGTCGATGCGGACTGCTACTCTTCTCTTTTTCTTATGCTTGCCTTTCTTCTTTCCATGAGGCTCGGCAGTTTGGACATCAGCCATTTTGCCCTCCGCTTTCTTTTAGCTCGGTCTGCAGATTGAATCTTGTAACCTGCGCTTTCTGAAGATCGTTCATCACGTCCATCACCGGTCCGTAATCGGTGTCTTTATCTGCCTTGATCACCGTTATCAATCTAATATTTTGAAGACGAGCTTCAACGACAAGGCTAGCTAAATCCTTTTCCTGTACGGGCACGGCCGGCATGAGCCAAACAGGAATCAACTTTCCTTCTTTGTCAGGGATTCCATTCGGATACGCCTTTTCAAAGAGCAGTTTCATTATCTGCTGTTGATCAAAACCCATCCAGATTTGTCCGCCTTTGTCCACCGAGATCGTCATGACTCCACTTCCAGGCACAGGCGGACCCTTATCCGAAGTTGGGAGTGTTATGCTCACAGCCTCAGGCGGCTTGAACGATGCCGTCAACATGAAGAACAGCACCAGCAGTGTTGCGACATCGACCATCGGCGTCATATCGATCCTGATTCCTAGACGATGTTTCTTAATTCTTGGCATTTGGTAGCTCCTTAGGGATTATGCTATTTGTCAAACTTACGTGAGTTCAAAATAGCGATAATGCTCGAAGTCGCTTCGTCGATCATATAAGTAAAGCTATCCACCTTATTAACAAAGAAATTGTAGGCGACAATTCCCGTGATAGCTGCTATGAGTCCGCCGGCTGTATTGATCAGAGCTTCAGAAATACCGACCGAAAGCTGGATTGCGTCAGGGGCCCCGGTATGGGCGAGCGCGCGGAATGCGCGAATCATCCCGATGACTGTTCCGAGAAGACCGACCATGGTCGCGATCGATGAAATGGTCGAAAGCACGATAAGGTTCTTTTCGAGAAGTGGAGTTTCAAGCATTGTCGCTTCTTCGATAGCCCGCTGAACTTCCGTCATATATTTTTCCGCAGAGACATGGCTATCCTTTAGAAGCTCCTGGTATCTCTCCAGTCCGTTGCGAATGACATTAGCCATTGATCCGCGCTGCTTGTTGCAAATCTCGATAGCGGATCGGATGTCGCCGTGGTTCAAATGGTCTTCCACAGCTTTGAGAAAGTTCGTGAGCGCTCCCCTTCCTTGTGCTTTTCTCAATGAGAAGATACGCTCGAAGATATATGTGAACACCATGATCGTAAGCATGATCAAAAGCACCACAAGCGGACCGCCAGCTCGTATGTAGTCCGGCAATGTGTACGTGAAAATTGCCCAAGCAACCACAAATGCAACGATGATGAGGATAGTTGCGAATAATCCTTGTTTCATTTCAGTTAAGCCTCCTTTTGAAGGTTTTTGTTTAAGAATGAGTTTACCATAAGACTATTTCTTGCCTTTCGAAAAGCTCGCGACGGCATCGATCTGCGTGTCGCGGACATCGAAGACCATCGTTAATTTCGTTACTACGAAAATGTTTTTTATATTTTTGTTTAAGCTAGCCAATTTCACTTCACCGCCGGTCTTCGCATAGTGGGTGTGCGCCCAGATCAAAACGCCGATAGCGGTGCTGTTTAGATAAGTTGTTTTGCCGAGATCGACTACAAGTTTCTTATTACCCTCAGCAGATAATTTTGCGATCTCGGAACGAAGCTCATCCGTCTCGTCTCCGCCTATAAGTTCCCCTTTGGGTTCGACTACGGCAACTTCGCCGTCAGCCAGTTTCGATACCTTTAATGCCATCTTGCCCTCGTTTTAGTTTAGTTTTAGGGACGCATTCCCGAACGAACCCACAGGGAACTGCGCCTGTACTTCTTTAATGGTGTTTGAAATATCAGCGATACTAAATGGTTTCTCAATAAAAGCACTCACAAAGGCAGAGAGCGTCCTGCTCTGTGTCTCATGCTCGGACATTCCCACAGCAATTACCGGCAATCCAGGTTTCACTCGGGCAACTGCTTCCACAAAATTTCTCAACACTTTCTCAGGCATTTCTCCATCAACAATCAAAAGATTAATGTGCGCACCGCTCAATGTCTGAAGAACGGTATCAAGGTTCGATTCACAAATGGCTTTGTGACCGCTTCTCAAAAGATATTCATGAATCAGATCAGCCATCCTGAGGTCTTGCACCGCAATCAAAATCTTCCAAGCAATCTGTGATTTCGTTTTTTTCGATGCGCTCACGTTAAGCAAATACACAACTACAATGCCGCGAGAGAAATTCATGATCGCGCAACAAAAATGCCAATTTACGCTTAAATTGAATCACGCTAACTATACATCCGAGGAGCCTCGCAGATTTCGGCGTGCAAAATGCAAGACAAGTTTCGACTTTGCAAGACAGAAAGACTTTCGGCACCCAACTTCTGATGGCCGGCGCCTACGTGATCGTGAGCTTCCTTCAAACGGGTTATCATCAAATCGATCCATCCGCCACGGAGGGATCAATCAATGCACGTCCCTCGAATGACCCGCAGATAGTTTTTCTTGACTTTAGCTTAACCCCATCTTACATTGGAACAAGACTATCGAGGGAGGATGGTATGATTACTCACGACGAAGTGAAAGCTTTGTTGAACTATGCTGCCGAAGACGGGGTTGCTGTTTCCTTGTATTTAAATACGGACTTGCACAACAGGGACATGCGTGATATTGAAACCAAGGATCTCATAAAGAATGCACGCAAAGAACTTAATAGTCTCAACATCAATCGAAAATATCTACAGGCCGCCGAGGAAAATCTCGAGCAGATTCGTAAATCCATCTCGCTGGGCAGTTCGGCCATGAAGTATAAATCTGCAGCAATCTTCGCTAATTCCAGAGAGAAATTTTATCGGATGTATTGGCTACCGATGCCGGTGAAATCAAGATTGGTGATCGATACAAGTTTCTATGTACGCCCTCTTCTCGCCCTGCTTGAAGAGCATTTTCGGATCGGGGTGGTTCTAACTGATTCAAGACACACGAGGCTCTTTGAAATTTACATCGGCGAAATTCTCGAGCATCTTGATTTCTCAACCGAGGCGAAAAATCCTAAGAAACCATTACTCGAGACTTTCATGAAACGCGAGAAGAGATTGGCTCAAAAAAAAGAGGGAGCAACTCACCTTCATCTATCATTCGTGGCAGAACTATTGAAAACTCATTTTTTCATGCATCACTTTGATAAGCTGATTATCGGTGCAAGGAAGCCACTGGGTGATCATCTCGCGCGGCTTCTGCATCCGAGACTTCGTGAAAACATAATCGGTATTTCAGACGTCGATATTCATGCTAAAGAGGAGGAGGTTCTTTCAAAAGCAATAACCATTGAGAGTGAATTCGATCTAAAAGAAGAGAACAAATTGCTGCGTAAGATAATGACAGAGCTTGAGAGAACAGGTTACGCTGTAAAAGGTTTAAAGGGGGTCATAGAAGCCGCCCAAAGTTACAGCCTTCAAGAAGTGGTCGTCGCCAATGACTTTTCGAAACCTGGCACTGTGTGTCCGGGATGCGGAATGCCGCACTTCTCTGAAATGCCCTTGGAACAAATCGGAATGTGCGTTTCTTGCGGGGAGGAACTCGTCGAGGTCCCTGACGTGGTTTATCATATTGTCGAGGAGGCGGCACGCCAGGATGCGAAGGTTCGACACATTCACGGGACAAATCTTATTGGTTCACTTGAAAATGTTGCAGCAGTTGTTAAATTTAAGAAAGATCGATTTGTAAGAGTTGAGGAGGCTATTGAGACAGAGACGTAGTATCTTCTAAGAGTGTCCACCGGAGAGGGCCTAGCAAGGCAGGAGGGACGGATCTGTAAATTGCAAGTCAGAAGGAACTAATCGATTTGAGCGATCACTCTAAGTTGAGAGTCAGACATCACCAGCGACCCGCCGTTAATTCAAAGGAAGAGGTGGTCTTGGAAGGCGACATCAAGAAGGACTTAGTCAGACTTTATCGCGAGGAATTCGGTAAGATGCCTGATGTCGTCACAAGTGCTCCTGGCCGAATAAACCTAATGGGTGAACACACTGACTATAACGAAGGCTACGTGCTGCCGATCGCTATTGATCGCCGGACGTACACTGCGGCGGGAAAACGCAACGGAAATCTTTTCATCGCTTTCTCAAAAGAGCTCGGCAAGAAAACCTCTTTTGAAATCTTGTCTGGAAAATTCGAACAAACGAACTTCTGGGTAAACTATATCAAGGGCGCCTGCACGATACTCAACGCGGAAAGACCAGTTGAAGGAATAAATTTCGCGGTCGGAAGCACAGTTCCCCGCGGTAGCGGGCTCAGCTCCTCAGCTGCCTATGTCGTTTCGGTAATAGAAGCAATCGCCTATCTATCCGGAATTGTTCTGAAGGACATAGACGTGGCCGTTCTTGCCCAGCGAATTGAAAATGAATTTGTCGGGGTTCAATCGGGGATCATGGATCCGTTTGTTGCAAAATTCGCGCGTGAGGGGTCGGCCCTTCTGATCGACACGAAAACGCTTGAACACCAGTATATTACCATGCCGGAAGACTGCTCAATACTCGTTTGTGTGACAGGCGTGAAGAGGGCACTCGCCACAACGGAATATAATAAGCGGCGGCAACAATGCCAGGAAGCAGTTGCTGAGTTGTCGAAGGTCCTCGATAGAAGTATCACATCGCTTAGAGATGTTACAATCGACGAGCTGAAGAATGTCGACGGTGAAGTGGATCGGACCCTGTACCTGCGGGCACTCCATGTTGTGAGTGAGAATGACAGGGCAGTAAAAACTGGTGCTGCGCTGACAAATGGCGACAAGGAATTTGTCGGAGACATGATGCTGGAATCGCATATGAGTCTTTGCAACAACTTTCAAGTCAGCGGACCGGAATTAAACGCCTTCGTGGACATAGCCGAGCCGCTTGAAGGGGTTTACGGGTCAAGGATGACCGGCGCGGGCTTCGGCGGAAGCGCGATCTGTCTTGTAGATTCGAGAAATGAAGATGAATTGACAAAAAAAATCGCCTTCGAGTACAAAAGAAGGGGGTACGAAAACGGGACAGTATTCATCGCAAGAACCGGCTACGGGTCGAGAGTGGAGAAATCCTGACCACTCTCAACTGTCAGCGTTCGGTTATCACCTCTCAGTGATTAGGCACTCTCTTTAAATTTTAATGAAGCGGAATTAATACAATAACGAAGTCCTGTCGGTTTCGGGCCGTCCTCAAAAACATGGCCAAGATGTGCACCGCACTTACCGCACTTGACTTCCGTCCTGATCATTCCGAAGCTCATGTCCTTCTCTTCTTCGATCATTTCACCTGAGATGGGTCTGTAGAAGCTCGGCCAGCCGGATCCCGAATCGAACTTAGTCTCAGAATCGAAAAGTTCGTTTTCGCAGCAGGCGCAGTTATACATTCCCTTTCCATGAAAGTCCCAATACTTGCCGGTGAACGCTCGCTCGGTTCCCTTTTCGCGCGTAATGTGGTACACCTCAGGGGACAGATCTTCCTTCCATTCTTTATCATCCTTTGCAATCTTTTCATCCATACTCAATTTTTGATCAGACATTTTCTCTCCTTTTCTTGAAACCATTAAAGCTTCCATCTTCAAAACAACAAAGACGTTGGAAAAATTCAATTGTCATTGCATTACGGGATCGACTTGAGAACAAACTATGCGGATCACTATACTCTGAACGAGCATTTATGTCTTCTTTACAACTTTGTCTTCGCGACAGATTTCTGCACAATCTCAAGATCGCTCGCGCCACGAAATCCGCTGAAACCCACCGAGAGATTTGTCCCGTCCTTCAATGTGATGGGTTGTCCGCCATCCCATCCGATGAAATCCGGTCTCTGGATCCCAAATTTATATTCGTCAACCTCTCCATTAAACACTTTCCTTTCGTATTCCCCCGTCCTCATTCCGGTGATCCAAACCTGACTTGCTTTTGTCCATGCAATCTTAAATGATTGTCTCGACCTATTCTTGTCGGGCCCGAACATCCTTCCGCAGACATTTCCATCCTTGTCAATGACACATACGGCAACATTTCCATTGGAGATAGATTTATCCGATGGATTACTCATATACTCTGGAATGAACCCCGATATCTCATTTATGATTTTGCCAATTGCAGTCTGTAATTTCTCTTGCGACATAGTTTTCTCCTGATTTCTTTGTGATTATGCACGTTCTAATTCGGCGGTGAGATTTAGAACAGTTAAAACTCAAGGTAACGTAATTTCCCTTCCCTTTTCAATGGCTTCTTGGTCGACGTAATCTGTTTTGTCCGACAAGGAGCAGGGATTGGCCGGGGCGGAATGCCTAAAGATATGTCATGGTTCTTCCGAAATAAGATTGCCGGGTCTTTATTGGAGCATCACGAACCGCCGGCCGCAGGACCGGGCTCCTTATCTAACAGGTGCCGCCGGTTTGATTCTACCGGCTTAAGACTTTTAGTGATGAACAACTGAAGGGATAAGCAAATGGAAAACTACCGGGGAATTGTTCAAAGTATCGTCATGATTGGAGACGGCGAATACCGAGTAACCTTCCGGGCATATAACGAAAGGGACATCGAAGCCACTTTTTGCGAAAATGAAGACGTCGGTTTCACGCTCTATTCCATGATCGCCCGCCGGGAAGAAAATGATTTCACACTCATCGCAGAAGGGCTTCTCACAGACTGCGTCAACATTCTAAATGAGAATGAGACGGTCGAGACGGTTCAATTAGATGAGGTCGAAAAGTGGAGGATCGGATCGCTCGCCAACGACATAGTATCCTCACTCGCAGACGGGGGTATGTTCGTCCAGTGTGGCGAAGGGGAAACCAGTTAGTCGAAGCACAACCGTGAGTGTTATTAGTCGCGCATCACCATGCCATGAGGTTTTAATAATGATGATGGACCATCAGAGGAATATCTCATGAAGGGAAATTTTCTTTGGATCAAAACTATGATAACGAAATTCGTAAATTAGAGCTGCAATATGGATCAAATGAACAAAATTGAATATTCGACGTTGCTTTCTTAAGAGTCAAATATAATGACCCAAAAACGATTTAGACAATAACCGTCGCCATGAAACAGACAGGTGGAAATAGAAGTCTTATTGTCTCCTATTTGACGATGCGCCGCATGATCGGTCTCCTCGGGATAGCGCTCCCTTTCATCGTCGTCCTAGGAAGTTCCATTCACGGCAGACTCGTCATAATGGGATCTCTCAGTGGCTATTATTATACGAACGTACGCGATTTCTTCGTCGGGCTTTTGTGCGGCGTATCGCTGTTCCTTATTTCGTATAAGGGATATGAGACAATTGATAACATCATAACAAATACGAGTGGAGTGCTTGCGTTGGGAATTGTCGCGTTTCCTGCTTCGACTTTTTCCGGGAAAATTGTTCGGGTCGGAATATTTCTTATTCCAGACGACATCTCGCAGTATCTCCATCTGGGATTTTCGATTTTGTTCCTGCTGCTGCTGGCTTTCAATTCGATATTCCTTTTTACGAAACATAGTGGCCACCCGAGCCGGGAGAAGAGAATGCGCAATGTGGTGTACACCGTGTGCGGTATCATAATGCTGTCATCGGTTGTATGCATGGTCATTTACATTGCATTCCTAACACACACATTTCTTTCGAAAGCATACCCGGTTCTTATACTCGAATCGATCGCTCTTATTTCATTCGGTGTTTCATGGCTGGTGAAGGGTCACACGCTGTTCAAAGACAAGAAATCGGGCAATGGCTCGATCTCTCATGATCCCGTTTCCCACATTCAGAGCGACGTTTCGCGGACTATGTGACTTCAAAAACTTTCGTGCTTCGCTCATCTGAGTGCACACGAAGTCTGCATAATCAGCGAAAGAAATTTTTTTAATAACCCGCGACTCTAATTCTCGGATGCAAGCGCATTCACACATTTTGCCTGCACGACGCGGCTGCTTCGCAAAGGACCCGTCAATATCCTGCCCTCTCCTTGAACACATGCTGGGCGTACCATAAAGGTAACCTTATATCGCCTTCATCGCTGTAGATAATGGAATCATTCTTAACAAATTCGATTGACGGAACAGAACGAACCAATTCAAAAAAATTTTCCACCGGAATCAAATGTGTGACGAAGTTCGGATGGAAGGTGCGTTCGAAATTCGTTAAACTTGAATCCGTGCCGAAGGTGCAACCGATAACTCTGTCGACCACCTTACTGCTCTGCAGCCCTTCGACATTTCCGAGTGCGTTCCAGCAATGCGGACAGTCCATCTCGTAAAAGAACAACGCATATGTGGAGTCATTGCCGGTCGTGATGATCTGAGCATATACAGATCTTTCGTCTGTTCCTCCGCGTCCGACAAGTTCCGCCGAGACGACACCAGCGACGGAAGCGACGGTGACAGCAACCACCAAAATCTTTCCGCGGTGAAGAAGTGGTTTCTTTGTCGACATCGCGAAGAGAATCGCCGAAAGAATCATGAGTGCACCGTTGACGGCGAGAAGCTGCGAAAAGTTTTTGTCGAGGAAGGCAAACCTGCCGTAGCAGCCGCATTGCTCCACTCCTCTGAAGAAATGAGCATAAGAGAAAGCACCGGTGAAAATTATGAGGAGAAGGAACACGATGCCGCTCGCGATCTTCCTCGTCGCGGGAAGGATAATAAGAAAGCCGAGAATTAACTCCAACGGCGGAATTGCAACTGCGACTGGTGTGAGGAACGACGGCAGACCGTAGCTCTGGAAAGTTTCCACGAATTGTTCGATACCAAGAATCTTCCCTGCACAGGAGACGATGAAGTAACAGCCGACCAATAATGCCGCGATATGCTGGAATTTTATTTTCAATGTCATTCCAGCGGCACATTTTCAAATGAGCCTTTGATATTGACAACCTTCGAGCCATGCGGGGCAATCTGAGACGCCTGGAACTGAAATGATCCCGACACAGTCTTCTCCTCTATGTCTAAACCACTAATCGTCACGGTGCCTGTCGCATGACTATTCGTAGCAAAAACAGTGTCATTGGAATTATCCGAGTGTGCACAGGGGAAATAGGCCGCGCCGTTTCCCGTCTTAGGATCGTCGTCATTAAATACAAATGTCCCTGGCCCTTTAGCATTAATTTCAATTAAAATTCCAGCTGTATCCGGCTCGTATCGCCTGTAACCGATATCAAGCCGACCGCCATCATATCGTGCCCCAGCGGCAGAAGCGTTCATCGGAACACCATCGACATCGGCATCGAACGTAGTTCGGCTGCATCCGGGGAAAAGAAATAGTAAAGCAATGATCGGAATCGGATAGAGTTTCTTAAGTGCTTGCATTGTTTTGCTCCTTATTAGTCAACCGACTATTTTCTTGAGCCAATCGGGTGAAGAATCGGTAGGTGTATTGATGACTACACAATGTGCATCCGGGTCGGTGAGAATCATGGATTTCATGCCGGGATGGGTCGCGCAAGGACAATCGAACTGCACGCCATGCGATTTAAGCTTTTCCGTTACAGCATCGAGGTCGTCTGTGAGAAATGATACGGATGTCTTACCTGTTTTATGAATAGAGATATCGAAATTCAATCCTTGTGCGCCCGAGTCAAAGACCTTAAGATCTTTCTGATCTTGTCTGATCCGAAGGTCAAGCAGTTCATTATAAAACTTTTCGCCGGCTTCGACATCGTCAGCGCTGAGCTCGATTTCATGAAGAACAAGTTTCATCAGCCTCCTCCTTTTTAGATGGGGCTGTCAGGTCAATTTGGACATCAACCTTGTCATCTGTACCATGTTAACGCCCCCTTTACTTTCGGTCTCCAATTTATTTTACAAAGCCGTCAAGTGCAAATGCAATCCAAAAAGTTTTTGCAATAAAAAGGAGGTCGCGATGATTTCAGATGGGAGGTATCAGCTGATTTGTTCGAGTACTTCTTTAAAATCTTCCGGCAAATCGGAGTCGAAGTGCATGAATTGCTTCGTTGCAGGATGAACGAATCCGAGAGTTTTCGCGTGAAGCGCCTGCCGGTCCATAATCTTGAGAAGGTTAGAAACTTCCTGCCTGTGCCGTGGCGTCAACTCGTCCCGGGAAGATCCATTTGGACCGTAGTTGATCCGGCGGCCATGATATGTCGGGTCTCCGAAAACAGAGTGACCGATGTGAGAAAAGTGGACACGGATCTGATGCGTGCGGCCCGTCCTGAGCTTCAGCCTGACGAGGGTAAGGAATTTGAACTCCTTGAGCACTTCATATTCCGTCGCGGCGAATTTTCCATTGGCATCATCTTCATCTTCCACAACCGCAAATTTTTTCCTGTCACTTTTGCTCCGCGCGATCATGCTCTCGATGAGGCCGCGTTTGCTGGAGAGTTTTCCCCAGACCAGCGCCCAGTATTCTCTTTCGATCGTCCTGTCAGCGAATTGTCTTGCGAGCGAGGCGTGAGTAGCGTCGTCTTTAGCAGCTACGATCAGCCCGCTCGTATCTTTATCGAGGCGATGGACTATCCCAGGCCTCATCGCAGGGTCGTTCAAAGTTGAAAGCCTGCTACAATGAAACAAGAGCGCGTTCGCGAGTGTGCCGCTCCAATTACCGTGGCCCGGATGCGTGACCATTCCCGCAGCCTTATTGACGACGACCAGATATTCATCTTCGTACACCACTTCGAGTGGAATCTCTTCAGGCGTGACTCTGCCAAGAGGAGCCGAGGTGGGAATGTTTACGACGATCGCGTCATTGGGTAATATCTTATAGCTGGCGCGGACGGGTTCTCCATTTACAAGGACGCGGCTATCGTCAATATACTTTTGTACTTTTGCGCGGCTTGAGCCTTCAAGCTGGGCGGAGAGGAATTTGTCTATCCGCTCTTTCTTCTGCCCGGGGGCGACGATGAATTCAACTTTCCGAATTGCCAACGGCATGATCCCTTCGGGATATGTACTATATAGAAGATCCGATTTCCTGAGATCCAGGTACCGCGTTCGATCCGTCGTTCAGCCCTTTGCTGAGCCCGTAGTCTCACCGGTTTGTCCAACTGAGTTTTCTCCCGACGGCGCGCCTTCGGCCTGCTGGTCATTTACCATGACTGTGTCTGATTCTTCGATGGTCCGCTTGTGGAATATGAGAAGCATTATCACTCCGATAGTGACCGATGCATCCGCAATATTGAAAACCGGAAATCGGGAAAAATTATATCCAAAAACGCTTACGTTGAAAAAGTCGAAATCTATGAAGTCGATGACGCGGCCGTGGAACAGCGACGTTCCGTCAAATAGAGGACCGTAAAAAACGCGGTCTATCAAATTTCCGACGGCACCGCCGAGAATCATCGCGAGAGAAAACCGCACGATCTTGCTTTCCTGTCGAACCTTGTACAAGTAAAAAAATATCGCTATGCTGGCGACGATCGAAAAAATTGCGAAGAAGGATTTCCAACCGAAATCGATTCCGAACGCCATACCCGGATTTTCTATGTAGGTGAACCTGAGAAAGTCCCCAATTATCGATTTGCTCGAATAGAGCGGCATGCCTGTGATGTTTATTCCGAGAAAAGGGATCTGTACACCTCTTACAAGAAGTTTCGTGATTTGATCTGCAATCACAACCGAAAGTGAAACGTAAAGTACCTTCAAATTATGGTGCTCCATTCTTTAATGAAATGTATATGTGGTACGATGCTCCGAAGAAGCCGCTTTGGGCAAGGCAGTCACTGGCCTCTCTTCATCTTACATGAAATACAAAGCTGCGCATGAGGAACCGCCTCGAGGCGTGCCTTGTCGATCAACTTCCCGCAGTCCTGGCAGAATCCGTATACTCTTCGGTCAATTCTTTTTATTGCGTCGTCCAAATATTCGAGGAACTTTCTCTGTCTCGCCGCAAGCAAATAATTTTTCTCTTTCTCCATCGTGTCCGTCCCCTGTTCCATGTGGAGAGAATACGGAGAATTCTCCTCAAAGTAATCACCCCCTGAATTGTCATTCAGAGTTTCATTCATTAATTCAAGCTCTTCAATAATCTGCTTTCTTTTCTCAAGAATGATTCCCCGAAAATGCTCAAGCTCATCCTTCGTGAAACCCTTCTTGGGGATAGCCTTTTTTACCGCGACAAAACGGGAAGCCACAGCTTTCACCGGACGAACTTTTTTCTTCCTTGCGACGGCCTTTTTACTTGCTTTCGCCTTCACCGCTCGCGCTCCCTTAGCCGCCTTTTTCTTTGCCATATCTAGTTCTCCTTTACTCGCCCCGATTCAATGTTAATGATTCGCGGCATTTTTTACCCTGCTCAATGAAATTTTAAACTTCTGTTTCTCTATTTCAACATCCTCGGAGTACTCGCCTTCCTGGAACTCAGTTGAAAGATCGACGGCAAGTGTCTCCGACTTTATATAATCGGATAATTTTTCGACGGCATCAGTGAATTCGGCCGGGCAATCTACGTTCACGGATATCCTATCTGTCACCTCAAACCCCGCATCTTTTCTTAGATTCTGAATCCGATTCACGAACTCCCGTGCAATTCCTTCGCGCTTGAGACCTTCATCAAGCTCTGTGTCCAGTGCAACCGTCAAGCCTCCGTCCGACTCCACCAGCAATCCGGAAAGTTCCTGACTGAATATTTCAACGTCTTCTCGTACAACATGGAACGCTTTGCTGTCGACATGTAAATCTATCGAACCGGCTTTCTCCAAAGCCCTGATATCCTTAGAGTTCATGGATTTTATCAGCTCGGCAACAACCTTAACATCCTTGCCGAACTTCGGACCGATTGATTTGAAATTAGGCTTAGCTCCCTTGCTGATAAACTCCGAATCGTCGTCTACGTACATGATCGATTTGACGTTGATCTCGTCGAGAATAACGCTCTCGACCTGCGAAATGGTTTCACGAACATGATTGGAAGAAACCGGTACGATGATTCTTTTAAGCGGCTGTCGAACTCTGATGTTTGATTTCGCTCGCATTGCCCTCGCAAGATAAACTATTTTCTGCGCAAGTGCCATACGTTCTTCTAACTGAGAATCGATCTCACTCTCATTCACTTCGGGGAAACGAGAGAGATGAACTGATTCGTGCGGCTCCAGGCTTGTAACTCCGTTTAAGTTTCTATAAAGCTCTTCCGAAAGGAACGGAGCAAAAGGCGACATCGATTTTACGACCGTGACCAGACATTCATATAACGTCTGATATGCCGAAAGTTTGTCTTTCGCCATATCGCCTTTCCAGAATCTTCTGCGGCTCCTGCGAACATACCAATTTGAAAGCTGATCTATAGTAAAATCCGAAACCGCCCTTGCTGCCTTCATGACGTCGTAAGCATCCATGCTGGTTGAATAATCTTTCACGAGCGAATTCATCACTGAGACTATCCAGCGGTCAATTTCGAGCCGCTCACTCACAGGGATTCTCGGTTCGGAATAAGTAAAGCCGTCGATGTTCGCATACAGGGTGAAGAACGCATAAGTATTCAGAAGCGTGCTGAAAAATTTTCTTTGAACCTCGACGAGCCCGCTTTCGTCGAAAAGTTTCGGTTTGTGCGGCGGGCTGGAAGCAATCAAGTACCATCTTACGGTATCGGCGCCGTAATCTTCAACTACTTTGAACGGATCGACGACGTTGCCTTTCGATTTCGACATCTTCTGTCCGTCTTTATCCAGGATCAACTCGTGGCTGATGACGGACTTATAGGCGGGGCTGTCGAAAAGAAAAGTTGCAATCGCGTGCATCGAGTAAAACCACCCTCGTGTCTGGTCGATGCCTTCCGAAATATAATCCGCAGGGAAATGCTTCTCGAGCCAATCTTCATTATCAAACGGATAATGGTACTGCGCGAACGGCATCGAGCCGGAATCGAACCATACATCTATGAGTTCCGGAGTCCGTTTCATTTCACCTCCGCACTTCTCGCAGGTCAAGACGATCGCGTCGACAAAAGGCTTATGCAAATCCAACTCGTCGTTCTTCAATGCGAGGGCAACCGCGAGATTATAGCGATCCGCCTTCTTTAGCTCTTCCACGCTCCCGACGGATTGCAGGTGTCCGCATTTTTCATTCTGACAAACCCAGATATTCAGCGGTGTTCCCCAGAACCGATCGCGCGATAAAGCCCAGTCCTTGTTTTCTTCAAGCCAGTTGCCGAACCTTCCGATCCCGACTTCCGGCGGCACCCAGTTTATCTGCTTGTTCAGATCCACCATCTTCGCCGCAAACTTCGTCGTGGCGATGTACCATGATGCGCGAGCGTAATACAAGAGCGGGGTCTTGCATCTCCAGCAATGCGGGTAGCTGTGCGTGATGGTCTCTTTCTTGTAAAGAATATTCCGCCGCTTAAGATTGGCAATGATCTCAAGATCGGCATCTTTCACGAACTTGCCCGCGAAATCCGTAACATCCTTTGTGAAGTTTCCGCTCCTGTCGACCGGCTGGAGGACTGGAAGGTCATGCTCCCGCCCGGCGTTGTAATCGTCCTCGCCGAACGCCGGCGCAATGTGAACTATTCCGGAACCGTCCTCCGTGCTGACAAAATCGCCGTGGATTACGTAAAATCCTTTCTTGTTGACGGGGATATAATCAAAGATTCTCTCGTACTCTTTCCCGATGAGCTTGCTTCCCTTCATCTCCTCGATGATAGAGTAATCGCCGTCGAGTACCGACAACCTTGCTCTTGCAAGAATCAAGATTTCACCCTTGTGCTCGACTTTCACATAATCTATGTCGCTTCCAACGGCGAGTGCCACATTGGATATGAGCGTCCACGGCGTGGTTGTCCATACGAGGAAAAACGTGTTCTCAGCATCACGCAATTTCATTTTGACATAGACCGACGGGTCTTTCACGTCTTCGTATCCCAATGCAACTTCATGTGATGAGAGAGGCGTCTCGCAGCGCGGGCAATACGGCTGGATCTTATGTCCTTTGTATATCATGCCAGCGTCGAAGAATTTCTTCAGCGCCCACCATACGGACTCGATGTAATTGTTGTCGCACGTTATATAGGCATCGTTGAGATCGACCCAGTATCCGATCTGCTCGGTCATCTTTTCCCAATCGTCTTTGTACTCGAAGACCGATTTTCTACAGAGCTCGTTGAACTTCTCAACCCCGTAGCTGACAATCTCGTCCTTGTGCTTTATACCTAGTTTTTTCTCAACTTCGATCTCCACCGGCAGACCGTGAGTGTCCCAGCCCGCTTTGCGATGAACCTGGTACCCCCGCATAGTCTTGTAACGGCAGACCAGATCCTTCAGAGTTCGAGCAAGTACATGGTGAATTCCTGGACGGCCGTTTGCGGTCGGCGGTCCTTCATAAAAAGTGAATCCCGGTTTCCCCTCGCGCTCGGCGACACTTTTTTCAAAAATTTTATTGTTTCTCCAGAACTCAAGAATCTCTCTTTCAAGATCAGAATATTTTATTTTGTCGCTGACTTCTTTGAACTTAATCAATTCGTTTATCTCTTAGAAAAATACGAAATCAAATAAAAAATAAATGACAATAGCAGACTTAGAACGATGCACGTGACAATCGGGAAATAAAACTGGAAATTCTTCCGCTTTATATAGATGTCGCCCGGCAGTTTTCCGAGGAACGGAACATTAACTTTTTCTGCCATGATAAGGAAAAGTCCGACAAGGACAACAATTCCTCCGATAATGACAAGCGATTTTCCGATACTTTGAAATCCGTCCATTCACCAAACCATCCGTCGATCCATGATCCCAATATTCCATCCAATCAGATTCTCTCAACCACTGTCTTCATCAACTTCGTCAACTTCGGCTCCGTTTCCTTCGCAACTCGGATAATATCGTTCACATCAGCCGGCGCAAGCGAATCAGGAAAACACTCGTCGGTTATGACGGAAAATCCGCAGACCTTCATTCCCATGTGAACGGCAACGATATCCTCAGGAACCGTCGACATGCCGACTGCGTCGGCGCCAATCTGTCTAAGAAACCTATACTCCGCTCTCGTCTCCAAACTTGGACCCGTCATAGCGACGAACACTCCCCGCTCGACTCTGATCTTGTTGTCGAGCGCAGCCTGCATCGCAATACTTATCAACTCTTTTGAATACGGCTCGCTCATATCAGGGAAACGCGGGCCGATAGAATCGTCGTTCGGGCCGATAAGTGGATTTTGTCCGAGCAAATTTATGTGGTCCACGATGACCATGAGGTCGCCTCTGCGAAAATTCGGATTGAGTCCGCCCGCTGCATTCGAGACAATCAAAGTCTTTGCACCAAGGAATTTCATTACACGGACCGGCAGAGTTATCTGCTCCATGGTGTAGCCCTCATAAAAATGAAAGCGCCCCTGCATCGCAACCACATTTTTACCGCCGATGCGTCCGAGAATCAACTTGCCATGATGTGATTCAACAGTCGAAAGAGGAAAGTGCGGAATGTCTCCGTAGTCAATTATCGTTTTTTTATCAATCTCGTCCGCGAGGGCGCCGAGTCCGGTCCCGAGAATTATTCCTACCGTCGGTTCAACCTTCACATGCTTGTTGATAAACCCGACGGACTCTATGATCTTTCTTTTGAGTTCGCCCATTTTCTCATTGTCCGAACTTTTCACTTATTTTCTTCCCCTAGCTTGTCGATGGATGCAACAATCGACTTGATGTCGAGAATCTCTGCGGTAGGCTCCTGTTTCAGAAGTTCATTTTCAAGCGAGTTCAACATGTCAAGCTGCGCGGTGAGTATCGTCCGGATTGTTTTCACGATTGTCTCTCGGAGATTTCTCACTTCGGCGAGTTTCGCTTTTGCGCGAACCATCTCCTGGGTTGCCTCGTTCAATATTTGCTGGGCTTTGACCTCAGCCTCATGCTCCACGATCTTTGACGTTCTTCTCAGCGACTCGCTGGACTCGGATGCCGCCCTCTCAGCTTGTGTAACTAGAGAACGAAGCGAGTCCTCCATCTTCTTATAGTTTTGAAGTTCATCAGTTAAGACCGACTTCTGGGCGCGGAGTTCCATGTTTTCCTTGAGTAATTCTTCGAAGTCGGATGCAATGGTTTCAAGGAAAGCTTCCACCTCTTCGGAATCTAATCCGCGCATTTTCTTGGCAAATTCAGCCTTGCGAATTTGGATTGGAGTTAATTTCATCGCGATGCTTGTTCCATTTCTAAGCGCAAAATATAACCGATAGATGGAGGAAAATCAAAGTATTAAGACGCACCGGGGAAGGAACAAAAACGGAGAACTTAAAAACAACAGACTGAGAAAGAAGACCTTGTCAAGGCAGCGCTGGCTGTTAAATCGAGTCTTCATCGTGAGCCTGAGTTGAACGCTCACGCCAAAACCTTGACAAGGTCTCTATCTTGAATCCCTACTTCATCAGCACGAGTTTTTTTGTCGCACTGAAATTGTCGGTAGTGAGCCTGTAGAAATACACTCCGCTGGCGAGAGACGAACCGTCAAACCTCACCTCGTGATTTCCCGGAGTCTCGACCCCGTCGACCAACGTCATTACTTTCCTTCCGAGGATGTCATACACACTCAAGGTAACATGGCCAACCGCCGCCAGCTGGTAACCGATGACTGTGCTCGGATTAAATGGATTCGGATAATTTTGTCCGAGCTCAAACTTCAGAGGTGTCGAAGGCCTGTCGTGCTCGGCAGTCACACGCTGCCCGATCGCAAACCACACAGGATACATCGCGTCAGTTGCAAGACCGAAAGGACTCCCATCTCCGTCAATCTTGTCGCTGAGAAGGGGCATTTCATTTATTGAATAATGCTCCGCCGATTGAACAACCATTGTGGTACTGTAGGCAACCGAGTCGTCATCCGGCGAGTAAGAGGGATATCCGAGGACGTCCTGAGGACCGGCAACGGTGCCTATATCTCCAGTGCTGAGATCAGCTGCCATCACATAATCCTGACCTGTTCCCTCATCCCAATAGTCAAAAGCAAAACGATTGGTCGTGGTTTTTGAAAAGACAGGGTCGCCGAGATTCGTTCCTTGCGATTGAGGAGGAAACACGGTCGAGATGGAGCTGGTGCTTACGTTTATGAGCCCGATGTTCCAATAACTGATGGTATCTCCCTGCGATCCGATGATCTGATTGTAAGCATCGAACAACAGATAATTTCCTGTCGGGTCAAATGATAAGGCATCGGCGTATAACGCTGTTTTCGTGTTAGGACCATCGTAAGACTGAGTCACAACTTTAAACTTAACCGAAGTGCTGTTGGCGAGATCGAAATAATAGATCGTGGTATCAATATAAATCGACGTCAATGCAATGCTGCTGAGTCCGGGACCTATCGCTACGCTCCACCATACTTCATTTGTATCAATATACTGTTCATCGGGATTTTGCGGATTAGTATAAAGAGCTTTCAGCCTGTTGTTGCCGTCGACAAATAAGACGATCTGACCGGTATCGGATACCGCAGGTCTGTTCGCAACCGTGGTCTGACTCAAGGGGAAGAAATCGGAGTTCGAAACCGCCTCCGATTTTGCCATATAGAGAGAGTTTGGATCACTCGAACTGGTGTTGGTCAGCAATACATAGCTGGGGCCGACGACCATTGAAGCCGGCGGCTGGGATGTCCCAACGCTATCGCTCACTCCGACCGAGGTCCACGCACTCTTCACCGCAGTTACTTCAGAACTCGACTGCCCGAATAATTCGCCTGCAGCGCTCACCGTCGCAATTCTTGCATCGACAAACTGCGATGACCGTGTGAGATATGAAGTCAGGGCTTTGTACCAGATTTGTCGTGCTTCCGTCCTTCCGATATTCTTAGCAACCAGATAGAACGCATGATTGGGAATGCCGCTGTTGACATGTACTCCGCCGTTGTCCTGAGTTGTGCTGACATACTCAGCCAGAGTTGCCGGCTGCCAGCACGGATCAAACTCGGATGTTCCTCCGTTGTGAGGGTTGGACAGATCACGCAAAGCTCCGGTCGGGAAGTCTGTTAAATTTTTTACTACGCTTGCACCGATCGTCCAGTTTGTTGTGTCGACCACCTTTGCGAATGCATCAGACATCGACTCGTTGAGTGCTCCCGATTGATCGACGTACTCCAGATTAGCCGAATGTTGCGTAACTCCGTGTGTCATCTCATGCGCAGCTACATCGAGTCCGCCTGCAAGAGGTTTAAAATCCGTATTGCCATCGCCGTAACACATGAAGTAACCGTTCCAGAAGGCGTTATCCATCGGCTGACTATTTTCCGTAACATGGATTATAGAATAGATGGTCATGCCGCTGTCGTTTATAGAATTTCTGTTGAAAACAGTCCTGTAAAAATTATATGTAACGGATGCATTGTAGAGTGCGGAGACAGAGCTTGCATCGGTCCATTGGTTGTTCGATGACGTTACGTAGTAAATCGTCGAGCTCGACGAGGCATCGGAATAGTTAAGGTTGAGCACCTGCAGCGCGCCTACAGGATTATCGGGAATCTTAGAATCGGCAGCATCGTACATCGGCTGTGTCGCATCAATCATGTAATAGGTGCTGCCAACCTGGTACGTATGAAATGAACGACTCGCTCCGTTGAGATCGGTCCCCGAGCTGCTGACTGAACCATCATGGTCAACGTTGTCGTACGACCTTAAGATTTTGCCGTCAACCGCATCGATGAAATAATACCAATCATGGTCGATGCCGCTCCTGATTTCGACAAACCACGCAAGATGAGCAACGGGCATATTACCGTACCATATCACCTTTGTTGCTGCAGGTCCGGAGTACCCGAAGTTATTTTTCATAAATTCCGGGACAGAAGAGTCAACTCCTTTCGACTGTAAATCCATTTGAGCCGAGCTGACTGCGGCGGAGGAAACAACAGGTCCGGCAGTATCCGAAATTGCCGGAGTAGGGGCATATTCACCGTTGAAAGAGCTGACCTGACCGCTGCCGTCTATGTGGACATACACGTCTTTTGCCCACACTTCCATCCCTTTAAATTGCTGTTGAAACCTGACGTGAGTAAATCCGTTTTTGTCGGTCGTACTGTTTACCATTTTGAATTCGGATTCGGGATCGACAATTTTCAGAAGCGATTTGTTGTTCAAAAGGAACTGCTCTGCAACCGACACGCCCTTATCGGGGGAAAAGTTTGAAGCGGTCTTGCTTGAGCTTCCAGACGTGTGGAATTCGATCAGGCGCGGTGTGCCAAACCTGCTGTTCCATCTTATGACTGCAGGCATCGTGCTCGGGACCTGGAGTTTTGAAGTTCCGCCATTGCCTTGATTTACACTTTGAGTTTGGTTTGGAGACGCTCCTTTTGTTTGATTCACCGTAGCAGGCGCAATGCCGTTCTTCCTGAGGAAACTTAAGAAATTCTGCCCGGCATTCGAAGCAGATTTGTCAACCGATTGACTCAGTGATTGCGTTTGAGTTTGAGCCGGAAGCTGGACGCCTTTCCTCTGCTTCATCTGCGGATATGCTATAGACAGAAGCGAAAGAAAAGTGATGAAATAAACCACAAGACGGCTTCTTGAAAACATATGACGCCCTTTCATTGTTTTTTGAAACGTTAAATCTGAAAAATGGTTAATTGCACACTGTCGGCTCCCGACCATGGAATGGTCAGACTTGCCAGCACTCACCATTAATATAATTAATTCCGAACTTTGTTACTGTGATGCAGGTTAAGTCCGGAGTCCCCTCTCGTCCTGAGGAAGCTGTCTGGAGAGGGCCGTAATCTTATTTTGCCCCAGGTTTTCTCAATCGACCACATCCGGCTTTCTGTAGGAACTCATAATGAACACTACACACTCCTGAATCTGCCTACTCTCTCCAAATAAATTAACTTTCCCACTCGCAAAGCGTTTGCAGATACTCTGCAGATCCGTCTCTCAGCCACCCGTCCATTTGGGCCGGTTCCTTCAATTGCTGGCCGCGTTCGCGAGGCACAACTATATATGAGCAGCTCAATTCGGGAAGAATCGTCATGTCGCCCCACAATTTTTCATACTGAAGTGTCGGGAAGACATCTTCCTGTCCCTTGCCCCATCGCTTCTTGACACTCTTCAGAGTGATGTATGTAGGCATCCGCGACGCGACTGTTCGGACAGCCTCCTTCACCTTTTCGTGGTTGTCCAGATTGCTACGATCAAGTCCGAATATTCCGAGCAGCTGATCTATATCAATCCAGTACGTGGCCGAATTATAATAGGAGAGATTGAACTCATCTTCCTCACGCGGCATTGCGAGTCCCTCAATCAATCGGAGACGACCGTTGGTTTTTGCTAATCCGCCCCCTCGATCTTCCAGTCGGCGCGTTATCACCTCGACGGTCATCCCTGCTTTGCTTTCGATGTGCCACCCTAAGATACCCGGATCGATGTTAGCACCCATTGTATCGATATTATGAACCATAATGAACTTAATGTGAGGCTGCTTCTTCACGATGTCTGAGAGGACTCCATTGCGAAGGAGATTGGGGATTTCATACCAATGTCCCGCAGGATTGAGGCACTGCAGCGGTACATTGTCGGTATAATCGGTCGCTTCGCCGTTTCGCTCAGCCCAATCCATCAGAGACTTATGAAAACTTTCGAGAACCTTCTGAGCTTGCTCATCCAGTAGCTGCTGCGGCATCTCCAGCCAGGCAAACCGGAGATCACGCACTGTGGGAATCAAACGCAATCCGACATTACTCCCCGGCGACAGATACGCGTTCTCGACATAGCCGTAATAATTTTCCTGCTCCAGATATTCCTTTATCGCATCATGGGTCAGATATCCTGTAGATATCATATGAGGGACAGCCGCTCCGAAATCCTTCATCGTCTTTCTGCTTTTTGCAAGATGCGCCTCGATGAATGTACGGTGCGCGCCGCTGATACGGCAGAACGGATTGAGCGCCTTGACTGTTCCGGCCCCTTTTGTCCAGCGGCTCCCGGCCCCTGCGGCGAGAGTCAGTACGGCAACCATCCCAGATGCGATGGCATCGGATCCGGTCCCATAATATTGAGATGCGATTCCCTTCGTAACATCGAACACATCCTCCTCGCCGACATCTATAATAGTGGTACTCACAGGCAGTCTGTTCTGAGCAAGTCCGATACGCCCGACGCGCAGGTCAGCTTTGATTTGCTCATGCTGAACGCGATCAAATCCATGGTGCTCCAGCAGATTCTCCAATGTCTGATCTTGGGAATCTTGCACATTGCTTTCCGGCAAAATGCGAGAGAGTATCTGCTCCAGGGTGCCATCAAGAGATGGGTTTGTCTTACATGCGGAAGAGAAATGCTCCAGTTCAGATCGTTCGTCGGCTGTGATCGTCCTGGTGTCTTTGCGCAGCAGCAGAGGTACCATAAGTGTGTAATAACGCCGAGGCATCAAGGCGTTCTCATCGACGAGCAGTTCCGCTGATGATCCTTTTTCGTTAATGGCGAAATCATATACCACGGGTTCCATTGCGAACGGGATTCCATGCTCGAAGCGCTTCTTCTGCAAGTTCATGATTTCCTGCAATCGTTTCTGTGCCTGGCGTTTTCGTCTCGGATGGAAGAAAAACCCCATGCCGCCGCCGGACATTCCGCCCAACATCAAGAACCCCCAAAAGTCCTTTCCAAATTCTGCCTGAACTTGTGCGATAACTGATTCGGTGTAGAGGTTCGTTGCCCATGGGATGATCGTTTGGATGGGCCCAAAGAAATTTTCCTGCGTGGAACCACCTAGAGATTGAACGTCTCCCTTCTTCAGTTGGGCGACGATCTCATCGAACAGTGAATGTGCCTTCTTGCGGGCATCCCATTCGACCTTCGACCGAAGCAGATATCGCTCTGTCACCATTTCCAGGATTGGTCCGACATCTTGTGCCATGCCGCCATGGACAAGCAGGAGACTTTCCTGAAGTTGTCGGCGCGTGCGCAGAGAAACATCATCTTGACCTAGAATTACATAGTGTGGCAAGAGGCAACCGCGGCTGACGCCAAACTCGATATCTTCTTCTCCGCTCTGCACTCCTTGAATGAGTTTAATGCCGGACCATACCCCGCCGGAATCTTGCCAGCCGCCACCTGATCCACCGAGCCATTCACCGAGAATCGCGCGCGCGGCAACAGTGCGGCGCTCCAACTCAATCAGGGAACCCGTGAGTGACGAAGTCTGCCCGGTTGCCCGCATACAAACAGCGATTATGGAAGCAAGTAACGTGGTGGACACCGCAAGCCGTGAACCTTTTGGGATACCGTTCACCTGACTCACAATTTCAATTCCCAAGCCCGGCCCCACAACTTTCGATAGAAGATCAGAGAACGTCTGGCTTAGACCCTCCATGCCGGGAGGAACAATTCCAGATGCGATCACGGCCGCCTTCAGCAGACCAAGATAGTCGGCAGCAAAATCAAAGAGCTGCGCAAAAGACACAATTTCCGTAGACGCGCCCAGGTCCGTGCTGACGAGACGAATCACGGGGGCATCAATAGTTCTGAAAAAGACTTCGACAGGCGGACGAGGAGGACTTGATTGATCTTGTACAGCAAGATCGATAGAGATGTTGAGGACGCGCGCGCCCTCAGGAAAATCCATGCCCAAGAAGAAAATATCGCTCCAGCCGCTGTGAGATAGATCCATCCGCACTGGAGTCTGCTCATGAAGAATGGGATATAGCCCGTTCACCTTCTGAAGCAGGGTTGGTATAACATGCAGTGGATGATCGGATAAATGCCCGGTTCGGAACATCCACTGGTTTCCTCGAACAGAGCGCACGCTCGCCCGAACCTGGTCTGCAAGCGTCTGGAAACCGAGACTTCGATACGCGACGGCGAGTGCACTTGAGATACCGTCCTGACATCCTCTCTCTTCCTGAACACGAAGGAAGGATCGAATCGCTTCTTCAAACCGGCGATTCAGGAGATCCTCGTAGCCCCGGTACGGAATGAGTCCTCGCGCAGCAATTCCCTTTTTCTTCGGAATGTGGAATCGATGGATTGCATAAAGGAAAAAGAGCGACCGGACTTGCTCATATAGATTGGGACTTGAATGCCGAAACTCCTCAAGCTCGGAGCATTCATCAAGAAGCTGCTCAAGTGAAGCTGAGCGACAAAAAAAGTCGAGAGATTGATCGCGTATATCAGGATCTTTGCTCGCAATCAGGGCAACGAGTTCACTCATCGTTTGTCCATTTCGGCGTCGCGAGATTCACGCAGCAGCAGCATTTCCATAAGCATAGCGATTACATCATCACGATCTTTCCCGCTAAAAGCAAGAGCAAGCTGGGCATTGAACAATCCGTACTTGACTCCGATGTTGTATCGCTGGTCATTCATTTCGAGAGCGAGATATTTTTCTTTCTGAGAAAGCCGGTGCAGTGCCCCCGATATCGTGGCGAGTCTGCCATCCTTTGAATCATGAAGTTGTTGATCGAGAATCTCCATAACTGTTGGAGTCAGGACATGAATTCCAAAGAAGCAGAGGTAATAGCCTGCGCGAAGACCCGGCACGAGAAGCTTTTGTTCAGCTTCAGTGGGAGTCGGTTTCTCAATTACAGTTTCAATCGAATAAATATCATTTCTTCCCAGAATCCGCTTGGCGCCGACTGCTCCGAAGTTCCGCAGAAGTCCTTCGCGAGTGGCTTGCACCGCCGATACTGCACACGATTCGGTTTCCGCAATCTTAACTACTCGATGCGTACATCCCTCCTGCATTCTGCTTACATACAGATGATCCCCGATGAGATGGAGGAACGGTTCCCCCCTAGTGAATTCCCTTGCACACCAGACGGCGTGGCCGTATCCTCGAGATTCATCCTGGTATACGAACGTTATTCGACCGGCATGATCTCCAGCGACAGTCCGGTAAGCACCCTCGTCATCCGGATGAATAACCATACATATCTCTTCAACGCCGGATTGAGCGACTTCGCTTATGATAATACTGAGAACTGATTTCTGCTGACCATCACGATCGATTAATGTTTGGAGAGGCAGATTCCTTTGTCCTTTGCCCGCCGCTGTAACGACTGCTTTGGTGATTTTCATGATTGTTCCCTTGGGTCGCAAATATTTGTTGGAGCTATCAAACACATCTTCTTTATCGTTCGCGAAACAAATAAATATACGGAACCATTGGTTAGCATTTCAAATAAGGCGAAGATGAAGCTGTTTGTTGGGAAGTTTAGGAACTTTTGGCACTATTGCTCACTGCGTTGATATATCCACCATTTGCTTCTGCAAAACGCAACAGACAATAGCGAATTATTCGCTCCAAGCCGATTAATGTCGGTGCATCCATTAGAATCTTCTGAAACGACTTATCGCTGACAACGGGTTGGCCGAGATGAATTTCAGGATTTCTCCCTCCCATGTTGAACGAGACCCAAATGCCAAACGGAATGCCGGTGTGCACATACTTGCTACGCAGGTCGTATGCGGCACCAACCGTCTCCTCGAAAGATGCAGACTTGAATCTCCCAAATTGCTCTTTCGATTCAGAGCGATCGAAGAAAGCTGGGTCAACAAGACTTGTGATTGTTTGAACAAACCGTTTCTTGATAAGTAGTATCTTGGCCGTGATTCGACTAGCCATTGCCGTTCCATTGGGGAGCTGCTCCCGGATGATTTGAAGGTCAGTTTTAATCTGCTCATCGAGCAATGTACCCTTGTCGAACTCGTTGAAGTTTGAAAGTATTTCGCCAGCAGTAATAAGATGTAAATAGGCAACCTCTGGCTCACGTTCAGAATTTTGCAATGCCTGGAGATAGAACTTCGCTGCGCCTTGAAAGGTTTGGACAAAATTAGGGGCAAGCGAGTCACGAAGCAAGATTGGTTCAATTCGTGCAAACTCGACCAGGTTTAGTGGAATCGGATAGTCTGCACGGGGCGCATAGGAATTGTGAGGCAACGTTGGGTTGCATAGACTCTCAAATTGAGAAAGGTCTGGTATGTGAAAGAAGCCAGACTCCTCGGTTAGGCCATGGTTGTCGAAGCGCTTCCCGTAAAGTACGCTGAGATATGAGGCCACCGCATTGCCGATTGGCGAGTAATTTGGGAGATCGTTGCGATCACCTTCGGCCGGCTCTGTTCTGAAGGCAAACACATACGCGCTGCGCGAGGCGGGGCCTTCAGTCCAGCGAACAAAAGCGGATTTGTCATAGAAGCCAGGCCATGCGTGGGTTAGCAAGAAGTCACCTTTTTCGTACTCGCCCACTAATCGACTAGTGGTCGAAACAAGTACTTTCTGCGATGTCTTGTCGGGTCGAAGTGACATATGTGAAACCTATCTGTCGGAGGTCCGATCCTCCATACGTAAAGTGGAAATTAGAAAATAGATTTAGAAGACTCTTAAATTTGCCTCCTCTCCCCCAACAAATCAACATTCTCCCAAGAAATCCGTTGGCTAGCTAATGATCGGAGCAAGCAGCCGTTGTCAGAACATTTCTATCTGCACCCCATCCGGCCTTCTGAACTTATCCGTAGCGAGATGGAACTTGCCATTGCCGATACTATACTTTTTGCAGCTTGCGTAAAAAAGTTGGTGAATCGCTCTCGCAGTCTCGCCCGTTCCTCTCATGCGCTCCTTGAACTCGCTGCTGTTCATCTTGCCTCTCCGCACCTGCTTTATCCTGCCGATGATCCTGTTCTCCCGATCGGGAAATTCTCTGCGTATCCAATCGACAAATAAATCTTTCACGGCATATGGCAGCCGCAGCATCTGCAATCCGGCGAAAGTTCCGCCCCTTGACGACACTTCACGAAGGATCGATGGAATTTCTTCATCCGTCAAACCGGGGACAACCGGCGCTATAAGCACGCCGACGGGGATCGAATTCTTTGCTAGAATCTCTATCGCCTCCAGCTTCTTTGCCGGCGAGGAAGTCCGCGGCTCCATCTTTTTTGTCAGATCCTGATTGAGGCTTGTGATTGAAATAGCCACGCTGACGAGTTCGAGCTTCGCCAGCTCAATTAGAATATCCAGATCGCGAGTTATAAGAAAATTTTTCGTGACGATCCCGACCGGATTCCTGAATTCTAAAAACACCTCGAGACATCTGCGAGTTATTTTTAGTTTTCGCTCCACCGGCTGGTAGCAGTCCGTGTCCCCCGACATCGCCACAACCTGCGGTTCCCAACTCTTCTTCATGAATGCTTCCCGGAGAAGCTCTGCCGCGTTCTGCTTTACCATTATCTTCGTCTCGAAGTCGAGTCCGGAAGAAAATCCCAAGAATTCGTGCGATGGGCGTGCATAACAATAGATGCACCCGTGCTCACAGCCGCGGTATGGATTTATGCTGTACGTGAAACCGACATCGGGGCTGTCATTCTTTGCAAGGGCGGTTTTCGACGTGTCGACGAAAAATTTTGTCTCGACCTTCCTCTCCGTCTGATCTTCATCGGGAAAGAATCTGCTATCATCATCAGTCGGCACCAGAACGACTTCCTCAAACCTGTTTTGCGGATTGAAGCCCGACGAGCGTCCGGATATTTTTTGAGTTGCCATCTTCCTCTCTTCTTCCGAAGCGAACCTTCGGAGACACTAACCGTTCGGAAACAGCAAAGAGTTCCTTGCTCTTTGTAAGGTTCGACTGCCTTAATTAAATTTAAGTATGCTCATCTGCAGTTTGCTCTGACTTAATTTTCCAAATTACAGTTTATTTTCCAAGGCAAGTTAAAGAAGGAAATATATGACCAGAAAATTGTCTGTTCTGCTGTTGACGGTTTTTCTTGCGGCCGAAGTGTACGGCCAGCCCAGGATTTCCGTTGCGGGTAACAGCACGATCGATCTCGGAACTGTTTATAAAACCGGCAGCCACATCTTCCACACCTTTGAAATTAAAAACGACGGAGACAAGGTGCTCCACATCAACGGCGTGAGGCCGGGCTGCGGCTGCACCGTGGCATTTCTTTCGGATAGCACCGTCAAACCCGGACAAAAATCCGAAATAAAAGTCGACTTCAATCCATCGGAATACAGCGGCGAGGTTTCAAAAGATATTTACGTCGTGAGCAATGACCCTGCAAACCATATGATGACTCTTCGATTGAAGATGAACATTGCTTATGTGCTTCAGGCCAAACCTGATTTCATATTGTTCCGGAATGCGGTAGTGGGACAGGCGGACACCATGTCGTTAACCTTAACTAATGTATCAGATGAGACCGTGAAGATTACCGGCGTCGAAACCGACAGGGACGAGTTATCTTTTCATTTCGACAATTCGACTATAAAACCAGGGGCAATCGCACGTATTGAATTATACCTTCTCGCCAAAAAGGGAGGCACCATTCCCGGTGAAATAATAATCAAGACAACAAGCAAGCATCAGCCCACGGTGCCTGTGAAGTATTTTGCAGGAATCAACGGAAAATAGAAAATATTTGAGCGGGAGATCGCTAGATTGATGAATTTACAACCAGCTTTATAATACCTATCAAGGAAAGTCTAATCCCCTCCGCACTGATTCTGGCGCCCTCACTCAGGAAAGCACGGCGACGAACCGAACTCCTCCCACGATTTTCACAAAAGTTATTGCGTGAGGTACTGCTGCCAGTTGTCGTCGTGGATCTCGTTCCGTTCCGTAGAATTGACGAGCTGGTAATCCCCGAATCCTGTCCTGTCGACAAAGTCGAAACTTACCCCCCCCTCAACCGAGTTAAAATACCATATCTCGTAAGGTTTGGAATCGGTTTCATTGGGATGTCTGTCGATCTCGTCGGGATTCCCGTACATTATATAAACCCTGCCTCTGTCGGTCTGCCATCCTTCTCTCATGCCGGCTCTAAAATGGTCGTCGGCATAGGCAACCCGCTGAAGGTACTCCGTTCTCTCATCCTTGCCGTTCGAATTCTCTTCCGAATTCTTTCTTTTCCAAAATTCGTACAGGAATTGCCTCTTCCCTTCGAGGCCGGTGATCTCTCCATACTGACTTTTTTCGGATGATGATGCGATGTATTTCGCCTCGCCAAACTCTTTGTCAAGCTGCTCTTCTCCCATTGTCGCATACACGCTCGACAAAATGATTTTGCTCGCGACGCCCGAATCGGGCGCTTCCGGTGCTCCCAGATTCGGATTGTAGACAAAAAATTTTTTCGACGATGAGGCAACTAAGTTGGCCGCGGAGTCGCTCACGGTGTAAGTAAATGTATATGCTCCCGTCTTAAGGTTAGATCCGTTCACGGTTCCTACTTCCACACTCGACGCACCGAATTTCTTCCTGGTCCTGAAAGAATTTTTGCGGACCTGTCCGAAGCTGTCGCGAATTTCATAGCCGGCCGTGAACAAGCTGTCCCCTTTTCCGGTAGGAATGTTATATACTTCGAGATAAAAATAAATGATCGGCATTCCCAGTCCGAATATTATCGACGGATTCGGAATCACATCATACGTATTTTTATAGAAGATACTGCTGCTTTTACCCTGCGTAATTGTCGAGCACAGCTCAATCTCGCTCGTCTCCAGCTTATCGACATTGTAATCCGGCACCGGAAAATCCGTCGCGACGCTGTCGCCCTTGAGAGAATCATTCAAGTCATCACATTTCACGATCAGCCTGTAATTGCCCGGTGAAACCGCGAAATCTATTTTGCCCACGAGGTTTTTGCGGATGTATTCTTGAGTCGTGTCAGGAATGATTACCGGGACTTCCCATATCTGACGTGATGCAACGGAATCAGGTTTTGTCGTACAAACCGAAACATCGAAAAGAAGTGAATCCGCAAATGTCCTGGAGGAATCCTTATTCACAACCCGCACAAACCGCAGTGCGTTGCCGTTGAAACCATAATAAACCTCGGCATAGGTCTTCGTGGAATCATATCTGAAGGTTGCAAAGTCGAAATTAACTCTCAGCTTCTGTGCATCGGCGGACTGCAAAAAGAAAACGAATACAGAAAGGCAAACGGCGAACTCTCGTAGACGGAAAATGGATTTCATTATTTAATATAAAATTAATCCTGACCTAAATAAAGGTCATGATATTTTTCGCCGGCTTCACATCAGGCCGTTTCTCTTGATGACGTCTTTCGCGATGACCATTCTCTGAATTTCATTCGTGCCTTCGAAAATCCGATTGATGCGGGAATCGCGGTAGAATCGTTCAATCGGCATTTCGCGTGAATATCCCATCCCGCCGTGTATCTGCAATGCGCAATCGACGACAAAATCGAGCGACTCCGAGCAAAATAATTTTACCATTGCGGACTGGCGAGAAATCGATTTCCCTTCCTCATAAGCGGCGGCAGTGCGGTAGACAATTGATTCCATGCAGTAGATGTGGGTGGCCATGTCCGCGAGCATCCATTGTACCGCTTCGAAGTTTGCTATAGCGGAGTCGAATTGTTTTCTCTCTTTTGAATATTTCGTCGAAAGCTCAAGCAATTCTTTCGAAGCCCCTAAGCAGGCAGCGCCGAGACCAAGACGTCCCGCGTCGAGAGTCTTCATCGCGACCAGAAAGCCGCGGCCATCCTGTCCTATAATATTTTCAGCAGGGACCCGGACGTTTTCGAGGGTGATCGGCGCCGTTACGCTTCCGCGTATCCCCATCTTTTTTTCCGGGGGGCCGGCATGGTATCCCGGCCACTTTGTTTCCACGACAAACCCGGTTATGCCTCGTTCAGTTCGCGCGAAGAGAGAGACGACATCGGCAATTGAGCCGTTCGTTATCCACATTTTCTCGCCGTTTAGTATCCAATCTTTACCGTCAAACGTCGCGCGGGTACGAAGATTAAAGGAATCGGAACCTGCAAGCACTTCCGTCAAGGCAAATGCTCCTATCATTCTCCCTTCGGCGAGAGGAACAAGATATTTCTTTTTTAATTCCTCGCTGCCTCCGATATAGATTGCGTTCGATCCGATGGATTGGTGTGCACCGACGAAAGTTGCCGTCGAAAGACAGCCGCGGGCGATCTCTTCCTGCATTAAACAATAACCGAGTTCTCCGAAGCCGCTCCCGCCGTATTCGGCAGGAAAGGCAACGCCGAGGAACCCGAGTTCGCGCAGTTTATTTATGATGTCATCGGGAATTTTTTCGTTCCGATCTATTTCCTGGGCTCGCGGCTTTAGTTCAGAGTTTACAAAGTCACGAACCGTTTCCCGCAACATTTTCTGTTCTTCGGTAAATTCAAAATCAAGCATGCAGCCTCCATTTATAGAAAAATTAGATTAATAATTTTGTTAAATAGCTCCGACATTTCCCGCTCGCTATTACTTGAAAGATGTGCGGTCAACGCTTTGCGCAGTCCCGAAATGCGAATTAAGCAAGTTTGACGGGAGACAGCAAAGGGCGCTCACATGTCGTGGTTAATGACCCGAAACATTATCGTGCTTTAGCATTTGGTACAGCTAGGATCAAAACTCACAGAAAATTACGATCCCGGTTTTTGTCCGACGTAGCTCACGATATCTTCGCCGCCGTCTACACCGATAACATTTCCGGAGATCCAATATGCGCAGTCGTCGGAAAGCAAGGCGATAGCTTTCGCAACATCTTCGGGAGTGGTCAGTCTGCCGCCGGGATTTTTTGCCCGCGCCACGTGCAGCATTTCGATGTTTCCCGGAATTTTTCTTAACGCAGGCGTGTCGGTCACACCAGCCATGATTGCGTTTGCCGTGATGCCGTGAGGCCCAAGCTCGACAGAAAGCTGTCGTATATGAGATTCAAGACAAGCTTTGGCAGCGGATACTGCTCCGTAATATGGAATTGCGGTATGGCCACCCGAGCTGGTCATAGCAAAAATTTTGCTCCCTTTTCTCATCAAGTTGCGCAGCATTAATCCCTGTGTCCAGTATACAAGGCAGTGTGCCATAACATCAAGCGTCATCTCCATTTGTGCCTTGCTGATAATCTCCTCTTCTTTCTTTCCAATGAAATGTTTCAGGGTGCCGAATGCAAGCGAGTGGAGTAGGACTTTTACAGACGATCCGGGCTCTTTCGAAAATTGCTCGGCGATTTCATCGAGGACTTCGCTTTGTTTGATAGTATCTGCAGCGTTTATGTTGAAGAACACGACCTGGCTTCCGTGGTGTTTGATGTCTTTGATTATCTGTTGTACGACGGGCATAGTTGCAGCCCGGTCCAAATGCACGCCAAAAATATTCATGCCGTGTTTTGCGAGTTCCACGGCAGTCGCAGCGCCGAAGCCGCTCGATGCGCCGAGAACTAATGCCCAGTCGTTCGGCTTGAATCGCAATTCCTGCTTCATTTACTTTCTTTCTCCTTCTGAAAATAACTCGGCATATAAGATAGAAGGTAGATACTGAAAGTCAAAATGATGGCCGGAGAATTTCTAAATCTTTAAGAAGCGACGGCTTAGCCTGAATTACCGGATCCCATTAAGACGCAAACGCCCCGGGATACAAACTTCAGATTCTCATTGCTCACCACTCTGCGCAAAGAGATCTTTCAACTCTTCGATCATTGGAACATATCCGGAGAGCACTACCTTTCCGTTTATTACTAGGCCCGGTGTTTTATTTAGACCATAGTGGGAAATCTCCTCGATGTCCTGTACCTCGCGGATTTCCAGCGGCATTTTCAATTCTTCTGCCGCCTGCTTCGCACGGAGTTCGAGAGTTTTGCAGTTTGGGCATCCTGCTCCGAGAACTTTGATAAGCATCCTACACCCGCTTTCGATTTTAAGATTTTATTTGAATCAGCCAACCGAGAGAACGCATTCTCTTTTTCATTGAGTCTGGGAGTATTCTCATCATTTCATCGTCCGTGTGCATTGGGATCGCTGACTGACGATGGAGTCTGACACGCGTGAGCCTGACAAACGCCTACGAATCTCCCTGCTCAGCGCTTCGCATCTTGCTTCAATAAAATCTAACGGCATTTCATTAAGAATTCAATACTTCACCGGCAATTCTTGCCGCCGATGTCGCGTGCTGTGACCAAAAGGGGAAATTGATTTTCAGGCATAGCACGGTTATATTTTCTTCTCAATTTTTAAGGAATCAAGATGCCAATAATGACAAAAATGCGGGACAACATGCCCGCTATTCTGATCGGACTTGCAATACTTTTCATCGCCATGATAGTTTTTGAGTGGGGCATGGGAATAACGAACCGCGGACGCGGAATGTACACAAGTACCGCGGTAGGCGTGGTGAATGGAGAAGAAATAGGTTATTCTCAATTTGAAAAGACACTACAAAGCACGATTGACCAATACAAGGCGAGCGAAAAACAGGATCCTGACGATGCTGCCATCGAAAAGCTCCGTGACCAGGTCTGGGAGAGCCTCGTCAATCAAATCCTCGTAGAACAGGCGGCTGCTAAGTTAGGCATCATCGTGACGGATCAAGAAATAGTAGATTGGGTTACAAACAATCCCGAATCCTTACCCGATATGGTCAGGCGGAATTTCGAAGACTCGACCGGGCAATTCAACCGACAGATTCTTCAAGCAGCACTCTCATCGGACAGACCGGAAGTCCAACAGTTTTGGAAGAACGTTCAGGAATACCTGAAAGATCAGCGTCTCGAGGAAAAAATAACGAGCCGTCTATTCAGTGCGATAAGAATTCCTGAAAGTGCATTGCGCATGCAATTTGCGATGACAAATGAAAAACTGAATGCAGCTTACGTACTTTTTCCCCCATCGCTGCTCTATCCCGATTCCAGCATCAAAGTAACCGATGCCGAGATAAAAGATTACTATTCCTCGCATCAAGATGATTACAGAACCCAGTCGACGAGAAGACTCAGATCGGTAATATTCCCGATAGGAGCTTCGGCGGCGGACAGCGCAGAAGTTAAAACCGAGATGGATCGCGTGTCTTCTCTTACAAAGAACGGCGCGGACTTTCTCGAGCTTGTCAAAGAATACTCCGAGACGCCGTATGACGATAAGTTTGTGAGTCACGGGCAGATCGATCCTCAGATCGAAGAAGCGGCATTCGCGGCAAAGAGAGAAGATATCATTGGCCCTATTTCCACTTCCGACGGCTATCACTTGGTGAAGATTATTGACGAACAAAACGGCAAAGATCAATACATTCACGCTGCACACATCCTGATCCGCGTTCCGTCCGGGCCCGATTCAACGGCAGCTTACAAGCAGGCTCAAGACATTTCGAAGCGCGCAAAATCGGGTGCAAACTTCGCGTCCTTGGCAACTCAATATTCACAGGATCCCGGATCGGCTCAACACGGAGGCGACTTGGGATGGTTCGGAAAGGGGATGATGGTCAAGCCTTTTGAGGAGGCATGTTACAAAGCAGGAGTCGGACAGATCGTAGGCCCGGTTAAAACTCAATTCGGCCTGCACATCATAAAAGTTCTCGGCATGGACTCACGCGAAATCAAAATTGCCGATATCAAAATGGCCGTCAAAGTATCGCAGCAGACCAAGGACGATTTGAAACAGCACGCCGAAGATTTTGTTTATATCGCGAAGCAAGACGGGTTCGACAAAGCAGCCGCCACGATGAACGTAAACATCAGGCAGACTCCTCCGTTTCCGAAAGGCCAATTTATTCCGACTATCGGCGCCAACGCAGATGTCATGAAATGGACATTTGATGGCTCACTCGGGAACATCAGCGACGTAATTACACTCAGCCAAGGTTACGCCGTCTTCATGATCGGCGAGATAAAAGATGCCAGCGTCACTCCGCTCGAACAGGTCCGGGACCAGATTAGATCCATGATAGTAAAGCAGAAACAATTCGATATGGCCGACGCGTATGCAAATCAGCTGCGGCAGAAACTCTCCGGGAACGACAGCTTGAATCGTCTTCAACAATTCGATTCACGGCTGCGATATGGTACCACAGGTGAGTTTGGCCTGGCAGGTTTCGTGCCTAACATAGGCAGGGATTACGATTTTGTCGCCACTGCCGAAAATCTCCGCGTTGGACAGACCTCTCAACCATTCAAAGGGACAAGCGGCGTGTACGTGATTCAACTTCTAAGTTCGACCGGCTTCGATACGACCGCATATAAGATACAGCGAATTTCGATAATGCAGAATCTGATGCAGCAGGAGAAACAAAGAGTTGTGACCGATTGGCTGCAGCAGCTCAAGACAAACGCTTCCATCGAAGACAACCGAGCAAAGATATTTAGGCAGGAATAATGGCGGCCGCACACCGAAGCGCTTTTCTGCAAAAAGTCAGAGAGTTGTTTACACGTTCAGGTGTGCGAAGTTCGCTCTCGATAGGATTAGTAGTTTTCTTTTCCGGCATATTAGAAACACGGGCTCAATCTGATGCCTATCTCGAAGCACCCAAAATACAGGTTGATGGTTTCGTCGACTATACAACCTCCGCCCGGGTTTACCCCGCCTCACGAGACGCCGACCCCACTATCAGCAGTTTCTATAATTCATTCGGAGGCTTTCCTTCACCAGGTGCGGATGTAAGAATTGTGCTGAACCGTTCGAACGTCGTCGGACTGGCGATGGAATATCTGACAGAAAAACAGACAATCTATGATATCTACGGATACAATCAGACAGGGCAATACGTCGGTGTTCCGGTAAATGACGGTTTTTCGCTCTGGGTCGCTGAGCTGAACGGTTATTTTAATGTCCCTATTCTGGGAGATCGGTGGAACATTTACCTGGGAGGCGGACCGGCTTTATATTTCGGGAGACGAAACCTGCAGATCGGAAATGCCGTGGCAAACACTCCAACGGTGGTTACAGGAGGAATTCAAGTCGCCGCGGGAGTCACGTTCAAGTTTGCCGACCAATTTGGAATCCGCGCTGAGATGAAATTCAGATCTCCCGAATTCAACAATGTTTCGTCATTCGGCTCACCATCCACAACTTATGACGGTCTGGAGATTCCTTTGCCCAACACCCAATACGGAAAAGTAAATATAGATGGAACAGACTTCACACTGGGGGTGTTCTGGGAACTGTGATCGGCGGTCGTTGGCGACCAAAAAAACACAGAGACGCGCGCGATAAAACAAAAAAGGAATGCGGCCCTGTGCTTGGAAATAAACCAAACTCGCAGTTGCTCCTTCATCTGATCATGCCGAATCATGTCCTGATATTTAAAAAGCAAAAAGGGTTGTGTTGCTCTTGGCACGGACGGTCACATTGGATGGGAAGTAAGTTGCCCACTTCATTGGGAATCATGTTGCTCAATTGGTGTAGAGACCACGCAAATCAAAAGAATCTGCACGTAAAAAGTCCGGCACAGCCCTTGACGCCAATGTTGCAGCGGCGGTGGAGGCGGATGTCGGACCTGTCGGCGTCAGATATTGCATGATTCCGCACGAAATAGAAATCTGAGAGAGTCTTTGCTCTGAGCCGCTTGTCCATAACATCGGTGCGACCTATCAGGCGGTTCCACAGATAAGTCAAGGACACGCTCAGCGTTCGAGCCCTGGGCATCTGTGGTCGAGATGAGTGATTAATAATGGAATCATTTCACAAATTAATTTAGTTCAAGCCAAAAGGAGGATCTGTAACCTATGAAGAACATCGCCCGCCTTTTCGTAATCATGTTTTTTCTCTGCACTGTCCCTCTTAACGCACAGAAGCCCAAGAATATGGCGCCTGGTGTGGAGAGGTGGCCAATTAAAATCAGTGTCCACAGGCTGTATGAGACACCGAAAGACGTTTCGTTTGACAACCTCATTGCATTGCCCGGTCCAAACGGAGTTACGAAGAACGATCCACGATACCAGGATGCCTTTATCCCATCGTTCTCAAATTCTCTCAACCTCCGTGAGGGAGACATGGTCAGCGTTTCCGGGTGGCTCCATCTCGTTGCATTCGAAACGGACGGAGATTACCACATCCAGATAAGCAACAGCGATACCGCAGGCGACCATTGCCTGATCGTCGAGGTCCCGTATCCCCGGTATATAAAGAAGGCACCGAACTTGAAGAAGCTGTTCACTAATGTCAGGAACTTCATAAAAAAGAATCTATTGAATAAAGCTGAACCGAGTCAGTCAGGGACGATTCTGAAAGACGCGGCATACGTCACCGTCACGGGGCAGTTGTTCTATGATGATTCTCACGTAGGCGATCCACCAAGAGGCAAGAAAGGGATGCACGCTGCGACGCTTTGGGAAATTCATCCCATAACCGACATCCACCTGACGAAAGCGCCGGCGAATCAGTGAGCCGTACCGGAGTAATCTTCTGGACATTCAACGGGCAATAGTATTTACCGCTTACCATACATCGTCAAGCAATGATCGGCGGGCATCATGGCCGCATCGGTTAACTACTTCGTTACAAGAAAAATTATTCAGGGAGGTTGAAGATGAGAAAGCTTTTCTTTTTAATTGCGGCAGTTTTCTTTTCCAGAATGTGCGCGGGACAGACGTTAACATTGGGCCGGGCAGACACGTTCAAACTGCAGACCGTTACCCCATATGATAAGGCAACAGATACTCTCATAGTCCAGCATAACCAACGATTAGTTAAGGTGGCCATTTCCATAAATCGGGTAGATTCTTCTACAATACTATTCACCACAGAGCCCATCCCCGACAGCCTTTGGGGGCGACTCAATTTCATTCTGGCTAACAGGGACAGCCTAAATTTGGGAAAAATATCTGCGCTGTCCGGAACATTATCCTTGACATGTGTCACGCCCCTCCCTCAAGTCGCCGCTATACTAGAAGCAACCAATGGGAGTAATCAATCGGGCCCCATTCAATTTGACAATTCCGAGGCTGATACATTAGAACTGAAAGTTGTCGGAGACGGCTTCTATCCGGTTTCTCCATTAGATACAACCTCTAGAGCACCGCTGCCGCAAATAGAAGATCCCAGCATGAGGACACTAAGGTTTGTCTCAACTTCAAGACAAGAAATGGTTCTGGTAATAGCAACAAAAATGTCTACTCTGCCGGGGAAGAAAGAAATAACTCTCACAAATTTCGACGGGAGAAAAAGCATATTCGCGTTCGAAATGAAATCGATCAATGAGCCTCAGATCACCAGACCGACAGATCTGACGAAAAGATATGTTATTAAGAGCGATACTATAGTAACAGCCGCCGCCAAGAATCCGCAGAACATCGACAAAATATATTTTACCGGGGATGGAAACTCCCCGCTTGACATTTATGGATTCAAGATCAGGGCAACGGACCCTGTAAACAAGAGATTGAGAGTAGAGATCCTGCTTGATGAGTTGAACAGGTTGATAAATGCCGATGCTGACATGTGGATTCGTACGAAGAATGAGGATTTAATCGATGAAGGAAAAATCAGCTCTTACTTTCGTGTAAGAAATGCCGGCACGCCGGAATATTTGAAGTCGTTCAGTTGCTTCGACGGCGATGAGATTCGTAAATGGCCGCTCACATCTCGGATCGGCACCCTGGATCCGGAAGAGCCTTACGTTCTCATCTCCAAGTCAAGCGGCGATACAATCAGAAACGTCACTTACATCGAGCAGCCCCCGGAACTGGAGTTCGATTCATTTATCAAAGAATGCGATAATGGAAGCTGGTCATTATGTGACGCGCAGAACTCTCCTCTCGGCGTTGTCGGCATAATGAAAGTGAAAAAGGATCCCGTCGTAAACAAATTTATCTGGGTCGATTCGGTGGCCAGTTTGGCCGGTCTCTTCGGAGCGGACACTCTGTATGCAAGTGGTCGATCACAAACGTATGATGTGAGGATGACGATCGACAATCTGTCTTCTGATAACGAGTGCCTGCAGTTTTTGGATTCGTTATACTTCGAGGAACTTTACAAAATCAACTGCGGAAAAATCGTTTCCTCTTCCAATGGCGAGTTCGAGGTAGACGTACCTGTCAGAATACCTGCGACTATCTCGCCCCATAAGTTGTATTACATTTTACTGCGAAATGGAGACAGGACTTCACCGATACAACTCGGGTCCGTTTATGTGAAGGACTACAGCTCGCCGGCAAAGCCCTTTGACAGCAAGGGTTTCATAACGCTTCATTTGTCGAGCGGACAGACAATTCCACTTGACAGCGCCAATGGGCTGAAGAGCATCGAAGTGGATTACGGCAAAGAGAAGGGAAGCAAAATCCCTTTCCTGACTTTTAACAGTTCGAATCTTCGCCTTGGGATGCAGCATTTGATAGTCATGGTACGAGTAACAAACGACAGCGACAGAATATTGCAGGAGACTTCGCCTATCTATGAAGATGTCGCTCCCGAACAAGGAGACGACCAGCGTCTCGATTTAAAAAATATTCAGATCGGCGAATGGTATTCGATGGAGATTATCGTGAGGCACAACCTAGGGAAATATTCACCGGTTGTATCTGCAGACACAGGACTTTACGATGTGAAAGTGAGATACAAAGGCGGCCCATGGAAAATAAGATATGAAGCTTCCATCCCGTTCCAGCAGGCATCGTTCATTTTTGAAGACTCGCTCAGAGTATCGCCGTTCGCCTTAGGCGGCAACATGGTTTGGGATCACAGAGCCAGCGACAATCCGCAGATATCTTATTGGTCCATCGGATGGGGAGCATACTTTGCAGACCTCGCGAACATCCTGGCCAAACAAAGATTTGCGCTTGCCTGTGTTCTTGTTGGTGAAGTGAGACCTTTCAACCACTTCCAGGGCGCTGTGGGAACAGGGATCGGAGCGGATTTAAGTTTCAGCAGCAGCGCAGGAAAGACAAGAGGCTTTATACCCGTTGTATTTCAGCTAAGCTATAGCCCGTAAGAGAATCCGCCCTATGTGAATTTCTTCGACCGGGAAAACTTGCGGCGGTCGGGAAATTCTTTTTTTCCCAGATAGAACTCGGAAGAGTGAATAAGGACGGAGATAACTTAGCGCTGGTAGTTTTTGGGGAAATGTGAACTATAGAAGGAGATGAGGCGGGGCTGCCTCGTCTCCAGAGAGAATGCCTCTCAACTTAATTTGGTTTCATAAAAAAACTTTTCGACACTTCTTGCGAGATCGTCTTCATAAAATCCCGGTTCCCCCCAATTCAAATTTTTGTCACTTCACCACAAATTGTACTGTCTGCGCAACACTTCCGCCGCCCTTTCTGTCCCTAGCCTCAACTTGGAGCCAAACAGTATCAATTGGCGGAAAATTTTGAGATTGGACTGGAAAAAGGATTTGGTAATTTTCATAAGTATTAGCTAGGACACAACACTGCCAAGGGGGGTTGTTCTTAAATCTCAATCTTCCATCCGTGTACCAGTCATAAACCAAAGTATCACCGTCGGGGTCCATCGCGTTGCAAACAACAATTGCAGAATCTGATATACCTATTACATCAGGAAATACTGTCACGGACAATATTATTGGGTTATGATTTACAGGTTTGACTGGAGTGTCTTTGTCGCAACTGATGTTCAGGAACATGAGAGGGAATAACACAATTAGCAATTTCATTGTATTCCTCCGAATCTCGATTTTGTTTCTCAATAAAGGAAAGGCCAAATCTTACAACTCCATTAAACTTAACCGATCGGATCATCGGTTCTCGAAAATTAACGGCCGGATCAAAGCGATCCATCTCGCATGATCAATCCTGCGAAGATTTTAAATGCCTCCACCACTTCAGGCTAAGTCGATTTTCTATTTGGGAAAGCAGCAGGTCGAACTTGGAGATTCTGTCCTCCTCATCGAGCACAAAATCCTATATAAGAAACGGGTCCCTCACCCTCTAACGCTTCACGCCGTAATCTTCTGCCTTAAATAAATTCTCTTTTTTCCCGGATCACACCGAGAGACAGGCGGTCTTACCGCGTTATCGTCTGGTCTCTCATTGCACCGACTGAAACCAAACTCAGCTTGGTGCCGAGATAGTTTTCGATAAAGTCGATATAGGATCTGCAATTTTTCGGGAGGTCTGCAAGTTTCTTTGCGTCTGAAATTTTTCCCTTCCAGCCCGGCAACGTTTCAAATACCGGTTCAATATCCTCAATGGTACAAAGGTCAAGCGGAAAAGTCTTAAGCGATTTCCCTTCATAGTTATAGCCGACGCAGACTTTTATCTCCTCAAATTCATCCAGGACATCCAGCTTGGTGAGCGCAATTTCTCCGATACCGTTTACCATCACGGAATATTTCAAGCTGAAAAGATCGAGCCAGCCGCAGCGGCGCGGTCTGCCGGTGGTTGCGCCGTATTCGCCGCCTATCCTTCGCAATCTTTCACCGACCTCATTCTCCTGTTCCGTCGGGAACGGACCATTCCCGACCCTCGTCGTGTAAGCCTTTGCAATGCCTGTTATAGAATCTACCATGGTCGGCGGGATACCGAGGCCTGTACAAGCGCCGCCGCTTGTCGGATTCGACGAAGTAACGTAAGGATATGTTCCAAAGTCGACGTCGAGCATCGCGCCCTGTGCGCCTTCAGCGAGGACTTTCTTCCCTGCTTTTAGCTCCTGGTTCAAATAAAGCGATGTGTCTTTTATGAACTCGTCCAGTTGTTCATCGTAATGAAGATAAATCTCCACGATCTCTTCTACGTCCATCTCCGACGAGTGATAAATCTTGCTCAATAGCTGGTTCTTGTCCTCTATGTTTGCCCTGATCTTCTTTTCAAGCACGTCGCGGTGGAGCAGATCGACTATTTTGACTCCGACGCGCGCGAACTTATCAATGTAAGCCGGTCCGATCCCTCGTCCGGTAGTTCCGATCTTTGACGTCCCCTGCTCCTTCAGCGAGTCGATCAGCTTATGGTACGGCATGATCAAATGAGCGTTGTGAGAAATAAAAAGTCTTCCGCGAACGCTTATGTTGTGTGACTCAAGAAACGCAACCTCATCTAAGAACGCTTGCGGATCGAGCACGACGCCGTTTCCAATTACGCAGACGACGTTCGGATGCAGAATTCCAGACGGGATCAGGTGGAGGATGTACGTCTTTCCTTCTACGACCACGGTGTGCCCGGCATTTGCGCCGCCCTGATACCGTGCCACTATGTCTACATTTTCACTCAGGAGATCGACGATTTTTCCTTTGCCTTCGTCGCCCCACTGAGCACCAACAATAATCTTAACGGACATGATCCAGAAATTTTAAATGTCAAATCATAAATGTCGAATTATGAATCTTGCACACCCCATGCAAAGCTAAAAATCAGAGTCCATAATTGAGAATTACTTTCAGGTGAGCTCTTTCGCCGCTTCATCAACGGACTTGTAAGAATTGAAAATCTGATTGAGCTTCGTGATCTTGAAAAGATCGAGAACGCGCGAACCGGCGTTTGCGATCTTCATATCGCCGCCTGCCTGGCGAACAGTATTCAGGCTTGCTATCAATATTCCGAGCCCGCTGCTGTTTATATGCTCGACGGACTTCATGTCGACGATAAAATTCTTGATCCCACCGTCGACTAATTTGCGAACTTCGTCGCTCAACACCATGGCATCTGGTCCGCCCACGATGTTTCCTTCGACTTCAAACAGGACGACGCCGTTCTTAAGCTCTTTTTGCCGCAACTTCATATCGCTTCTCGATTTCTAATACAGGCGACTGTGTTTCAGTCAAACGCAGGTCAACCTTTTTAACATAAACATTATAGTCAACCACAATGGCAGACGCAACGTAAATTGAAGAATACGTTCCCGTAACCACTCCGATCAACATCGAGAACGCAAAACCTCTTGTCACTTCTCCGCCGAAAATAAGCAGGACGAGGAGTACCGCGAAGGCGGTGCTCGAGGTAATAATAGTGCGGCTCAACGTATCGTTTATGCTCCGGTTCATCACGCGGATTAAGTTTTCCCCTTTGTATATTTTTAAATTTTCCCTGATCCTGTCGAAAATAACGACCGTGTCGTTCATCGAGTAGCCGACGAGCGTGAGAAATGCCGCGACGATCGTCTGGTTGACCTCAAGATTGAGCCATGGCACAAGCCAGCCGAAAATCGCAACCGCGCCGAGTGTAATCAGGACGTCATGGAACAAAGCAAGCACGGCGCCCAGAGCATAAATAAATTGGAAACGGAATGAAACATATATGAGAATCGCTATCAGTACATAGAAAATTGCCATCACTGCGTCGCGTCTCAGCTCCTGACCTATCTTCGGTCCGATATTGTTTCCCTGAAGGAACTGAATCTGCGTGTTCGGCAAAGAACTCTCCAATTGACTTTTTATCTTATCCGTAGGATCCCCTTGATCAGTCGCTTTCACACGAATCAAAAGCTGGTTGTCCGCTCCGAAAGTTTTGATCTCGGCGTCACCGAAACCGATCTTGTCAAGCGATGAGCGCACAGCCCCGATATCGGGAGCCGGGCTGAAACTGAGAGTCAATTCCGTCCCGCCTTTGAAATCAATGCCGTAGTTCAACCCGCGGATGGCAATCGTAATCAGACCGAGGAGTATCAGAGTCGCCGATACGGTGTACCAAATGTACCGCTTTCCAATGAAGTCAACACTTGTTCTAGGGAAAAAACGCATCAAATCTCCAATTTTAAATTTCGAATCTTAAATTTTGAGTTGAAACTTCGCAATTTAAAATTTCTGTTCATCCAAAGTTTATGTGAGTCGCGCCGCGCTCCACCATCAAATCGAAAATGACTCGCGTGATAATGATTGCACTGAAAAGACTTGCGACTATACCGATCATTAACGTCAGCGCGAATCCTTGAACCGGTCCGGTTCCGAACTGATATAGTATCGCACCGGTAAAAAATGAAATTATGTTCGCATCGAAAATTGCAGAATACGCCTTCGAGTACCCTTGATCTATTGCCGCTCTCAGGGTCTTGCCGGTCGTGAGTTCTTCTCGAATGCGCTCGTATATTAACACATTGGCATCGACGGCAACTGCAATTGTCAGGATCATTCCGGCGATACCGGGGAGTGTCAACGTCGCATGGAAAGCGGCGAGGACCCCGAGAATAAACAGGATATTTAGAAGAAGCGCGAAGTCAGCTGCAGAACCGCCGGTGCGATAGTAGAAAATCATAAATAGGACGATAACTCCGAGTCCGATTACACCCGAAGTAACGCCGTTCTTAATTGAGTCTTCACCGAGCGAAGGACCGACGTTCCTTTCCTCGACGATATCCACAGGAGCAGGAAGAGCGCCGGCACGAAGTACGATCGCAAGCAAATTCGCTTCTTCAACATTTGCCATCCCTTCGATCTGCGAATTTCCTCCCGTGATTCTATTTCGCACCACAGGCGCAGAATAAACTGCATTATCAAGAACGATGGCTATGCGCTTATTAATGTTCGCCCCTGTGATTCGCGCCCAGTCGCGCGCACCATCAGAACTCATTTTCATTTCGACGATCGGCTGGCTGCTGGTCGGATCGATCCGTGCCTGAGCATCTGTGACAACTCCGCCGGTCAACTCGGCATCTTTCTTCACGACAAAAAGCTCATAAAACTTTTGACCCTGTGCGACAATCTGCGGCTTTGCACTGAACAGAAATTGGAAATCGGTCGGAATAACCCGTGCAACATCTTCGCGGTTAAGCGTCCGCATAAGCCTATCGCGGTCGTTTTCCGCAACGTAAGCATCGCCGCTCTGTGAATTAATTCGTACGAGTGCAAAGAACGGATGTTTGCGCGCAAATTGTTCCGCAGTCATGTTCGAGTCTGAAGCCGCCGTATCAGATGAGGCCGAAAGAGTGTCGGTCTTACCCGCAAGGATATTGTCGATAGCCTGATATACTTTTATGACGACGTCAGGCGGCTTGAGGAGTTTGAATTCAAGCAGCGCCGTGCCCTGAAGCAGCTGCCTCACTTCCGACTCGTTGCTCACGCCTGGAAGCTCGACGATAAATCTTGTGCTCCCTTGCTTCTGTATCGAAGGCTCCGACACACCATACTGGTCAACGCGGTTCCTGACTATCTCCATGGCGCGGTCAACGGCGGTCTTTGTCTGGTCACTAAGATAGGACATAACTTTGCTGTTGTCATCTCGGATATCTCCGTAATACCGGCTGAGCCGGATACCGCGCTGGTCAAACTGCTGCTTTAACAGATCGAGCGGCGATGCCTCGGTCTGCTTCGCCTGGGCTGCAACCTGCTGCATGATCTGGTCGAACGTCTGGTCCTTATTCTTCGCCATGTCCTCAAGCATCTTCACGATGTTCACTTCGAGAACTATGTGCATGCCGCCCTGTAAGTCGAGACCGAGTTTTATTCTCTTTAGTTTGGCGTCTACAATGCTGTTGGCGTTGGCATCATAATACTGAAGGCTGTCGGCTGAAAAAGAAGATTTCAGGCTGTCGAGATACAGACGCTTCACCGAATCCGGCATTTGCGGTAGAGGATGAGACCCAAGGTAATCCGCGTATTTGACCTGACCGGAAAGCTGCGTCAGTTTTTTCTGATAAGATGCGCTCTGGTAAGTGGGGTAAAGATAGTAAAGTGCAAGCGCAATTGCGGCAACAATCAAGATTATCTTAAAGCGATTTTTACGCAAAAAAATTCCTCCGGCATTTGAAATTTTAAAATCCCGAACATAACACGGATGTAATCGTTTCGGGAGAAGTTCGGTTTCACACGACGTGAATTAACCGACAAAACCGAAATCAATATATCAACCGACAGAGTGAAAATCAATTTACGCATGTGGTTGTAAGTACACTCGCAACCGATTGGAATCCAGGTCTTAATTCACGTAAATTACGACCAGGTAGATCGATGAGATCAATACCGGATTTGTGCCGTTAGTGCTTCCGCAAAGTATGCAAAGAAATTCTTGACAGAAGTGTGACAGATTTTTGACAAGAGTTCAAATGTCAGCAGATATATTCAGCAAGGAGATTTATCGATGAACCTCACGAAATCTAAATCCGTGTTCATTGTGCTCGTCTTGATGATGTTCTCGGCGATCTGGGGATGCACATCGAGCGATATCGTAACCCGCCAAGATTACGCCGCAACATTTGCCGCACCGGGCAATTCGTCATCTCCATATTTAAAGGTACACATGATGAACGGTGATGTTTATGTTTTGACGAAATGGGAGAAGGAAGACGATTCGAAAATGATGACCGGCATCGGGAAACACTATGATCTTAACAGGAATCCGATGCCGGACAGCAGCTTCAGCATCCCTTTCGATAGCATTGCTGTATTTGAGACCAACACAGTTAATTCATCACCCGCAATCGCGGCAATGGCTATCGTTACCGGAATATCGGTAGCCATGACCATCTATTGTGCTGCCAATCCCAAGGCATGCTTCGGTTCCTGTCCAACCTTCTACGCCTGGGATGGAAAAAGAATGAGAGTTCAGGCCGAAGGTTTCTCGGCAAGCGTGCTCCCTGCCTGGGAGGAAAATGACATCGATGCACTTTATTTAGCAAAACCAACGAACAAGAATTTTGAGGTGATTCTCACGAACGAAGCGATGGAAACGCATGTCATCAGGTACGCCCACCTCCTGATTGCTCACCGCTCGATGGGGAAACGAGTGTTCGTAACACCTTCCGGCGAATTTTTCGAAGCTGACACGATCATCAAACCCATTTCCGCAATCGCACCTGAGGGCAGCTGCCTCGACAAACTTTCAGCAGCCGACGACGTAGAAAGATTTAGCACCGCTGACTCAAATAACCTCGCATCGAAGGAAGAAATAGAACTCACATTCGACTCAGTTCCGAAAGGCAACTTGGGCCTTGCACTGGGTTACCGGCAGACTCTTTTGACTACATATCTATTCTATCAAGCGCTCGCCTACATGGGAAGTTCAGCAGGGCAATGGGCTGCCGCTGTGCAACTAGAAACTGGAACCTACGCAAACATGCTGAAGCGATTGTTCTGGGCCCCTGTTAGCACAATCGAGGTGATGACGCAGGACAAAAATGGGAACTGGCAGAGATCGGGGGAATTTTCAGAGATAGGTCCCATCGCGACAAATGTTGAGCTTATCCAGCTTCCTCAGCCAGCATCTTCAACGATGAAGATCAAGCTCAGGATGACGCGCGGCATGTGGCGACTTGATTATGCTGCGCTTGTGCACTTAAGCAAGAAGGTCGAACCGTTAAAGGTACAACCATCCGTGGTGGTTCGGGGAGACACCATGATAGATGAGAAAGCAAGGATGAGTTTAGCAGGTGAAGCAACACCTCTGGTTACGATGCCCGGCGATAGATATTCCATAATTTACAAGTTGCCTGACGACTATGAGAACTACGAGGTTTTTATTGAATCGAAAGGGTACTACCTAGAGTGGATTAGAAAAGAATGGATCGCAGAAGAAAATCCAAATATGACCATGATGATGTTTGCAAATCCCAGCCAATACTTAAAAGTCCTTGCACCACAGTTCAAGAGGATAGAACCTCAAATGGAGAAAGACTTTTGGAGGAGCAAATATGTCCAACATTAAATTCTTGACAGCAAAATTGTTTTCTCTCTTTGCCGTTTTCGCAATATCAGGATGTGCGGTAACGAAAGCACCGAGCGGCTATTTGCCGGACGATACCGAGACTCAATGGGAAGTATATGGCGGTTGGATTACATTGGACCTCTCTACCAAAGCTAAGGACTCTACGGTGGCCGGCGAGTTTATTGCCTTCCAGGACAGTTCTGTTTATGTGCTCACCGAAACCAAACCGGTTGTCGTTCCCTGCGGTAAAATTAGTCACGCCGCTCTAGAGTTTCACTCAAACAAGTCGGGAATAGTCGGCGGATGGACAGCTTTGGGAACACTCTCGACCATATCACACGGTTTTTTCTTTATCCTTACTGCTCCACTATGGCTTCTGACCGGAATTCCCGCAACTATTTCCGAATCCTATTCAGGGAAATTTAATCAAACCAAGCCCGATCTGGACTGGTGGAGTGAGAACAAAAAGTATTCCCGTTTTCCTCAAGGCATTCCGCGGGGGTTGGACTTATACAGGTTGAAGCTGAAGAAACTTGAGCTATGAAAACACTGAAGACATGTTTCCTGATCATTGCTTTGATGAGCACCGACTCCAGATCTCATAACAGAATTGTGAGCGTCACACTAATACCTCTTGTCGGCGACACGCTTGACGGGAATCAAAGAAAATTTTTCGGGCTTTTCGAAGACATCGAAAGTTTCCAGTGGGCAGTCTTCTCTATCGACCAAGACAGCAATGTCACCGCGAAGATATGTTTTTTAGAAAATGGGATCTATGAATTCAATGAAAGTCATATGGGCCCGCTTGTCTCACTGCGGGACCGTCTTGGCGGTATTCTTATTTCGAAAAATAAAAAGCCCCGGGAAGGCTTTCTGTACTCCGCATTCGGAATAGCAAAGATACCTCAGATCGGAGATTCGTACCCTTCGGGAAGGTCTTTTTCAGTCAGATACGAATTGGGATGTAATATAGGAATATGGGCAGCGGCCGCCTTAGCAATCGACGGGTACGACCCGACACATTACGCTACGATCAGCTTCGTTATTGCCATTCATTCTCCAAGAGACTTTCATGGATTGACGCCATACGTTTACTACAATCCACGGCCATTCGGGGAAGGTTTTCGAGCCGCAAAATATTTTAGTCAAGCAGCCGGGGTTGGTCTCAGGTTGACTCTAGTCAAACACCTGCTCACGCTGCGCGCAGGCGGCACACTGCTCTTCACGACCGCCGACGTTTTGACCAATTCTTTTCCTTACTGGGAATACGGAACAAAAAGAAAGGTCCTTTTCATCGCAGAGATGTCTTTAGAGCTATTACACTTCGGTATCGACTAATGATCATCCCTCTTGCCGACGGCTTCGATTAAAATACTAGGATGCTGGCCCCTACTCCGAAAGATAAGAGGTGACAGACAGCCCATGTCTGCAGCTGTCTGTCATGAATAATTTAGAACCTTCGACGGCCTCCGCCGCCACCGAAACCACCGCGCTTCGGTCCACCACCCCTTCGGCCGCCGCCGCCTTTCCGGTCATCGGTGCGTGGACGAGCTTCGTTCACGTTCAAGGCTTTTCCCTTCAGTTCTTTTCCGTTAAGGCCATTTATGGCAGCGGATGCTTCCTCCTTCACCGGCATCTCAACGAATCCAAAACCGCGATACTCTCCGGTGAATTTGTCCTTAATGATGTTCACTGTTGAAACCTGTCCAAACGCTGCGAACGCTTCTCGCAATTCATCCTCGCTCAGGTCCCTCGAAATGTTACCTACGTAAATATTCATTACTGCTCCTCTATTATTAAAAGTTCAATTCCACGCTTTCCTTAACGGGAATCCTACGCTAACGTTAACAAATTTGCAATCCAATTCCAAACCATCACAGCCCGCAACTTTACTTGGAAGTCGCAGCCAAGGCAAGATCTACTCCTCCCCGAACAGGGCCATCGAACAAGTGTATATAACAACTTTTCGAGTTAAATTTTAGCATGGGAAAAAAACCACAAATCCTGATATCGAACGACGACGGAATCGACGCCCCGGGACTCTACGTCCTCGCCAAGCGACTCAAGCAATTCGCAGATGTCGCAGTCGTGGCGCCGAGCATTCAACAAAGCGCAGTCGGGCACGCGATAACTGTTCGAACACCTTTGCGCGCTCATGAATTTAGACGTGATGGAAAGCTGTTCGGATATGCGGTGGATGGAACACCGGCGGATTGTATCAAACTGGCAATCCGGTCACTCATCAAACCGAAACCGGATCTTATCATCTCCGGAATAAATGACGGCCTCAACACCGCCGTGAACGTTATTTACTCGGGAACCGTCAGCGCGGCCACCGAGGGAACAATTCTGGGCATTCCGTCGATAGCGGTTTCGATTGAGTACACGCAAAAACCTGACTTTGAGCCTGCCGCAAAGGTTGCCTCGGCAATTGCAAAGTATATTCTGAAACACGGCATCCCAAAGGATACAATCCTGAACATAAATGTACCGTCGATCCCAGCAAAAAGAATTAAGGGAATAAAATTTACTCGACAAGGCCGTTCAAGATGGGACGACAAGTTCTACTTGCGGAAAGATCCAAAGAACAGGGATTATTACTGGCTTGCAGGCGATATGCGGATACTTGATCACGATGAGAATGTCGATCAGGTTGCACTGAGATCGGGATTTGTTTCCGTTACCCCGATACACTTCGATCTGACGCATCACAAGTTCCTGGAGAAAATGCAAAAAGAATGGAACGGAAAATTTAAGCTGAGATTTTAGGAGACGACAGTCTCTAGGAAGGCTCTGAAATGTCGTGCTGAGTTCCTGGGAAGAGTTTGATAGAACTTTTATCCGCGGAAAACAAAATCAGTCGTCAAGTTGTATGTTGTAGGTGAGCTCGACAGCTTTCTTCAGCATACCGGCAACGGAACAATATTTTTCCTGCGATAAAGAAACCGCATGCTCGGCATCTTCCTTCCTGACTTTCCCATGAATTATGTAAGTGATGTGAATCTTCTTGAACACCTTGGGAAAATCGTCGGCGCGTTCACCCGCGACATTTATTTCGAGCCGCGTCATCCCCGCGCGCTTCTTCTGCAATATGGAGACGACGTCCATCGCGGTGCAGCCCGCAAGCGCCATCAGAATCATCTCCATCGGACCCGATGCGGCACCTGCACCACCGTCTTTTAGAGAAGTGTCTATCGTGGTCCAGTGATTCGACTCGCCTTTGGCCAGGAACGTATTCCCTTCAACCTGCTTTAGCTGTATCTTCATTTTCGATCTTCCGAAGACATCGATTCGAACAAAAGTTGTTTGACCAAATTCTCAAACACAGTGGCATCGCGGTAGCCTTCAAACACCGCCCGAACAAAACCATTCTTATCGATCACGAACGTTGTCGGTATTCCTCTAATGCCCCCATATGCCGACACGACTTCTTCAGTGCCCAGGACAACCGGATAATTCATCCCGAGTTGCTTCATGAACGGTGCGACCTCCTTCAATCCACCTTCATCCAAAGACACTCCGAGCATCTGGAAATCATGGCTTTTATACTGAGAAGAAAGCTTGATGAAATCCGGGATCTCCGCTTTGCATGGCGCACACCATGTCGCCCAAAAATCTAGGATAACAACTTTTCCGCGGTAATCAGACAGCTTGATTGTTTTCCCGTCAATCGAGGTCAGCGTGAAATCCGGAGCAATTTCCCTGTTCGTACCTACGGTCGCAGATTGCTTCGGAAGATTTGTGGCCGATGCAGAATTACTGCTGCTCGACTCTCCTAAATACACAGCGCCTGCTACGAGTGCTATTACACCTATTACAATCAAATGGAAATGCTCTTCCAGAAATCCTCCTCGCTTTACTTTGTGTTCCATCTCGCATCACCTTAATTATATATGCCTTCATCTTTTCTGCCACATGAATATCTAATTCATATCCAGGGTTTTCGATATTTTTTCGACGATCACTTTCTTGGGCACTGCCCCAATTATCCTGTCGACCATCTCTCCTCCTCGGAAGAATCCGAGCGTCGGAATACTCACAATGTTGTACTTTATGGCGATATCCATGTTCTCATCTGTGTTAACTTTGAATACTTTCAATTTGTCGCCGTATTCCTTCGCGATCTCCTCCACAAGAGGTGCAACCATCCTGCATGGTCCGCACCACGGGGCCCAGAAGTCAACCAACACCGGCGTCGTCGAATCTAAAACTTCAGTTTTGAAACTTGCGGTTGATGCTTCAATAATATTTGACATTTCTTTATCCTTTCAATAGAAATTCTACTTTCGCTTAATTTGATGCAGAGAATCATAAAGAGTTTCACCATTATAACATAACGACGGAAGATTTAGTTTTGAATGCAAGCAGAGTGGAATTCGACGGCAAACCGTCCATCTGAACAACACGCACTAACCTTGACCTCTGAGACTTTTTCTACGAAGCGATTTGCTTAAAGAACTGCGTCAGGAGTCTGACGCCGACACCAGATCCGCCTTTCGGCGCATAATCTGTCACCTCTTCAAGCATCGCAGTCCCGGCGATATCGAGATGAACCCACGGATAATCCCCCACAAACTTCTTCAGAAACAGTGCGGCGGTAATCGCTCCTGCCCAGCGTCCGCCGACGTTCTTTACATCCGCAATGTCACTTTTTATTTGCTTCTCATATTCTTCAAAGATGGGCATTTGCCACACGCGCTCATAAGTTTTCTCGCCCGCCTCTTTCAGCTGTGCCATTACCTCGTCGCCGGTTCCGAACATCCCCGTCGCATGCTGACCGAGCGCGACAACACACGCGCCGGTCAGAGTCGCAAGATCAATTATCGCTTTGGGTCGATATCGCTGGGCGTAATAAAGTCCATCGGACAAGATAATTCTGCCCTCGGCGTCGGTATTATCAACCTCAATCGTAATTCCCGACATCGTGGTCACGACGTCGCCCGGTTTATAGGCAGAGCCGCTGGGGAGATTTTCGGTGCACGGTGCAATCCCGGCAATGTTGACAGGGATTTTTAGGGCAGCAACCGCCTGCATGGTCCCTATGACAGCTGCAGCGCCTGCCATATCCATCTTCATCTCACCCATATTGGACGATGGCTTGATCGAAATTCCGCCACTGTCGAAGGTAATCCCCTTTCCGACGATTGCGTACCAATCTCTGCTCTTCGGATTGCCTTTATATTCCATCGTAATAAATCGAGGTGGCCTCGCACTCCCGGAATTGACCGCGAGCAGTCCGCCCATTTTCAGTTTCCGAATCTGCTTTTCATCGAGAATTCTCGCCTGAAGATGATATTTCTTCGCCATGTCCGATGCAACTTCGGCAAGCACTTCAGGATAAACTTCGTTCGCAGGCGCATTCGACAGGTCGCGCGTCAGACAAACGGCGTCGCAAAGAATCTCGGCATCACGCGCCGCTTTCTTTCCGATCGCCGAGCTCACATTTTCGAGGGCCACGGTAACTCCTTCGACTTCAGATTTTTCCTTCCTCTGAGTTAAATACTTGTCAAATCTGTAATAGCCAAGTTTGATCCCTTCAACAATCGCATGGACAGTTTCGTAATCGCTCAGCTGTTCAACGGTCGAATCGAGAGTTGAAATGACTGCCGACTTTGCCTTTGCATGTCTTGCCCCTTTTATGCCGGCAGCGGCCGTACGCCTGATTTTTTCATTTGTCAGTTGAGATTTCTCTCCCAGGCCGATCAGGAAAACGATGCGATGAGCTCCGACAGAATACACTGAAAGCTCCTGCTCCTTGTCGCCTTCAAAGCCGCCGGCCTTCAAAGCCGCCTCAATTTGTTTTTTATGATCACCGAAGAGATGATCCACTTTACCATAGTGCACCTTTCCCTCTTTTCCGGCAGCTAAATCGTCCTTGGTGAGCAAAAGGATGAGGGCATCCGATTTTACGGCGGTAGCTTTTTTCTCCAGAAACTCGAATTTCATTTCTCCTCCGAAATATTTTTCGATGGCAGGATTCTTGATGCGTCTTTCAAAACTCTCGGTATTATTTCATCGAGATGCGCGCCGAACAGCCTCGCGCCCGCCGCATTCTTGTGCCCTCCTCCCCCGTAAAGTTTTGCGAGCTCGTTCACGGAAACATCACCCTTGGACCTGAAGCTGATCTTGATTCCATCCGGCAGCTCCATGAAAAAAATTGAGACCACGACCCCGGAAATTGCGCCTGCGTAGTTAGCAAATTGTTCCGTCTCATCCGGAACAACGCGATTCTTTTTCAGCTGCTCTTGGGTGATCGAGAAGTATGCCACTTTTCCTTCGTAAGCCAATTGAACGTTCTGGAGAACTTCACCGAGAAGTCTAGTCCTGCCAATCGAATTCTGCTCGTATAAATTGTTATAGATGTAGTTCGGGTCGACACCGACATCGAGAAGATGGGCCGTGACGCGATGAATATCTCCATCCGTCCGTGGAAAACGAAATGAACCAGTGTCCGTCATTATCGCAGCATATAAAGCTTCGGCAATTCCTTTATCCAAAAGGTTAGGATCATAAGCCATCAGGCATTTATAAACAATTTCTGCCGTCGCAGGAGAATCCAAATCTATGAGCTGGTAGTCCACAAAATCCTGTGCTTCGAGATGATGATCGATGATCACTTTCCTTGCTTTGCTTTCAAGAAAAGATTTCTCCATGCTTCGCAATCGGGAAGGATTGTTCATGTCAACGGCAACCAATACATCTGCGCCGAGAACGAGTTTGCCGTCCTTTTCGGGATCAAATTTCTTAATTTCGTTATCGTAGTCCATGAAAGCATGGTTTGCCGGCGTCTCACTGTGATTTAATATTGCAGATGACTTTCTTAATTTTTTCAAGAATCGATGCAAGGCAAGTTCCGATCCAAGTCCGTCGGCGTCCGGGTTAACATGAGTGGTCAGAACAAACTTGACGTTGTCATCGACCAGCATCCTGAAAATGTTCGCAATTTCTTTCACGGCAAGGACCGGTGAGTGGATCATTTATCCTCCATCATGCACTAATAAGGAGCTCCTAATCTCAGATTTCAAGATTGAAGAAATACTGAATCGCAAATCCCGTGTCCAAAACAAAACCGGCGGGATTTCGGCACCGGCAATCGTTTGGAATTCATCTATCGGAGCTTAGGATTTTGAATCACTTAACAGATATCACAAATAAGAAAGGGGAATCACGCGATTCCCCCAAAAGACTAGTTTGCAGAAACGACCCAGGTATTACCGGACTTTAAGAGTTTGTCAAGATCTCCGGCACCTCTCTTTTTTGTAACTGCTTCTATTTGCTCGATCATCAATTCTTCGTAGCTCTTCCGCTCGACCTGGTAAAAAACTCCGACAGGTGTCGGGAGACCCGGTCTCTCGCTGAAAGTCGCGAGGAGCACTGCAAGGTCAAGCGAAGATTCGTTGTAAACCAGAATGTCGTTCACACTCCATTTGCCGTCTTTCAAAGATACGACTTCCGGCGTGAAAACGTTCAACCTAATTCCTTTGTCGTTTTCCTTTCCGAAGATCAACGGCTTACCGTTTTCTAGGTAGACGACATTGTCCGCTTTCGTTTCTTTCTCGGTAAGGATCTCGAATGCTCCGTCATTAAAGACGTTGCAGTTCTGGTAAATTTCCAGGAAAGCTGTTCCATGATGTCTCGCTGCACGAAGAAGAATCTGCTGAAGATGCTTGGGATCGCGGTCCATCGAGCGCGCCACGAAAGTCCCGGCGGCGCCAAGCGCAAGCTGAACAGGGTTGAACGGATAATCTACCGTCCCGTAAGGCGTCGACTTTGTTTTCTTGCCGAGCTCAGAGGTCGGTGAGTATTGACCTTTCGTCAAGCCGTAAATCCTGTTATTGAACAGAAGTATCTTCAAGCCAACATTTCGCCGTAATGCGTGTATGAAATGATTTCCACCGATCGAAAGCGCGTCGCCGTCACCGGTCGCGACCCAGACGGTAAGATCCGGATTCGCGGTTTTCACTCCGGTTGCAATTGCTGGAGCACGTCCATGTATTCCATGAACACCGTAGGCTTCCATGTAATACGGAAACCTGCTCGAGCAGCCGATGCCTGACACAAATACGTGTTTTTCTTTCGAGACGTCGAGCTCGGGAAGAATTCTCTGCATCTGCGCCAGAATAGAGTAGTCACCACATCCGGGACACCACCTTACATCCTGATCTGAAGCGAAATCTTTCGCCGTATATTTCTTCGCCTGGACTTCACCATTTCCACCAGTTATAGCCATTATTTAGCACCTCCTAAAACATCTTTGATTGCTTTATCTAATTCATTGGATCGAAGAGGTAACCCTCTCACCTTATTAAACTGAACAACCGGAATGAGAAATTCGCTCCTCAAGAGTTTCGAAAGCTGGCCCAGATTAATCTCGGGCACAAAAACATTTTTAAAATTTTTCAGAATGTTTCCCAGGTTTCTGGGAAATGGATTCAGATATCGAAGATGAACATGGGACACCTTATAGTGCAGCTTACGCAGTCTTTCGACGCTTGACCGAACTGCGCCGAAGGTGCCGCCCCAGCTCACTGCGAGAAGATCGCCGCTCTCTTCGCCGTAAACTTCCTGCATGGGAATGTCTTTCTCGATGCCCTTCACCTTCTCGGCTCTCAAGTGTACCATGAAATCATGGTTATCCGGGTCGTAGCTGACATTGCCGGATATATTTTGTTTTTCCAGACCGCCAATTCTGTGCTCAAGGCCCGGCACACCGGGAATTGCCCACGGTCTGACATTATTTTCGTTCCTCGAATAAGGATGGAAATTTTCAGGATCGGACCTGAAATGTACCGAGATTTCGGGAAGGTCCTTAGCATCCGGAACGAGCCACGGTTCGCTGCCGTTCGCGAGATAGCCATCCGTAAGCAAGTACACCGGCGTCATATATTTGACTGCAATTCTAGCAGCTTCATAAGCCATATTAAAACAATCCGCGGGAGTCGCGGCTGCGAGCACGGGAGCGGGAGCCTCACCATGGCGTCCGTAAGTCACAAACATTAAATCTGCCTGCTCTGTCTTTGTGGGCAAACCGGTTGAGGGTCCTCCGCGCTGCACATCGACGATAACCAGAGGAAGCTCGAGCATGATCCCGAGACTGATAGTTTCTGATTTCAATGCCGCGCCCGGACCGCTTGTTCCAGTCACCGCCAGGTTGCCGGCATAAGACGCACCGAGAGCTGCCCCTGCAGCCGCAATTTCATCTTCAGCCTGGAAGGTCTTCACCCCGAAATTCTTGTACATCGATAAGTTGTGCAAAATGTCGCTCGCGGGAGTAATCGGGTAACTCGCATAATAAAGTGGCACACCGGCTTTACTCGCAGCGGCCACAAATCCGAGAGCGGTCGCTTCATTGCCGGTAATATTCCTGTACAGACCGGGTTTCAGTTGTGCGGGCTTCACTTCGAACCGGGAAGCAAACGCCTCCGTCGTGTCGCCGTAATAGTAACCTGCTTTCAATGCTTTAAGATTGGCCTCCGCGATTTTCGGCTCGCTGCCGAATTTTTCTCGAATCCATTCTTCCGTCGCTTCCGTCGCGCGTGAATACATCCAGTACATCAGCCCGAGGGCGAAGAAATTTTTGCAGCGCACCATCTCTTTCTGAGTCAATCCGATCCCCTGCAAAGTGTTTAACGTCAACTTTGTTATCGGGACATCGATCACTTGATAATCTACAAGCGAACCATCCGTCAATGGATTTGATTTATATCCTGCAAGCTCAAGATTTTTGTCGTCAAAGGAATCCGTATTGGCGAGTATCAATCCGCCGTTCTTCAAATCTTTCAGGTGAACTTTCAGCGCCGCAGGATTCATCGCAACGAGGACATCCGGATGATCGCCGGGTGTAAGAATATCTTCGCTTGAAAAATGAAGCTGGAAACTCGAAACTCCGAACAATGTTCCGGCAGGCGCCCTAATCTCGGCAGGATAATCCGGAAGAGTGCTCAAATCGTTTCCGGCAAGCGCCGTCGTGTTTGTAAATTGCGTACCCGTCAACTGCATCCCGTCTCCCGAATCACCAGCGAATCGGATCACAACAGCATCCAGTATCTTAGTCTTCTTACTCATTCAAATTACCTCTTTATAATAGCGTTCATGACAGCTCATTGAGAAATGGGAACCACTTTGCAAAATAACCTGAGAGCACGGTCAAATTGTTCGTCATTATCAAAATTCCAACCAATACTAACAAAATTCCACCTGTCACTTCAACCCATCTGATGTACTTGCTGAATCTCCTGAAGAATCTGAGAAATGCATTTATGCTCAGGCTCGTCGCCAAGAAAGGCACGCCCAGTCCAAGCGAATAAGCAGAAAGGAGTATCACTCCTTTGCCGATGGTGTCTTGCTGAGCCGCGATCGCCAGTATCGCAGCGAGAACCGGCCCGATACACGGTGTCCATCCAAAGGCAAATGCAAGTCCGGCAACAAACGAACCGAGAAGACCGATTTTTTTTGCCGTATGAAACCTCTTCTCGTAATTTAAAAATTTTATTCTGAACAATCCGATCATATGAAGGCCGAACACAATGATTATTGCGCCTGCTATCTTGGAAAACAAATTTAATTTCTGAACAAGCAACTGCCCGATAGCCGTCGCGGAAGCTCCAAGGGCCACAAAGACAACGGAAAATCCTAGCACAAAAAACACAGAATTAAGAGTCACTTTCTTGAACAATTCCGAGCGCGTGACCATCTCGTCAAAACTATAACCACTGATGAATGACAGATACCCCGGCACGATCGGCAGGACACACGGAGATATGAAGGAGATTATCCCGAACAGAAAAGCAGTGAGGATATTTACGTTCTCCAATTTCCATTCCCCGTTAGGTTAGAAAGAAACTCAAGGCTGTTTAGGTAAATCTTGCGGCTCGAGATAACCGGATCAAACCGAACTCGTGAAGAGCAAACTAGCATCGCTTAATGAGATGTTTGGTGCGGAACAAAGGTTCAATCCGCAAAAGACTATTTATTCCGCCTGTTTCTTCACTGAAACCTTTATCTCAGTGGTCACTTGTTGATGAAGTTTCAAAGGCACTTTGTACTCCCCGATCGACTTAATCGGCTCGGCCAGCTCGACGCGTCTCCGATCGACCTCGAATCCCTTTTCCGCAAGTTTGTCCACAATCATCTGCGAAGTAACCGATCCGAATAATTTGTCCTCTTCACCGGCCTGGACCTCGAGCGATATTTCGACGCCGTTCAGTTTCTCGGCCAGCGTCTTCGCATCATGTACTTCGCGGTTCAGCTTCGCCTCGTATGCTTTCTTTTCGTTCTCGATCATCTTCAAGTAACCCGGTGCGAAGGGATATGCAACTTTCTGTGGAATTAAGAAATTCCTCGCATAGCCGTCACGCACATCGATCACTTTTCCTATTTCACCGAGACCTTCATAATTTTTTCTCAGTATTACTTTCATATCGACTCCAAAAAAATTTACAGTTTTCAGTTCTCAGAGTGATAGACATCCCACCAACCTCCGATGACTGATAACAGGTTACTATCTAATTATGTCCGAAACGTAAGGCAACATGGCAAGATGGCGCGCGCGTTTAATCGCGAGAGCAAGCTGCCGCTGGTGTTTCGCGCAGGTTCCTGTCACGCGCCGGGGAATAATTTTCCCCTGCTCGGAGGTAAACTTTATTAGACGTTTGTCGTCCTTGTAATCGACATAAACGTCTCCGTTCTCACAGAACCTGCAGATTTTTCTCTTCTTTATTTCTTTGACTGGTACCAATTCATTTACTCACTGATTTTTGTTGAGACGCGATGTCCTGCGCCTGTATTCCGTTATTTTTAAGCAATTCAGATTCCTCACTCGACAAGAAATGATCGAAAGAATCATCCGTGAACGATGATGGCTCTTCGTCTGCAACCTGCTCAGGGGAAACATCGTTGAAATGACCTTGTTTGTTCAGGAACTGTATCCTTCTTGCTTTGATCTCTACGATCGAACGATGATGCCCGTCGTCAGTTTTCCAATTCCGGCTTTGCAGTTCTCCATCAACCAAAACGGCATTACCCTTCTTTAATTTGTCGCGACAGCTGTCGGCAAGCTTGTTCCACGCAACAACCCCGACGTAGCAGACATCTTCCTGCCATTGGTTCCCGCTGTCGCGGAATTTTCTATTGGAAGCGACTGTAAAATTCACAACCGGAGTTCCGTTCGTCGTTTCGCGAAAGACAGGATCTCTAGTAAGATTTCCGGCAATTATGACGCTATTCATTTCGGGCATCTTTAGATCAGCCATAAATCCTCCATCATAAAAATTATAAGGCCGCAATTGGAAGTCCGCTCTCAGCTCACGGCTAAGGGCCTACCACCAACCACTGTTTCTAGTTGTGATCTTTTTCAGCCATAGCAGTCGGTATATCTGCCTGCTCGGTTTTGGAAACGCGCTGCCGCCGGCGTTTTTTTACACCTGCACGCGCTTTCAACATGTTCTTGTCAACTACAACGGTAAGATGTCGAATGACATCTTCATCAAGCTTGAACACCTGCTCCAGCTTGGGAACCATATCGGTCGGTGACTTGTGCAGCAGCTGTATGTAGAAGCCGGCATTCCTTTTCTTAATTGGATACGCAAGGCGCCTTCTTCCCCAGCGGTCCGCGTTCGTCACTTCGCCACCGTTCTTTGATATGAATTCTTGATAACGTGTTATTACCGTCTCGACCTGATTATCTTCGAGATTGGAATTTATGATAAACGTTGTTTCGTATTCACGTTGAACGATATTCAGTTTACTTCACCTCCTTGTTAGACGATAGCATCTAATTAAATCTGTTCATAGCAATTTCAATCCCTTCATCAATGAAGGCGAATACCGCATCCGCAGCATCCATCACCATTTTCCTTACCTCAGGAACTTCAACCGCATCAAATTTCGAAAGAACAAAATCCACCATGTCTCTTCCCGGCACAACTTTATCGCTCCCTATGCCGCATCTCAAACGCGGGAAACCGTCATCGTTTAAATGATATATGACAGAGTAAACTCCGTTGTGGCCGCCATCGCTGCCGCCCTTTTTCATACGGAGCTTCGTAAGCGGTATATTGAAATCGTCATAAACAACCAACAAGTCTTCGAGCCTCGTGCCAAACCTGTCCATGGCATCCTTAACGGCGATACCGCTGTTGTTCATGAAAGTCGTGGGTTTCACTAGAATGACTTCTTCACCAGCGTACCGGATTTCAGAAAAATAATATTCCCCCTTCCCCGGCGCAAAACTTTTTCTCGATTTTGCAGAAACCTCGTCGACAACCATGAAGCCGACGTTATGGCGTGTTCCTTCATATTCCCGACCTACGTTTCCCAGACCTACAATCATCTTTTGGCTCACCAATCAAAACCTTGGCGTTTCGGAAAGTACAAAAGCAACGACCTTGCTTCTCTACTTCTTTTCCTTCTCCTTTTCCTTATCCTTGGGTTTTTCCTTCTCTTTTGCTTTCTCGGTCTCCTCCGGTTCCTCTTCACCTTCCTCAGCCTTCTTCGTCTTACCGATCACCTCGGGCTCTGTCGGCTCCTCAGTAGCTACAGCCGCAGTTTCCGGAGTCTCCTCTTTGATGGTCGGAGGCGGAACCACCGTCACGATCGCAGATTCAGGATTGTCGAGAATTTTCACCCCATCCAATTTGAGATCTTTTATATGAATAGAATCTGCAATTCCAAGTTCATCGATATTGATCTCGACATGTTCGGGAACATTTTCCGGATCACATTGAATCTTGATCCTATGAATCGAGTGCTGGATTATTCCTCCGTCCTTGACCCCCTTAGGTGTTCCTACAAGCTGGACGGGAACCTGCACAGTTATTTTCTGTCCTTCTTTGATTCCGTGGAGATCAAAATGCAGGATCTTGCCGGCAACTGGATCAAACTGTACATCGTTCAGGATGGCGCGGCGTTCTGTACCATCCTGGAATTTTACTTTGATGAGATGAGTCGTACGCGAGGTCGCAAGGCCGCGGACCGGCGCTTCGTCAGCCTGTACCACTATATTCTCTGCTCCGAGATAAAATACCCCGGGAATCTTTTTCTCAACAAAAAGCCTTTTCGATTTCTTACCCAGCAAAGTCCTTTTCTCAACATTCAAAACAACTTCTTCCATCGCTTCCTCTACTACTTGATTTCGAATAATGAACTAATTGATTCGTTCTGATAAGTTCGTCTGATCGCTTCCGCAAAAAGCCTCGCCACAGATCTAACCTCGATTTTTTCAGACGTATGATTTAGCGGCACGGTGTCGCTTACTATGAGTTTCTTAATCGGACTCCTGCTTATTTTTTCAAAAGCGTTCCCGCTCATGACGGGATGTGTGCAGGCACCATAAACGTCCGTGACGCCCGCCGATTTCAGAGCATTGACTCCCGCAACAAAAGTCCCACCGGTATCGATAAGATCATCAACGATAAGCACATTCTTGCCCTTCACGTCGCCTATAATATTTACGACTTCGGCGACGTTCGCCTTCGGCCTGCGCTTGTCAATCAACACGAGATCTGCTTCGAGCCGCGTTGCATAAGCCCGCGCAAATTTTATCCCGCCAACATCGGGGGATACAACAACCAGGTTCGGTATTTTTAAGTCCTTGATGTATTTCACAAAAACGGCAGACGAGTACAAATGATCGACCGGTATGTCGAAGAATCCCTGGATCTGAGCCGCGTGCAAATCCATGGTCAATATGCGCGATGCACCGGCTTGGGTCAGCAGATTGGCTATCAGTTTCGACGATATGGCGACTCGCGGCTGATCCTTTCTATCCTGACGCGCATATCCAAAATACGGAATTACCGCCGTGACTCTCGATGCGGAAGCGCGTTTGGCGGCATCTATCATAATAAGAAGTTCCATCAGATTCTCGGCAGGCGGGAAGGTACTCTGTATGATGAACACATCCGAGCCCCGGATGTTGTCCGAGTACTTCACCCAGATTTCACCGTCGCTAAAATTAACGATCTCTCTTTCTCCGAGAGGCTCGCCGATCTCATGAGCAATTTTTTCCGCAAGCGGAATATTGCTACGGCCGGAAAATATTTTCATGCCATCCATTATGGGTAATGATTTTCTTTCATACAGCAAGGATTCTCAGCAGTGGAGAATTCGGATCTCCGACAAAGTAAAATCTGTCGGAACGCCTTGCAGTTCAGATAAACTTCTCAGATTTGTTAACTAATTTGTCAATCGTTGCTGGGGCTGCAGGATTCGAACCTGCGAGTGTCCCGATTCCACAAGTGGGATCGGGATGCCTTACCATTTGGCTGCGCCAGCAACTTCCAAAAATCTTGCAGTCCCTTTGAGACCCTTGAGCTCTCGCTCACGTCTCATTGCTTTTCCACGCGTCTCATACTTTTCAAAATAGACTACCGACCACGGCCTAAATGCCTTCGTCGACTTCACTCTTCCCCGGTTGTGTCTCCTGAGCCTGTCTGTAAGGTCTTTGGTCTGACCAACGTAGAATCGCTTTGCCGTCAGGCTCGACAACACATACACATAGAAGCTCATCTTTGCTGGGGCGGCAGGATTCGAACCTACGAGTGGCGGCTCCAAAGGCCGCTGCCTTACCACTTGGCTACGCCCCAATCTGGGGACTCTTAAATAACCTGAGGCGTATCATTATTGGCGTCCGAACCTACGAGTGTCCCGATTCCACACAGTCGAATCGGGATGCCTTACCACTTGGCTACGCCCCAATTCTTCAATCCAACAAAGATTGCGACGCTTGGGATTTGCCAAGCACAAGCTCTTTAAAGCGTCGTGGCATAAAATATAGCCATCGGGAAGGAAAAATCAAAGATAGAAGGAGGTTCCCGACACAACACCCGGCTACATGCGCATTTCAATTCTCACGGGACGTTTTCGCATCTGTCCAATTCCACCACTTCAGCCGATCCGGGTGCTGGATGGATTTTGCGGTTGAAGCATAATAAACAGCACACCTGAAAACGTAAAGGAGACAACGATCCTGCACAATCCCCTTTTTTTCATTGACCAATCTATAGAGTGTTTCAGGATTTTTCCCCTTCAAGTCTTGCATCGATTTGATCCCGATTGAAAGAAAATCCTGTGCGATCGATTTTCCAACTCCCGGAATTTGTAGAAGATCTTTCATCGATTTGTCGGCGATCCTCATGATTAACCTCGTAATATCTCACATTAGCCAATACCCAATGAATATATCTTCAATCATTCGAAAAACAAACCTGATAACTGTCGAGTATCCAATTGCAACAGGGCGACTTTTATTTTATTTTCTTGGAAAGCAAAACACACAGGAGGAGAAGATAGAATGGCGCAGTCATTTAAGATTTCGACAACTTTACCCGCCACCGCAAAGAGAATTTACAGCGCATGGCTGAGCGGCAAAGAACACGCGGCGTTTACAGGCGAAAGAGCGCGGGTGGATCCAAAAGTCGGCGGTCGTTTCACCGCTTTCGGTGATTACATAAAAGGGACAAACTTAGAACTTCAGCCGAACAAAAAAATTGTTCAAGCCTGGCGGACGACGGAATTCCCTGCCGACGGTGAAGACTCCAGATTAGAGGTAACCCTGGAGCGTGTAGATGGTGGTACAAAACTTACACTCACACACAGCAACATTCCCGACGGTCAAGCCGATTCGTACAAAGATGGATGGAAGAAATTCTATTTCAAACCTATGAAGGAATATTTCGGGGCGAAAAAGTAGGTCGAGTTTAACGAGGACGAACTACATATTGAACCAGTACGTAAACTTTAGAAGGAAAATGTTATCGGGACGTGCAGACATGAGGCGTCTCAGGTCGCGGTCTATTTCCATGAAACCCGGCAACTGAGAGTCGGTTCTATTTTGTGTCCAGACAAGATACAGCGTCGAACCTGGCGTGTATTCCCATCTCAATATGGCATCGCCGCGCAAAGACTTGTAGTTAAAATTCGGGTCGGAAAAGGTAAATGAGTTGCCTTGTCCACCGGGGTCAACCTGATATGTACCAGCGACCTCAGCAATCGTGCTTCCGTCTCTCCCGTAAAAATTGAAATCATAAGAACCCGGTCTCGCAAGTTCCTTATAGTTATGGTAATCTCCGGCCGATATAAGCGGTTGCGCATAGAGCTGGAGACTTAGCTGGGGCGTGAATGTCCAGTCGAGTCGGATGGTTGCCGACAGCGTTTTTTGTTTCAATGTTGCGAAAACATATCGGGTCCCATAAGTACTCACCGCAGACTGATCGACGAAGTTCCCAACCCACTGCGCATCCCAATTCGATTGCTCAAATGACGGTCCAAGGCTGAATGAAACGTCGGGCTGCGGTCTCCATTGAACGGTAGTGCTATATGTGACATCATGGTCACCGGTCCGGTAGTTTAACGGATGTACTTCTGCGTTCACAATCCAAATTTTTCTATCATCAGAGCTTAGTTGGATATCAGTTTCCCAGCCGGGCAGGTTCAACACTCTGGGGCCACCGCGAGTCGAATAATCACTCATGCTCTGTGGATTATAAGCAAAGAAGCCGAAGACCGAATAGTAGTTCAAGAATGTAATGTTGCCTTGTGTGAAATAGCCGCTCCAAGTGACTTTTCCTCCGAAATCATAGCTCCTGAACAACGCAAAGTAGAGGCCCGCATAACGAGCGAACGTTCCAGGCTCGGTCCATTGATAGCCGACCACCGTGTGGCCGTTCACTACGTCTCCGCGCCACATGAAACCGAGGTCATTGACATCGAACCTCGGATCGATAAATCCGAGAGCTGCGTTTACGTAAACATTTCCCTTCTGCTTGTTTAGCCAGACTCTTCCCGCGTAGCCTGTCAATGAAGTTGCGTTGCTGTCAAAATGAAGATAGCCCGCATCCGGCCGCTGCAAGTAATGAGGCTCACTCTCCTGCAATGAAATCATTCTGTTCCTGTCACCCTTAACCTCGCTCATTCCTGTCCATCCGGTCAAAACCCATTCCTTATCACGATCCAAAAATGTCCAGCCATCCGCAGCGAATACCGCCTCGCTGCCATTTAGTTGATCTCTCAAAGTGCTGTCCCTGAAGCTACGTTCGGACAGCGTAGAAATGAATCCAATGCCCTGGTTGCCTGCATTCATTTCCTTGCGAATCCTCGCTACTCCATAGTAAGTCAGAGGCTCTACGGGGACGGAAAAAATATTACCGGACGAATCTACACGCGCGTTTTGAGACGCCGTCACGGCGTCTACCATTCCGACGGTCCATCCGTCACCGATCCGCCCCGTAAGTTTGGCCGCGCCGATTATCGGGGTACCGGCGGGCTCATCAACAAAGTCAGCTGACGGAACGCTTCCTTCCGGCGGTCGCCCAATCCTCCGGCTGTAGAAAAATTGAGGATTGCTAAAATTAAAGCCCCAAAAATTATTTGCCCCTCCTTGACCGAAGTTATTGAAAATATCCGCCCCCTCGATGAAGAATGGTCTTTTCTCATCGTAGTAAGTCTGGATATCGCTCAGGTTCACAACCGCCGGATCGACTTCGACCTGGCCAAAATCCGGATTTATTGTTCCATCAAGCGTTAGATTATTTCCTATGCCGATTTTGAAATCTCCGCCGATACCGGGAGTATATCGCGAACCGTCGTTGAACGGATCGCTGGATCCAACATTCAAATACTCGGCCTTAGTAATAAAATACGGAAGCAACTCTACCGGACGATGTGCGTTGATATCCCGTATCCCGATTAAATCAATAAATCGAGAGGCAAATCCGCTGGAGTTTTTCGGGGTGTAGACCGCATAGTCATCTTCATTATTCCGTCCGATGAACCTCTCAAAGTCAACCCCCCAGATGTAAGAAGTGTCATGTTCGAATCTCAATTGAGAGAACGGGATTCTCATCTCGGCAGTCCATCCGAGAGAATCGACGTGAGCTTTTCCCTCCCAGACTCCGTCCCACGTTCCGTCGCTCCAATCATCATTGTAAAGCACGCCGTCGCCAATTGTGCCGGCAGCGTTGATTGCAAAATAAAACCCTGACCGATGATCATGATACGAATCTACGTAGAATACGAAATAATCAGAAGAAACCTTAGTGTCTCTTCGTGCCAGGCGCGCGACAATAGAATCGGGAGCGGTATCATACATTCTCGCAGCGACGTAAATTGCTTCGTCGTCGTACGCTATCCAGACTTCAGTTCGCTTGCTCGGTTTTGTCCCTTCGTTCGGATCCCGCTCCTTAAATCGTGCAAACCCATCGCGATGCCAAACCTGTTCCGAAAGGATGCCATCTATTTTTATTTCCGAATCGCACCGAACAGCTTCAACAGACGTCGAGTCTCTCCGATCTGCAAGTAGATTCGAATTGATAAACAGGATATGGACATTTGCTGCGGTTAGCAAAAGAAGCAGATGCTTCACTTGCCTTCCCCTGATTTCAAAATCTTTATGCTTCCGTTTACAGTCTCAGCATTAACATATCCATCACCATTACCTATCTTCCCATCAATCGAATCCCCGATCTTAACGAAGGAATGATCATCACTATCGCGTGATAAGACAATGCCAAAATCATTTGAAATATGCCCGCTGACCGTCTTTGCTTTTATTCTCGCGTTCAGATCTGCAGGTAAATTAACTGCGATCGACCCATTCACAGATTTTATTCTCAGATCGCATCGGGACTTCAATGAGGCAAAATCAGCATCAATTGTTCCATTGACTGTTTCCAGTATGCAATCATTCTTGACATCCGACGCTCGGACAATTCCGTTTATCGTTGACGCGTTCATCTTTCCACCGACTCCTGAGATCTCTATGTCGCCATTGATGATCTTTATTCTGTCGAGGTTGGCATCCCTCGGTACGGTGATCGTATACTCCACCCACGGTCCATGGTCATTGTGAGTATTGTTATCGTCAGGGTATTTGGTGTCTATGTCTACAAGGTCTTGAGAAGCATTGACAACGATCTGCAACTGTTCCATCATGTCTTTGTCGTCTGCACGCTTTTCGGCATCGACTTCGACTTCACGCTTATCCCAGACTTTTATTTCCACCCCGCCGTTAATATTGTTCAGCCGTACTGAGCCGCCATCTGAGAGCGCGTATGATTGATGGAACTCCTCGACGACCTCACTTCCGCGGACCATCGCCTGGCTTGAACGTGCTGCGAGACAAATAAAAACTACGGTGAGAAATTTTGTGGCTTTCATATGGCTGCTCCTCCTTGTTTTGGTTATTTAGAGAATGAATTCAAATCTTTGACGTAAATGTTTCCACTCGAAGTGCGCAGGTATATTGGCTGGCCGCCGCCGTTGATGACGAAGTCCGCCTCTTTTTTGCCGTAACCGGTTGACATCTTGAAGGAGGCGCCGGTCAATCCATTAAATATTTCACTGTCTTCCCCTCCGAATACTTCTGCTTTGATATTTGCTTTCACATCAGAAGGAATGTACAAATACACGTCGCCGCAACTCGATTCCACTTTGCTCTCTTCATCGCCTTTAGGGACAAGACCAACCGTAATTGTTCCCCCGGACGACGATATATCAACCGACCCCGTTGCCGTTTTGATCTCGATGTCTCCACCGGAAGTGTTCGCCGTGATGCGGCCGTTTCCAGAAGTCAGCGAGATATCCCCGCCGGAAGTTGAAACGCTGACGCTTCCGCCTACCTTTCCGATCGTCAAATTACCACTCGAGGTGGAGGCATGGAGCTCGCCACCGACCTTCGATATATCGATATCTCCTCCCGCAGTAGAAGCGTCAAGATTCTTCGCCACCGTTCCAATTGTTATGTCGCCGCCGGAAGTGGAAATGTCAAGATTATTTCCCGCATGGTCCACACGGATGTCTCCGCCGGAAGTGGAAAGCGTGGCATCTTTCTCCAAATTGTGAGCGACCATGTCGCCACCTGACGTTTTTCCCGCGACCGTGCCGTTCACGTCTTCGATTGTGACGTCTCCTCCTGAAGTTGATAATTCGACATCTCCGGTAAGCTCTCCGCCGAGTTCCAAGTCTCCGCCGGATGTGGAAAGATTCAGATTGAAATTTGTTGGCACATAAAAGATAAATCTCAAATCACGACTGCCGCTCCACCACCCTCCGCGCGTTCGGACATTGATGGTGTTGCCATCCTGACTGGTCTCGATGAGATCAGCGTCATCGCCGATGTCCTGCGCCGTCATCTGAACTTGTAACTTGTCCCACACTTTGACCTGAATGTCACCACCATTAATTGAAACTACCAATTTTCCACCTTCCGAGACGGAAAAGTTCTTCTGTAAATCGGACGGCTCTTTTCCTGCGACGACTCCTGCAAAAACAAGAACCGCAAAAATAGAACTGCAAATAATCTTTTTCATTTTAAAGTTCCCTAAATTCCTTCAGCATACCTGCTGCTTTTACTCTTACATATTGATTTTGGTCTGATAAAGATTTTTCCTTCAGCACATTAAGGATTTTCGGATCGATCTCGTTAATCTTCGTCGCAGCCGTAGAAATTTCCTTCTCAGACAAATAGTTGATCGCCAGGACACGCATGCCGGGGTTCTTGTCATTTTGAAGAACGGAAAGAAGGACATCCTTTATTTCATTATCGAACGGCAATTGCTCCAGCGAAAGAAGTGCTTCCCTGCGCACCCCGGTATTCTCGTCGGTCCTCGTTGCCTTCAGAAGAGCGTTTTCAATTTCCTTGTCAGTCCCGCCCGATGCCGCAACATTAAGCATCCCTGCCGTCTTTATTCTCACGCCGGCATTATCCGAATTAATAAGCGCGTACGAAAGTACCTTCTGGATGCCCTGGTCATCCAGCGAGCCTTTCATCTCATAACGCTTGACAAAGTCAAAAGAGAATTGCACCTCGCCGGATCTCTGATCGGTAGGGAGAAAATTGATATTGTCTATCGTAACATTGTTTCTATTATCCGACGTAAGCTCGGAAATTACTGACACCGCATTTTTCCCTGAGCGATTAAGAAATAGAAAACTTGCCGCTGTGCCAATTGCCAGCATCACGAAAGCAACCACAACCACGGCATATAATGGAACCGGCATGGAACTCTTTTCGTATGAAAGAAACCGATACCTGTGTACTGTTAATTTTTTGTCTTCATGAAGAGCACGACGAAATTCACTCCTCGCATCAGGAAGAGTTCTGTCGAGGAACGCATCATCAGTCTGCCTTCGCTGAGGTACGGTGTCCGTAAGATTCTTCCTGAACTCGCCGCACTTCACGCACAACGACATATGTCTTTCCAGCTTTGCCTTTTCTTCCGGCAAAATCTCTTTATAAAAATCCATGACGATAAGACTTTCATATTTCTTATGTCTCATTGCTTCATTCTCCTACTCGAGGGCTCCTATGAGTTCTTTCTGCAGGCGTCGGACCGCTTCATATAAATGTCTTTTTACATTTCCTTCGCTGCAGTGCGCAAGGGATGCGATCTCCCTCAGTAAGTAACCCTCGTAGTGTTTCATTGTAAAAATAAATCTCTGTGTCGGGGAAAGTTTATCGAGAGCTTTCTCGATTTGCTTGGCAAGTTCGGACCTCATAAACTCTCCTTCGACGGAATTGGAATTTGCCTGGATCAGAACATCGTCTGTTCCATCTCTACTGTCATAAGAGTTCTGTTTGAACATATCCATTCTTTTTTTCTGACCGTACCTGAAGCTTATGCAAACGTTGCTGGCAATTCTATAAAGCCATGTCGAAAACTCGCTCTTCATTTGAAATTTCCTTATCGAATTGTACGCACGGATCAGCGTCTCTTGATAAATATCTTTGGCGTCATCTGAGTTCCGGGTGAACGAAAACGCGAGCGACAATATGCGCCTATCATATCTCTCCACGAGCTTCTCAAAAGCGTCTACATCTCCGTTTTGGGCCAGGATGACAAGCTCTCTATCAGTCACCTTCTCACGCACTGATTCGGCGGACAAGTTCTCCTCTTATTTTCTTCGTATTTGTTCGTTCATATGTTTCGACCAAAGATAGCTCTAAATAGTTGGGGGTAAAAAATGGGAATCTTGAATTTTTTTCAAAGAATCCTTTCTGGAAGTACGATTATAAAAGTCTCTTGTGTACAGTAGGCCGGAGCTCGAAGTGCAAAAAAGAGATGTGTTTCAAAATGGATCTTTTCCGGAGAAATTCCATCGGAATTCTTCCCTCGTCCGGGAATTGGCGTTTGAAATCTAATCGAATCTAGCGATTCAGGAGGGTATGAAGCGAGGTCACGAGGAAGTAAAACGATAAGAGGACAAGCACAACCCCCAATGCGTAATCGACTTTCTTCATCACCTCATTTGAAATAAAATTCTTCGCCCAATGAAGGATATTTGTGAGCGTGAACAAATATGAGGCGAGTCCAAATGCGCCTGCTATCAAAAACATTAATGACGCGTCTACATCGAATCTGGAAACCAGTCCGACATCCTTTATGATCTTTGCGCCGATGAGCCACCATACAATCATCATAGGATTCGTCACTGCCAGCGAAAATCCCGTAACGAAAGCTATCCGATTACTCTTCAGGGTTGCATGCGCCAATTCAAGCATGTTCGTGCTCCTGCTGTCTCTAAATGTAAAAAAAGCAAGGAGCCAAAGAATTACTGTCGCGGCCAATCCGAAGATAGCCACGACAATCTTGTTCTCCAAGAACGGCGCAACTCCAAAAAGGGCGATCGCGCCATACATCAAATCCGAGCTCACAGAACCCGTTGCCACCATGTATGCGGAACGCAGATGATTGTTGAGTGCGCGTTTCGCAATCTCTATCTGGGTCGCACCAATCGGTATCGCAGTCAAGAATCCCAAGACATATGTCAGAAATAGAAATAAGAAAGTATTCATTCAGGTTCGGGCTGATGGTAAGATAAAGTATCTGCGGTATCGAAAACAAATATTGAAAGTGGAAATAAAACACGGCCCTTAGAACTTCGCCAATTCCCGAGAAGTTTGAACCGTAATCTTCGGACTTCGAGTTGGATCCGAACGACTTCTTTGAGAGTTTACTTTGAGTGGACCAGGACTTTCTCCCGGCGCGAGGGTACAACCGATTGGAGATGGCGGGCGGCTTCGGAAACAATCTCGTCCGTATTGAGGTAATCAAAACACCGCACCTCCCTGCATGTCTTCGCGGATTTGTTGATGCAGGTAATATTTCTGCACGGGCTCCCTGCAACAAAAGTTCTCGATGGAGCATCCTGGTTCGCGGGAAAGAACCCCGGCGTCCTGGAATCGTAGCCGTAAATGCGCGGCGGTGTGCCGCCAAATATTGAGAAGACTGCAGTTTTGTTTCTCAGGGGTTTGCGGTACCTTCGCGCAAATTTACGCGCAGCCGCAAGATGGAGCGGACCCGTGTCCCCTGTAACAAATATATCGGAATAATCCATGAGCGCAGCATAGACATCGATGCTCATGAATGAGGGGACAATGAAAATGTTCCGTCGGACTTCGGGCGGGAGCGAATACATCAGCTCGTGCTCAATATGCTTCTCAACATGACCGCTGCCGAGTAAGATGGAACACTGGAGAATCGATAATTTTTTTAGTAGACTCCGCTGGGTATCGAACGGAATTCTTGTAAAACGCGCAGACGCATCCGGGTTGAAAAATAAAATCGGCCGATCTTCCGAAATGTCTTGAAGAAGCAAAAATTCTTCAGCCTCTTCTATGGCATCCTCCGAAAGATAAATACGGGCGCCTTCAAACTCCCTCCCGTTCGTCAAAGGCAAAAAGTCACCGAAGGCGTTTCTTATGAAATTATATGCCTGATATGAGACGTTATTAATACTTTCGCGGAATCTTTCATTCCGAACAAGCTGGGCAGCCATCATAGCATAATTGACGACATTCTTTCCGCCAAAAATCTTTTCGTCAATCATGGGGCTGAAGTTAACTATCAAATCGTAATTCTTGCCGAGAGCGAGTCTGGTGAGGCTGGCCGTGTCCTCTTCAGTCGGGAAAGGTGCCCCTTCATAAATCGGATAAAGATTTGAAATGTCCGGATTGCCTCGGACAAAATCTATTGTGGATTTTTTTATAACAAAATCTATTTCTGCCTCCGGAAAAATCTCCCGCATAGCCGCAACTGCGCTCGACCCGATAACGGCATCGCCGATATTCAGATCGGCGACAAAAAGAAAGGAATTAAATCCATTGTTTTTTTTGACGACATTTTTTGTTGACCAAGCGGCAAGGTTCAGAATGACTCTGTTTCCGAGAAGGGTCTTGAATGCTGCATCGAGGAACCGGCCGCCCGCATTTGGGAAAATGTCGGTGACAACGCTTGAAAGTTTAAAAAAAGTTCTGAACTTTGTTTCTCTATCCAAGGACTACCCTCTCCTCCAGGAGCGTTTTTTTCCGGGGGATTCTCTGCAAGGCCGAGATCATGTCTAGATCTGGCTACCAAAGTGGCTTGCAGAGATTGCCGAAGATTTTAGAAAGAACCACTCAACTGGACGTGCTCTGGGTTTGACGCATCAAATCCGTTCTGGTTTACCGCCCTCATAATGTTTTTGCCCGTTCCTGAGTTCCCGCTTAGGGAAACAAGCCCCACGCCTTCTCTTATACGGATTCAAGCATAGCTAAGCGAAGGATTCGTCGGCAAACAGACGTTGATGATTAGTTTGAGATGGCTCCCTTCGGGAAAGAGAATCTCTAAAGAAATTTCACACAAACCTGAGTGATGTCATCACTCTGAGGTGCATCACCGACAAAAGATGCAACTTTATTCCGAACCACTTTCAAGATGTCCGCGGGTACGCTCGATGAATTAATAACCAATATCTCTTCCAATTTTTCTTCCGTAAATTGTTCCTCCCTGGAATTCATCGCCTCACACACCCCATCTGTAAATAGATAGACCAAATCTCCGCTTCCCACTTTTTCTTCACCTGTTTCATATGTGATGTCTTCCATTACCCCGAGCATAATGCCGCCTTTGTCGAGCCTATTGACTTTGCGGTCAGATTTTATCACAAACGGATAGTTATGACCCGCGTTAACATACCGCAATACTCTATTCTTGGAATCGTAAATCGCGGCAAAAAATGTTATGAACTTATCGGATTCGGTATTTCCATAAACGATTTGGTTAAGCTTCTCACAAACCTCGGCAATCTGCAGTCCTGAGGTTACTAAGGCACGGAAGGCGGACTGCAGGTTCGCCATGAGTAGCGCGGCTGGGAATCCCTTGCCCGATACGTCCGCTATTGCGACGCACAGCAAACGATCGCTGAGACGTATCACATCGAAATAATCACCACCCACCTGCTTTGTCGGGACGTGAAACGCGCTTACGGTGCAGCCGGGGAACTCAGGCATTTCTTTCGGAAGGAGTTTTTCTTGGATAGTACGCGCGAGATTCAGTTCCTCTTCGAGCCGCTGCTTTGCCAACGATTCTTCAAACAATCGCGCGTTGTCTATGGCCATGGTCGCGATATTACACAGAGTCGAAACGAATTCTACCTCTGCAGGTGTAAATTCACCGCCCAGCAGCTTTTTGCCGATAAGCAAATACCCGAAGAGATGATGCGAACTCCGAATTGGAAAAACTCTGCCGACTCCTGCCGCGGCCAACATTTTCCGAAGATCCTCATGCGCGCTCGGAGACGAATCAAGCGGATCACGACTCCCATCCTCCTGGGCCGCTCCAACCGATCCTTCAAAGCCAAGTTCCAACAGCTTCGCAAGGATATCCTTCTCCAGCACTATACCCTTTGACAGTTTCAGCAGATTCCTGTCGCTCGCTGTTGAAGAGAAGAGATTAACAAACGCGGCGCTCTTTGAGACAACAAGCTTCCCCATTGAAGCAAGCATGATGTGGTTTAAAATAAACTTGTAGTCCAAGGAGGAATTCAGAATTTTCGCAGTCTCAATTAGCGAAGTCAACTCAATGACCTGATCGTTGCTCAAAAGAATGCCTCCGTGAAAACTCAAGATTTAGAACCCTGGACTAATTTATGATTATTCCTTCCTCAAATACCGCACAAGCCGGACTTCATTTACGGCATCACTATTTCCGTGAGCCGAATCTTCGACGTGGTATTCTACCGTATCCATCAGCTTTCGCATCAGAAAAATTCCCAGTCCGCCTGCTTTGTGCTTTTTCATTCTGTCTCTTATGTTCGGGACAGGGACTTTCTCCGGGTTGAAGCCCGTTCCCCAATCGCGAACGACAATTTCGAATTCAGTTCCGCTTCCCAATATCCTGACTTCAAATTTCGCTTCGGGGTTTCCCTTATACGCGTGTTTGATCACGTTCGTGCACGCCTCATCGACGGCAAGCGTTATTTCGGAAATCTCCTTGTCACCGAAACCGAAATCGATCGCGTGCTGGTTGACAAACTCACGGACATCCGAGAGAGCAGTCGTTGTGCTCTTGAATATTCTCGAGTCCTCTATTTTATCTAATTTTTTCAAAATATCTCACGAAATTATTTCTCGTCAATGTCATTGAGCAGAAAATTTCTTCAACGCTTCATCCTGATCCTTGTAAATTTCATAAAGGAATGGAAACCCGAGGAGGTCGAACACATGATAGACTTTCTGCTGCATGTTGGTCAGCTTGATATCTCCGTGTTTGCTGCGTATCTCGTCGATATACGCCATGAAAACTCCAAGACCGGCACTTGATATATAATTCAAGCTGTCAAAGTTCACCACGATGTTAAATTTTCCTTCGCCGATGAGTTCTGTAAAACTTTTTTCAAGCTCAGGCGCGGTATGAGCGTCAAGAAACCCATGAAGCTCCATGACAACCGCATTGCCTGAATCTTTAGTCAGCACTTTAAATTCGTTCATTACTTCCTCCAACTTTGCTGAAATATTTCTGCTTTCTAATACTCATTTCCACTTCAAGATTAATACAGTTGTATCGTCAACTGCATCTGTGCCCTGTGAAAATTCTGCCAAAGCGCGGATAATGCCTCCCTTTATTTCCGTCGCAGTTCCGGCGCTGAGTGTTTTCAATAAATCATAAAACCTTTCTTCGCCAAATTCATTCCCGTCCGGATCTCTCTGATCGGTGACGCCGTCTGTGTAAAAGACCAGCGTATCTCCAGATCTGAGACTAATCTTTTCTTCTTCGATATGCTTTTGAAAATCATCCGGCCGCTCAATTCCAAGCGCCGAGCCCGATGATTTGATAAGTTCGATGCTGCCGCCGGTTATCAACACTGCAGGCGTATGTCCCGCGCGCGCCAGAGTGACCTCGCCGGTCTGTGAGTCGAGCATGCCATAGATTAAAGTTATGAAGGAATTTTTCTGAAGCGTGTTTTCTACCGCTTCATTCGCAGCCACCATAAATTCGGCAGGCGATTTTGCCGAAGCAGAACGTGATTGAAACACTCCTTTCAAATAAGCCATATAAAATGCCGCGGATGTTCCTTTTCCGGAAACATCGCCGACGGTGAATGCAAATCTGCGGTCGTCAATCTCGAGAAAGTCTATGTAATCTCCTCCGACTTCGAATGCGGGGAATGCGAGAAAATCGGTCTCGAATTTCTCGGTGCTCGGGAAACGAGTCGGGAGGAGTTTCAGCTGCATCTCGTGGGCGATGCGCATTTCGTGCTGGAGCCGTTCATTTTCAATTGACTTAGTGAATAGAAGAGAATTCTGTATCGCGACAGCTGCCGTGTCCGCGAATGCGCTTACCGTAGAAATCTCCTCCTCGTCAAATGCATATGGCATGTCATTAGTAACGTAGAGAATTCCCACGGATTCATCGTGGGCAGCCAGAGGTACCGCCATGAGCGACTTCGCTGGAAAATCCTTCAGTTCGTACTTTGCAAAATCGTCGGCATCCTGAATTATTATTCTGTTCGCTGTGCAGACGACGTCACGGACTTTGTCAAAATCAAAGGCGGAGAGCTCGTATTGACTCGTCCGGTATGTCGCACTGATATTGAAACTATCCCTCGAATCGCGATGACCATCTTTCTCGGACTTCTTCGTACCATCTTGGACCTCACCATTCAAATCGGCCAGTCCGGAGTTCTTATTTTCCGATATGAGCTCAATCCACACCTTGTTGGCCTGGGTAACGGTTCCGACAACCGACACCGTATTGTTGAGAACCTCGGAGGTATCCATCACGTTTGTGATCACCTTGCTAAGGTTTTGATAAGAGTCAAGCTCACGTTTCTTTTTCTCAAAAACGCCTGACGTCGGGATGTGGAACGTGGTCACGATAAACGCCAACGAAAAATAAATAGTCAGGAATAGAAAAACGGTTTTTGAAAACTCCTGCATGGGAACGCTAAAAAACTGCAGCACTCCTCCGGCCAGATCAGCCGGACCGATAGAGGCAAATGAGTAGCCGAACAAAACTATCAGGAAGAAAGAATGGGCTAGTGATTTGTACTTTTCCTTGCGTGACAGGAACACGATCCAGTTCATGCTGACGATATGGAAGACTGAAATAACAATTGCAATTACGAAAGCAATCTCAGCAAGGGTGCCCATAAAAGTTGAAGCTTTGAATGCGCTGAGAACCGCAGAAGCAATCGCAAATCCTATGAAGAATTCGAATCTGCGTCTTACTTTTTTATCCGGCTTTATGTATATGATTCCCGCCATGTAGATCAAGAGGATCATCACGAAAGTACATATCCCGAACGCGAATGCTGTGGTCGCAAGAAGCTGCATAATGTTCTGAGGCACAAATTTGCCCGAAACATTTCCCTTGTTCTCCAGGATTATTCCCCAGGTGGAAATTATAGCGGCGGAAAAGAATCCGTAAGCCACAAGCCTGCGCAGAGACTCGAGCGGCTTGAGCTGCTTCTTGTCTCTCCACGAGTTTACCACCGCATAAAGAAATACGAATGCGATAATCGAGAATAGATCACGAAGGGTGTTCAAAACCGGATCTTCCAGACTGATCGTAATTCGAATCCAGTCGTAGATGAGCAGAACGACCGCGATTGCTCCGGCAGAAATAAGATATAGACTATTCCTGAAATTTATTCGCATGTTACTAAATCTAATACTTGCTTACCATTTTTTGCATATACTTCATCAAGTTATTCCAATGTCTCTCTCTTGTCGTGTGCAATGAGGTTCCTTTCCTATTCTTCGCATTCTGCGATGTTTTGTTACAAAAGATTTCTAAAATGCCATCGGCGAATGAGGTCGAAGTTTATTTATCTGAATACTATGATGGTATCCGTTGGTGACATAAACGAAGGGAGTATTGCGAAAGGTTTAAGAAGTGCGCAGCCGGAAATGGTTATACAATATCCCGGAATCAAAAGCATTCCAGCCGCATTAACCGGATTCAGCCGGTGAAGTACGTATTGTGAATTCTGCCAAGCTCAAAAAAGATCGGAGGCGGATGAAACCGCCTCCGATCTGTCAACGGCAGATGTCCGCTAAAGCAGCAAGCTGTCAACACGTTGGAGAATCAGCGAAGAATATTTGTCAGACTCCTCGCCGATTTGTCTTTCATCCGATCACAGGTTTATTCCGAATGTCAAATCAAGCATCCCGAATATTGTTGTGTTAGGGTCATTCCAATTGTTTAGGTTGGTTGGATCGTTAGGATGAACGGTTTGGTCATGGGCTACAGGAACAGCAGCTCCCAACGTTCCGCCGAGATTTATATAGACACTCCGTGAGAGTCCAAACTTGTAACCACAATTACAGGCCATCACCATGAAAGTGGTACTGTTTCTGTACTCGTCAAAACCTCCTTGATAATATGTCGCTGTTCCCCACAAATATTCCAAGAGCCCGCCGAAGTAGAAACCGTTTCTTACAGATTCCGAATAATATTTTATATCTGCACCGATTCCCAATCCGCTCATCTTGTCAGCCGCGTCCCCATCATCGTTAGTGGTGACAGCATATGTTAACAACCCTAGAGATGGAATCCGCAGATGACCACCGATCGTCAAGTTTGGGTCTGACGCAAAGTCTGCGCCGAACACCGGACCAAACTCGAGAAACCCAAGCGGCATAAAGTATAAACTGGTTCCTCCGGAAATTGAACCCGCAACCCCGCCGCCTTGATGGCTGCCTGTGCTGCTGACAGTATTGCTGCTGGAGTTTGTTGCTCCCCCGGTCCCGCTGCCCTCATTTTGGACGTTGTTCGTGGAATTGGCCGGGCTTATCACATCCTTAGTTCCATTTTTATACTTAATCACCGTTACATCCGTTTTCGCAATCACTATAGTCGGCCCATCAAGGTTGTCAAATCTCTTATACTTGATTTCGGTCGGAGTTATTTCGATCACCTTCGATTTGATCTCGACCCCGCTCTTAAGAACAATAATGTCTTGCGCACAAGCTGTTGCGACTGTAATAGAAAGAATAAACGTAATTAGCCAGAACGTTTTCATTTTCTTGCCCTCCATTAGTTATTGATCTATTTCGGAATTAGTTTATGTGCCGACAGTTTCCTGACATGGCCGGTTAATTATGTATAAAAATAAGAGATGATCAGGGTTATGTCAACTGGAAAAGTAGAAAATATCCGTGCACTTTATGACGGAGTCAACACGACAGCTCCTCATGCAGAATCGAGCTTCACCCGTCTCTCACCTAAAAAGAAATAAGATGCGAGGAGCTATTTGAACATCTCTTCACCAGCCTCTATAGGGACATCAAGATAATTTTCTCGCGGCACGATCGGGCAGCTGAAGTTATGGCTGTAGGCACAATAAGGATTGTAGGCATAATTGAAGTCGAGTCTGTAGATTCCCGATTCGTTCTCTTTGAGGTCTAAATACCTGCCGCCAGCATAAGAAGTTCTGCCGCATGTTTCATCGGTGAACGGCAGAAAAAGCTCTTCCGAATCTTCTCCGATCATCTTATAAACGTGAAGAACAAATTTACTTCCGGCCGTTTCGAATTCGAATTCGCCGACTCTCAGCGCGGGTCTTAGCTCGCCACCGGTCGCTGGAATATCAGCCCGCGTTTCGTGTCCGGTGTCGGCGAGTCTCGTCTGAAAAACCAAATCAAGATTCGGTGCATAGTATTTAAGATGTCGAAAAGCGGTACGTTGCTCGGGGGTCAGAGGTGAAGAAGGGCTGGACTTCAAAAAGGTGTCCTTCTGCAATCTTGAAGCATCTAATTCCTGCACGTAATCTCTCGCCTCGGATGGACTGAACTTCACGTGTTCGACATTTCGAGAGCAGAAAATAAAAAGAAGAGTGACAATCAGAATGCTAACGATGCGGTCTGACGTGGCTGACACAAACAAAAAGATTAGCGACTACTCGTTCTTCCCGCGCAACCACTGTGCCGTTTCATTAATTATTTTCCAGCACGAGCTTCAATGAAATGCGGTTTGTCGGTGGAAGAGCGTCCGAAGAGGAAAATTTTGCGAAAGCATAATCGATCTCGAGCTTCGGAAGATGGATCCCGGCCCCGACTGTAAATTGTTTCACCTCGTTGTATCCGGCCCGAATGGCGATGACATTCTTGTAGCTCGCCTCAGCACCGACGCGAGCATCGGCGCTGAGCGGACCGAGATGCACCATGGAAGCGGACCGCATGTTGTCGATATTGAAAAGAAGATCAGCTGCGGGTGTTACGACGAATGAACCCATCGTAAGACCATAAGCCGCTCCCGTCGCAAGCGTAGGAGTCATAACCTCCGTCGTCCCCGTGGTCCATGCCACGACTGTCGTCGTAGCATTCTGTAAATTTGCACCGAGGTTTAAATTTGTGAATGGGCTGTAGAGCACGCCTACATCGAAGCCGATTCCCGTTCCGGAAGTCGAGCTGATGCTGCGACGAATCAATTTTACACTCCCGCCATAGGCAAAATTATCGCTTGAACGTTTCGCGTAACTTCCCACCAAGGCGAAGTCCGTTTCACCGAAAAAAGTTACTTTTGTATTATCCAGCCTGACCATGCTGTCGATATTAGCGAACTGCGGAGGAATCGGCTGATTATTGAGATCAAGCCCCGCCGATTGCGTGTTCGGGACTCCGCTTACGCTCAGCACCACGACACTTAACCCCACCGTCTCGTCATTTGAGAGTTTGATAGCTCCGGCGCCGTAATTATAGTTAACGATGTCGCCATAGCGCTGGTCGTGCATCAAGATTATTTCCGGAAACTCCACTTTTGATAAGCCCGCAGGATTCCAGTAGCCCGACGTTACATCGTTCGCAACGGCGGTGTACGCGCTTCCCATGCCGAGCGCCCTTCCTCCCACACCGATTTCAAGGAAATCATTGGCATATTTTGCAAGCGTGATCCCTTCCCCCTGTGCTTTGATTTCTTGGGCACAAAAACAAATTAGAACAAGAGCGAGAAGGGAAACGAAAAGTGAAAAATCAGGAGCGGGTGATTCTCCGTTCCCATTTTTTCTAGGGCTCATCATATTAGACTCCTGTTTTGTCGTTTTTTCGAATTCATCAGCTCTCACAACAAATCCATTCGAGTGGATTTCGCATTTCTCCGCTGATATTATTCAACAGCCTAAAAAATGTGTCAATTATTACGATGAGCTATCCTAAATTTTTCACTCAACAGGCTCGGCACCGAATTCATCCTTCAGATATTTTATTAACGGATCGTCTTCGTCTGATTCGACGGGTTGTTCGTTTGAGACTATTGTAAAATCAATGGCGACCCGCATTCCAAAGTTCTTTTGTATTGTGTCCTGTATATAATTCCTGTACGGTTTGGTCATTCCGATTACAACTTCGTTAGGGGCGCCGAGCATCAGCCAGCCGCTTCTAATTCCGATCGGCTTCAAATTTATCAATTGTGACCAAACTCCGATCCTTTCCTTCCTCACGACTTGCAATAGTTCTTCCCACCTGGCGGTGATCTCTTGAAAAGAAACGGTAGTGCCGCTGGGCGCACCATGGTTGTCCGGTCTCTGGATTCCCGGTTCGTGGTTACGGACTCCGGTCACCGGGATTGAACGCGGCTCTCTCAAAACAAAATTCTTGGCGACCGGCTCCTGTTTCCTGCTGTAATTTATCCCGCCGACAGCAGCTGGAGGTTCGGAAAAAGATCTTACATTATTTCCTATCTGATCCCGCCGGGACAAGTTTTTTTTTATTTCTTCAACCTGTTGGAGAAGCTCGCTTAATTTGACGGATCGTTCCATGTTAACAAGCTGCAGCAGCGTCAGCTCAAGCTTTATTCGCGGCTGCGAGACATATTTTATCTGCTGTAACGCCTCACTTGTGACTTTCAGAAGTCTCAACAAGTCAAGCCCGTCAAATTTAGACGCAGCATCCAAATATCTTTTACGATGATCTTCGGACGCCTCAATTAGATCGCCCTTACCGGCCGTAGACGCGATGAGAAGGTTGCGAAGATGTTCCGACAACCCTTCGAGAAAATCTACCGGATCATATCCGCGGGAAATGACTTGAGCCGCAAGTTCGACGGCACCTTTCGAATCGTTTTTCTTAATCAGATCTGTCAAACTAAAAAAGAGCTCGGTATCTACAAGACTTAAAGCGCTTACGACCACTTCATGCTTGATATCGTTTCCGCAAAATGCAGCAACCTGATCAAATATGCTCAGCGCATCGCGCATCGACCCGTCGCCCTTCTTTGCGATCGTGACGAAAGATTCTTCATCGACGGAGACTTTTTCCTCCTTTGCAATAAAACGAAGCCGCCCGATTATCTTTTCTATTTCGATTCTCTTGAAATCGAATCGCTGACAGCGTGTAAGAATTGTGGGGATAACTTTGTGCGGTTCCGTAGTCGCAAGGACGAAAATTGCATAGGGAGGAGGCTCTTCAAGCGTCTTCAGCAATGCGTTAAACGCCTCCTTGGTCAACATATGCACTTCATCTATGATGTAGATTTTGTATTTCAATCGGGAGGGCGAATACCTGACGGATTCCCTCAAGTCTCTTATCTCATCGATGCCGCGGTTGGAAGCTCCGTCAATTTCAATCACATCGAGACTTCTTCCTTCGGTGATTTCTTTACAGACGTCGCATTCGTTGCAGGGCTCGCCGTCTTTCACATTGGGACAGTTTATCGCTTTGGCAAAGATGCGAGCGGTGGTCGTCTTCCCGACCCCGCTCGGTCCGCTGAACAGATAGGCATGGGCAATGCGATTCCGCACTATCGCGTTCCTCATGGTGACGGTTACATGCTCCTGAGCGGTTACTTCGTCGAACCGCATGGGCCGCCATTTACGGGCAGTTACCAGATAATTCATTTATTTATTTTACCATTGACGAAGACATGTTTCAACGCATCTTCGATTCTCTCGACAGGAACGATCGTAATTCCTTCTTTCAATTTCTCCGGCACTTCGGCCAGATCCTTCACATTTTCTTTCGGAATCAAAACCTTCTTGACACCGTATCGTTTGGCCGCGAGAAGCTTCTCCGTCAGACCACCGATTTGCAGAACCTCACCGTTGAGATTTATCTCTCCGGTCATTGCGACATCCATGTGTACCAGTTTCTTGCCTGCAGCGGAGATCAGTGCAATTGCCATCGTCAGGCCGGCTGATGGACCATCTTTGGGAGTTGCACCCTCAGGGACATGTATATGAATTTCCTTTCCTTTGTCAAAATTCTTTCGGATACCGAGACGAGCCGCATTTGCACGGACATAAGTCAGAGCCGCCTTTGCAGACTCCTGCATGACACTGCCCAGCCGTCCCGTCAATTGTACTCTGTCGGGTCCATCAATCAATACAGCTTCAATATTCAGAATATCGCCTCCCCCGCTTGTCCACGCAAGTCCGACCGCCACCCCCATACGGCTCTTCGCAGAGATTTGCTTCGAATGGAATTTCGGAACTCCGAGAAATTCCTCCACCTTTTTCTCGTCAATTAGGACAGGCCGGATACTCTGTGCCCGGGAACCTGATCTTTGACGCTCACTCGCCTTCCCATTTTTCTGCGCCACAATCTCTTTCGCGATTTTCCTGCAAATCCCGGCGATGGATCGCTCGAGATTCCTCACGCCGGCTTCCCATGTGTATTCGCGGATAACCCTCATCAATGCCGCGTCTTCGAATTCTGCAAACTTCTCGTCGATGCCGTGTGCTTTCAACTGCCGGGGAACGATGTGAGATTTTGCTATTTCTATTTTATCATAATCCAAATAGCCGGGCAGGTCAATGACTTCCATCCTGTCTTCAAGCGGGACGGGTATGTTATCATGAATATTCGCTGTAGTGATGAACAAAACCTTAGAGAGATCGTAATCGACTTCGAGGTAATGGTCCTGGAAGGAGTGGTTTTGCTCGGGGTCAAGCGCTTCAAGGAGTGCGGCAGACGGGTCGCCGTGAAAATCCGATGACATCTTGTCAACTTCGTCCAGAAGCATGACCGGGTTGACGACGCCTGCACGCTTCATCGCCTGCAGGATTCGTCCAGGCAGAGAACCGACATAAGTTCTGCGATGACCTCGAATTTCCGCCTCATCTCTGATCCCGCCAAGCGATAGGCGAACGAATTTTCTTCCCAGTGCGCGCGCGATCGACTTCGCAAGCGACGTTTTTCCGACGCCGGGAGGACCGACGAAGCAGAGTATTTGGGAGCGCATCTCTTTCACAAGATTCAAAACCGCGATCTGCTCGAGTAATCGCTCCTTCGGTTTTTCCAATCCGTAATGATCCTCGTCAAGAATTTTCTTGGCGTGTTCAACATCGAGATTGTCGTGTGTCTTCTCGTGCCATGGCACATCGATTAGCCAGTCAAGATAATTTCTTATAACGGTTGCCTCAGGAGAAAACGGCTGTGTCCTCTTCAGTTTGTCAAGCTCATCCACGGCTCTCGCCTTCGCTAAATCGGGCATCTTGGCCTTCTCTATTTTTTCCTTTAATGCCGCTATTTCCCCTGTCGGCGTTTCGTCGCCAAGTTCGTCCTGCATTATCCTTACTTGCTCCTGCAGCCAGTATTTCCGCTGGTTTTTCTGTATGCTGTCCTGCACTTTGTCGTCGATTTCCTGCTCGATCTTCAGAATATTTATTTCCTCCGTCATTATCTTTATCACATCTTCATATTGATCGCGAAGGTTCTTCAATTCGAAAAGGTCCATTTTTTCCGGGACAGGAAGATCCAAATTTGCGAGGATGTAATAGAACTTGCGGTCGGGCTGCTCCATGTTATCTAGAGACATCACCGTTTCAGGAGGGATGTCGCGGCTGTTGTGAACGTAGTCCTTGAATAACTGCGTAGCGTGTTTAACGTAGGCATCAAGTTCGACGTCTTTTTTTGCCTGGTACAAGTTGATCGAATAATCCGCATGAAGAATCAAATTCTCATCAAAGAATTTTTTTACGAACCCTTGCGCGACTCCGTCGACAAGGACTTTAAGCAAACCATTGGGGAGTTTGAGAACCTGCAATATTCTAGCGACGGTTCCGACACGATAGAGATCGTCGATCGCCGGATCTTCCAGCGTATTGTCCTTTTGCACGATCAGCAAAATATATTTATGCTTCTTGGAAGCTTGCTCGACAGCTTCCACAGATAGTTCCCGTCCTACGAGAATCGGGAACAGCATATACGGAAGCACTAAAGAATCCCTAAGAGGAAGAACTGGGAGCCGCGTCGGGATGTCTTCAATCTTTTTTATTTCTTCGACTTTATCTATTTCCTTGAGTTCGTTCAAAACTATCTCCGTTGGTAAACGATATTTGTCCGCCAGACGCGGATCTCCGGGCGTAATTCCACAAAGAAAATATAGCAGAGTCTGAATGGTTAAACAAGATTGGGATGGCGACAGAGACAAAAGCGTAGAACAAAAAACTTTGTCCGAGCATCTGCCATCTTGTGCCTTGAAGTTGCTTTGAACTTTCAATCCCCGCTGACTAACTTTCCAGCAGACAAAAAATTGGCCGATCCGCTACATGGACGGGCTGTGAAAAAAATCGGAGGTTATGATGAAAATCAGAGTCGAAGACGCTCTTCAATACCACTCAATCGGAAGAAAAGGAAAAGTCGAAGTCGTGCCGACAAAACCATGTGTAACACAACGTGATCTATCGCTGGCATACACACCGGGAGTCGCAGAAGTCTGCAGGGTGATCGACAAAGACCCGGATTCGGTTTACGAATATACTTCCAAGTCGAATTTAGTCGCTGTTCTTTCAAATGGAACCGCAGTACTTGGACTCGGGAATATCGGTCCTCTCGCCGGAAAACCGGTGATGGAAGGCAAAGGAGTTTTGTTCAAAAGGTTCGCAGATATCGACGTCTTCGACATAGAAATTAACTCAAAGACTCCGGAAGAAATCGTCGCGGTTGCAAAAGCGCTGGAACCGACTTTCGGTGGAATAAATCTCGAGGATATAAAGGCGCCGGATTGTTTCTACGTGGAAGAAAAACTCAAAGAGATGATGAATATTCCGGTGTTCCATGATGACCAGCATGGCACTGCTATCATCAGCTCAGCTGCCTTGCTCAACGCACTGGAAATCGTCGGAAAAGATATCTCGAAAGTGAGGATCACGGTGAACGGAGCGGGTGCAGCGGCAATTGCATGCACGAAACTTTATATCAAATTAGGTGCGAACCCAAAAAACATCTTCATGTGCGATTCCAAAGGCCTTATCTACAAGGGGAGGCCGATCGACATGAATCCTTACAAAGAACAGTTTGCACAGGATACGAAACTGCGAACCCTAGCGGAAGCGATTCGCGGTGCTGATGTTTTCGTGGGACTCTCAGTCGCTAATGTGGTGACGAAGGAAATGGTTTGTTCGATGGCGAAGGAACCCGTAGTCTTTGCGATGGCAAATCCCGACCCGGAAATTACCTATGAAGAAGCCACCGACTGCCGGCGCGATTTGATTATGGCAACGGGCCGCAGCGACTACCCGAACCAGGTAAACAACGTGCTCGGCTTTCCTTTTATCTTCCGGGGTGCACTCGACGTTCGCGCCCGTACCATCAATGAGGAGATGAAAATCGCAGCGGTGAAAGCACTTGCGAGCCTTGCAAAGGAGCCGGTTCCCGATTCAGTGAAAAGAGCTTACGGCGGAGTCGAGCTGGAGTTCGGCAGAAACTATATCATACCCAAGCCTTTTGATCCGAGAGTGATAACATGGGTCGCTCCCGCAGTCGCTAAGGCGGCCATCGAAACCGGAGTAGCAAGGCTGCAAATCGACGACTGGGAGAAGTATGTCTTTCAGCTTGAAGAAAGGATGGGCATAACGAGAAGCGTTGTGAGAACGGCGATTGTGAAATCGCAGCACAGCGGAATGCGAATAGTGTTTCCGGAAGGCGAGGAGCCGAAGATACTTCATGCGGCACAGATGATCCTTGACGAGGAGATCGCAAAGCCGGTGCTCCTCGGCCGAAAATCCCGTATCGAGACTAAAGCTCATGAGATGAAAATAGACATGGAAGGAATAGAAATAATCGATCCTGAATACTTCGACAAACATGAACAATATATAGACGAACTCTTCAGGATGAGGCAGCGCAAGGGTTTCACGCGCACGCGTGCAGCAAGATATATCGAGAGGGCAAATTATCTCGGCGCGATGATGGTACACATGGGCGATGCCGATGGACTCGTATCCGGGCTGACACAAACATATCCGAGCACTATAAAACCTGCACTGCAAGTTATCGGAATGGCTGAGGGAAGAAATAGAGTGGCGGGGCTTTACATCATAATGACAAAGCGGGACGCTTTCTTCTTCGCCGATACGACAGTCAATATCGATCCTGATGCGGAGGAACTTGCGGAGATCGCAATTATGACCGCCGAAGTCGTAAAAAGATTTAATATCGCCCCGAGAATCGCCATGCTTTCATTCAGCACTTTCGGGAGCACGAGGCTTCCACAATCTATCAAAGTTCAGAAAGCAGTGGAGATAGTACACAGGCTGGAGCCGGACCTGACAATTGACGGCGAGATCCAGCCGGACATTGCACTCTCTCCGGAAGTCATACAGGAAAGCTATCCGTTCTCGAACTTGAAAAGCGGAGCAAATACACTCATTTTTCCCGACCTGGATGCAGGAAACATCGCATACAAACTCATGGGAAAGATCGGCGGTGCCGCTCTGCTCGGCCCGATCTTGATGGGAATGAAAAAGCCGATCCATGTTCTTCAACAAGGTTGCGATGTCGAATCGATAGTCAATATCGCGGCCGTGTGTGCAGTCGAAGCTCTCGACAAACGGAAAGAAAAGGTATCCAGATGATCCTGCTTCGTTTCTCTTTGGTCCTTTGTGTATCGATTGCTTCTGCGCAGATGTCCCCAAGAATTTCTTCGGACGGTCCTTTCCACAAGGGTTTCATTGGAAACTGTAGTTCCGTCAGTTCCAGATCGACGATTGACTATGAAACAGCAGGCGGGGCAGCGTTGCAGTATTTCGACATCTCATACGTTCGTTATGCGCTGGATTACCTCGCCTCCGACTCACTCGAAGGGAGGGAAACGACCGAATCGGGACAGAAGAAGGCGGCAGATTTTATTGCGAAGGAGTTCAAAAAACTCGCATTGAAACCGCTCGGTGACACCGGCACATATCTCCAGCATTTCTCCGTCGATGTTCATTATGTCAGCAATTCGTCTTTCATCGAGGCGGGCGGAAAATATTTTCACAACGAAAAGGATTTTGTCGTGATGCCTCTCGGCGCAGGCGACACCACAATAACCGCACCTGTCGTATTTGCGGGATATGGCTTTGAGGATGATTCTTATTCGGATTATAAAGGGATAGATGTAGAAGGAAAGATTGTCATGCTTCTGAGCGGAAATCCGCCTTTCGCCGATACTGCCGATGTCTTGGTAAAGACGGAATTGTATAAACGCAGCAACGCGATGAAACATGGCGCGGCGGCGGTGCTCTTTGCAGCGAAGGAGGACGAGTTTGAAAAAATTCGCCAAAATTTCATATCGATGTTCGGCAATAACGCGATGTCTTTGAGCAACGGGAAAAGAGAAGTCAGAACCAGAACACTTATGCAATCCGTCTATATAAAAGCGGAAATCGCAGATGAGCTCCTGAAGATTCAAGGATCTAACATAGACAGTCTGGCTAAAAAAATAGACTCATCAAAAATTCCAGCTTCCACGCAACTCGGCAACGCGACCGTGAAGATAAATCTCGCTTGCGAAACCCGCGAGTCCGAGAACGTGATTGGAATTTTACAGGGCGCAGATAGCTCTCTCAAGAAAGAGTATGTGGTTTATTCGGCCCACTATGATCATCTCGGAAGGACGGCCGAAGGAGTTATCTACCATGGAGCAGACGACAACGCTTCTGGTGCGAGCACCGTGCTCGGCATTGCGAAGACATACTCAAGATCGAAGATAAGACCGAAGCGGAGTATAATTTTTCTGGCGGTTTCCGGAGAAGAAAAAGGTCTCCTGGGTTCAGAATACTTTACTTCACATCCCACCGTGCAGATGGGAAACATCGTGGCTGATTTGAATACCGACATGGACGGCCGGATCGACACTTCCTACATAAACCGTGATAGCAATTACGTCTTCGTGATCGGGAGCAAGCGGCTGAACACTGAATTAGATTCACTGTTGGTCTCTGCGGACAGTGAGTCAGTCAGGATCAAGTTGGACTACGCGTTTGATGCCGACAACGATCCGAACCAATTCTATTACCGCAGCGATCACTACAATTTTGCCAAAAAAAATATCCCGGTAGTTTTCTTTTTCGACGGCAATATTTCTGACTACCACAAGCCGACGGACACGAGTGACAAGATAGACTTTCCTATACTCGAGAAGAGGGTCAAGCTGATCTTTCTCACAGGCTGGAAGGCAGCAAACGCCGATTGGAGATTTCGGGTCGACTGATGATCACCATCTTTGCGTCCGACACACCCTTCTGAGACTACATGCGTCTTAGCTAATCGATCACGGAATCCGGGGTCTCCTCGATACCTTAATAGATGACTTGACAAACGCTTTCCAACACAATATATTTCAGATACAAAAGTCTGAAATACACATGAGGAAAAGAATCACTTTAGATGGGACTGCTTTTTGCGAACTAGATAGATTATTTTTATGCTTATATTTCAGAGGGTTTTATCCGAAATAATAAAGATGAATTGACTTCAGTGTAGCTTTGAAATGGAGATGCAAAAATGAACGTGAGAACGGAAATCCGAACGATTCTTTTCCTGGGGACATTTCTACCCATAATTCTTCTTGCCGTTGTCAACTCCGGGTGCGAGACGGGTTATTCGAATGAAATGGAAGGCACGGAGGATGCAGTGCTGACGTCCGCACCGAACGTCCCACCCCCGATAATTCGTAACCATCCATCAAAGGTCGTGGTTCACCTTTTCACAAAAGAGAAAATCGGGAGACTTGCGGACGGCGTGCAATATCAATTCTGGACTTTCGACGGAACCGTGCCCGGCCCGATGATTCGCGTACGCGAAGGCGATCTCGTGGAAATTCACCTCAGCAATGATCCGTCCGACATGATGGCACACAACATCGACTTGCATGCAGTGATCGGTCCCGGGGGCGGCGCGGCTTCATCGGTCACACCTCCCGGTCACACATCAGTCTTTTCATTCAAAGCCCTGCATCCGGGATTGTACGTATATCATTGCGCAACTCCGCCTGTACCGATGCACATCGCCAACGGCATGTACGGATTGATTCTCGTTCAGCCGAAAGAAGGTTTTCCGCAAGTTGACAAAGAGTTCTACATAATGCAAAGCGAGTTCTACACGACAGGCGAGTTTGGCGACTCCGGCTTGCAGCAGTTCGATCTCCAAAAAGCACTAGATGAACGTCCATCATATGTTGTGTTCAACGGATCAGTCGGATCTCTTACCGGGAAAAATGCTCTGACCGCCGAAACCGGCCAGATCATAAGAATATTCGTGGGGAACATCGGACCAAATCTCATCTCATCATTTCACATCATTGGCGAAGTGTTCGACAAAGTTTATGGTGAAGGCGGGTCGACAGTAACCGAGCATGATATCCAGACGACCTTGATCCCGGCGGGCGGTGCGGCCATAGTCGAATTCAAAACTGAAGTACCGGGGACATACAGCATCGTGGATCATTCGGTTTTTCGCTCGTTCAACAAAGGAGCCGTCGGACAATTGGTTGTGACAGGAAAAGGCAACGAACTCGTTTATTCGGGAAAACAGGCGGATGAAATCTACCTCGGCCAGCCTTCCGTTAATAACACGAGCGACGAATCCGCTGACGACCAAATCCAAACCAATGTTAGCACGCAGCAGGTATCAGCGGAAGAGACCGGACAGCAAATTTTTGATCGAACCTGCATAGCATGCCATCAGTCAAACGGGCAAGGGATCCCGAACGTATTCCCTCCGCTTGCAGGATCAGACTTTCTGAAAAATAATCAGAAGACGGCTATCGACTTCGTGCTCCACGGCCATTCGGGAACCATCATGGTCAATGGGAAGGCATACAACAATGTCATGCCACCTCAACCTCTCGATGATCAACAAATCGCAAAAGTGTTGACGTTCGTACGAAGCAGCTTCGGAAATAAGATGGGTCCCGTAGCTCAAAAGGAAATCGAACAGATCAGGTCAGCAAAAATGATTTCTTTAAACGGAGATAACTGATGAGAATTCCACTGCAGTCGAAAACATCTTCAGCGGAAATCGTGCTTACCTTTCTGTTCTTCGCAACGATGGGAATGTGCCAGACCTCTTCATTCAAAATGCCGAACGAGAAAATGATTTTTGTCCCGGGAGGCAGTTATGTTCCTTTTTCCAAAGAGGCCGGCGAGAAAGCCAAAGCTCATGTGAAGTCCTTTTGCCTTGATGTGCATCAAGTCACGAACGCCGAGTTTCTCTATTTCGTCAAGGTAAACCCACAATGGAGGAAGTCCAGAGTTAGACCCATCTTCGCGGACAAAAATTATTTGAGGAATTGGGCTGCGGATTTAAAACTAGGAAAAAATATCCGGTCACTTGACCCTGTAACCGATGTATCGTGGTTCGCAGCGCAGGCTTACTGCAAATGGGCACACAAAAGACTCCCTACGACGGACGAATGGGAATATGTCGTCAGGATGATGGCTAATCGGATGGAAACTTCTTTATCGATGCAAAATATTCGGGAGTGGACGGAAGATTTCAATGACATCCTACTCGACGGAAGCCAGGCGGAAGAAGTCGACTCTCCTTCAATCCTAAGTTGCGGCGGGTCCTCCGTGAATGTAAATAATCCGAAAGACTATCAGACGTTCCTCCGATACTCGTTTCGCGGCGCATTGAGAGCAAGCTACTGCCTTCTCAACCTAGGATTTAGATGTGCCTGCACACCGAAGTGCATTTCGGCACGAAGGTGTAATACGACCTACCACAAAAACTCGAGGATCACAAAATGAAAACAATCTTCTTCTCTTTATTGACGGCCGCAGTCTTAACCATTTCACTTGAATCGGCGGTCCTGTCTCAAAAGAAAGCCGAATCAAAATACAAAAACAACCAGTCTGCCCGATCGGCAGACCGAAGAAATGATAGGATGTGTTGTGTAGAGAATGCCGATTCTCTCCCGGTGACCGGAAATTCCGTCTATCAACTCGGTTCAACTTGGGAAAATCAAGATGGCAATTCGATCAACATAGCCGATCTAGAGGGGAAAGTTGAAATCGTGGCAATGTTCTATTCTCACTGCACGTACGCCTGTCCCTTGACGATCAACGACATGAAAAGAATCGAATCGAGCCTGCGGGATGATCTCAAAGGGAAGGCCGGATTCGTTCTCGTTTCCTTCGATCCAAAGAGAGATTCGCCTCAGGCTCTAAAGACACTTGCCAAGAATCAACGGCTCGGCAGAGATTGGGAGCTTCTATCCGGCAAAGAAGACGACATTCGTTCGCTCGCAGAAGTTCTCGGAGTCGAATTCAAGATGAAATCCAACGGAGATTTTTTCCATTCGAGCCAAATAACCGTTCTCAACAAGCAAGGGGAGATCGTTTTTAAGCATTTCGGTTTGAATCGGTCCATAGACGACATCGTGGACGCTGTAAGGTCATGTTCAGAGCAAAACTAAGCAAAAAAAAGGAAAGAAAATGAGCTCGCTCGAAAAACTACATACACACCACAGTCAGCTTATCGGCGCAATAAAATCACTAGCCGACCGAGCAAAAGAGACCCCGACCGACGCATCACTTCTACTGTCCTATTGTGAGGAATATCTCGTGCCTCACGCCGAAGCTGAAGAACTCACTCTGTACGCCGCCGACGACGATCTGAAATTTGTAAACGACATGATACGAGAACACAAAGAAATAAAACACGGTCTCGACATGATTGAAGCGACATTCGGCCATGGCGACGTTCAATTATTGAGATCACAGATCGATGATTTTTTGGTTCTACTAGGCAAACATTTCAGCGAAGAGGAAAACATTTTAATTGCCAGGTTGGGAAAGAAACTTTCAGAACAGGAATTGGATTCTCTAATTGAAAAAGTCCATCACATGGAAAAAGAGAGAAAGAAATCGGATGTTTGGTCTCTATTTGAACTCGACCATAGAAGGATTGATTTGAACATATCGTCGCTGCGGGCGGCCCCCGAGCAAAGAAGCGCAACAAGGCTTTACTCAAAAACCAGGGCACAGCTTCTGAAGCATATCGAACTTGAAGAAACTTTGTTGTTCCCTTCTTTCGGAGACCATGCGACCCCAGAGCAAATGAGACCGGTGCGCGTAATGATTTCAGAACATCGCGAGATTGTGTCCTGCATTTCCACTCCTGCCGACAAGACTGACGTGAAGACAATTCACGGCATACTCAACCAATTGATCGGCAAGCTGGCGACTCACAATAAGAAAGAAGAACTCATTCTCTATCCTTTGATTAATAGTACCCTGCCGCATGAAGATAGATATAAGATTTTCAAGGGGAGCCTCGAACAGTTGCAGACGGTTTGACTGGAAGGAATTCTAGGAAGATGGACTGAAGGTTTTTCCGGCGGGACTCAAATCTTACGGCTCATCTCTTTAGATTGAAGCACCTTAGACTTGAGGGTTGAGATCTCGCGCTCCTTGGTTTCCAATTGGTTGTACAGATCGACGAGATGCTCATAAAATTGCGTTTCGAGAACCCTTACTTGAGAGACATCGTCGAAATGAAATACTATCTCGCTATCGGGACCTCTGAGATAATACGCCTTCACCTTGAAGTATTTGTCGACATCCCTTTGCTTAAGAGTTCCGATCCCCTCCCCCTGCTTTTTACACTCATCGACAACGGCATCGAATGCAGACGAGTCTTCAGCCTGCAAGAACTCTTCTATGTTGAGGCGTTTTCCGATCTCTAGTGTCATCGGAAGCGCTTCGTGCGCAAACTGGTTTGCATAGACCAAGCTAAGATCGCAATCGGTCACAACGAACGGAATTTTCACGGTCTCAAACAGTCTGTAGAAATCTGCTGTTATTGTAAAATTCGCCACTTAACCTCTCTCGAATAAATTTTGTAACATAACTAGTAGCTGGATTCGATTACATACAAGGGCATCGCCTTGGCAAAAATGAACCAACGTCTCAAAAAACATTCTACTGCGCCGTCATGGTATGTACCACTGTAGGGCCAATCTGCACCTAGTATGCCGCCGAATTGATGGAAAATACGATAGAATAACCTGTCCTGCCCGCTATGGCACGTGTAGTATTACGCTAAAGTAAATTGGGATTACAATTATTTCCTGAAATGAGTTTTCGTGTAGGGGTGAAGAAATACGCGGAGCTTTAGCTTCCGAGGTATATTATTTCAACTTTTGAAACGTCGTTGAGTTCTTTTGAAGTAATGGTTTTTGTAACTCCCTGCCCGACGTGGTTGTCATTCAACATCTTTTTGCCGCTGGAAGAGTTCATCATGACGGCCACGTTGCTGGTTGTATGCAAAGTAATTCCACTGCCATTGGATTGGTTTACCGAGGAAGATGTTTTTGTGGAATTTGTCTGAGTAAAGTTAATCCCCGCCGCGGGAATTACCGTGAGGGTTACTCTTGCAGTTGCGGTCGCCACCTGTTGAGCCTGTGAATTTGACGTCCACACGAGCAACCCGATCACCGGGAGGAGGAGCGATATGTTCAATTTTCTTTTCATTGCCTTCTGCTCTTAATCTTGCGAAGGCAATGCCAAGAATCTGTGGAATCAAGACAACTCTATCGTGTTGCATAACAACTTGATTTATTGATAGTTACAAGGCTTGGTGGTTTTTTCTTGCTAAAGATTACCTTGGGTTCATCGGTAATAATTACCTTTGAATATGAAAGGATTCCCCATGAAGAGCTGATAAACTCCTGAGAATCTTGAATGCGTATACGGTTACCGCTATTTGGATCGAGTAAAGATACTTGATCGGGTCACCTCCTTCGTATGTCATGAAGGCGTCCTCGAACTGGAACCTGTCCAAGAACTTAATAAGTCTATCCACGGCATCTTCTTTTCTGCTAATAGGTTCAGACTGAACCACATACAAATTTGAATTTCTTCTTAGAGAAACGTCTAACCGCTGTCCGGTTCTCTGTCTCAAATTCACCGCAAATTTTTCGGCTCGTTTACGCGTGGAGAAAGCGCCAAGTTGTATTCTAAACTTGCCTTCGGTGATCGCGGATCTTTCTTTGTAAACAATCCATTTGGTCGCCTCACCTGCAGGAAACCTCTCAATTAGTTCTCCCGTGGTCTGCGACTTTTTGTCATGCAACAAAATCTTCAAACCTTCAACGTAGTCTCCATTCTTCGTCGGCTTGACCTCAAACTTCAAAATAGCAGGATCGGCGTCCAACCCTAGCATAGAGAGCTGGCTCGAGTCGACATAGGCTTCATATTTTCCGGGGGGCAGGCCCATATAATAGAAACTACCGTCACCGAAAATCGAAATAGCTTTCTGGAAATCAGAACCGACAGATTTGATTTCGAGAGTTAAACCCGGGATCGCCGTCGCGGTCTCGCCGGAGATTTTCAATACGGTGCCATCGACAATTCCTCCTGCGAAGAACGGTATATCGATGGACTTATAGGAATTAGGATCTGTGACGAACGAAAATGATTTTTGTTTTGGAATCAACAAAGGGTTTTTGATTGAGCTAATGTCTATATCTGCACTGTACTGTGTATAAGGCAGAAGATTCCATTCCCTTAGAATGCCATCACTCGAGATTTCAGACGACACGGCCTGCCTCAAAGTTACTGTGCCATCGATGACCTCGTCGCCTGCGTCATACTTGCCGTCGTTGTTGTTATCCACGTACATCCTCATGGAAGCGGCTGAATGCCCAACCCATCCGAGATCGTTGAAGACAAAATGGCGATATCGGCTGTCATAACCAATCGAGCCAGAAACATTTTCACTGAACCATGACTTGCCGTTCTGAATCTGAGCGTTGCTTGTCGAACGAGTGAAGGGTAAATCCGCTACTACCTGTAAATTAAACGTGGTGAATTTATTCACGAAGTCTCTCTCAACTGCGGCGGAGACTCTCACATATTGCTGGACATTCTTTGAAAACTCTAACCTTATATCGTCGAGAGAATTCTTGAGAACTCCGTATCTCATGGTTAGATCCAGGAGTGATCCGTTCAGAAAATCGAATGCTCCCTCCTGGAATATCAACGAGTACAAAACGTTGGCAGTCAATCCATAACTTCTTATGACCCCTCCGCCATAATTGAGAACCGATAAAAGATAGCCCAACGATGCGTTGAACTGTCCGGCACTCGAGCTTATGTAGGAGGAATAGCTGTAAGCCCTTTGTCCATTTACATATTCCTGCCCGATTGCAGCGGCTCTAAGGTTAAACGAACCGATCGGGAAAATGACCGGGATAAAAACATCTGCCTGGGCGTCCTGCAGCTTTTCGCTCGGATTGTAAAGCAGATTATTCCGATACCGAGTATACTCTACATCGAACGCCGTTTGTGAAGCATAGAGCGCGTCAAAAGTAGAGCGATAATAGGCAGACGGCGCAGCGTCAAGGCTTATCATGTATTCGGTGCCAACTCTCAACGAAAGCGAATTGTACAGGAGAGGTTTTGCGAAAATCGGATCATCAACATAGTCCAAACCAATCTTATCCGTCATCCAGTCGGAAATTCCCGCTGCAACATCGCCTGAAATAAAGTTATAGTCCGTATTGTTAAGCTTGCCGCCGCCGACCGTATATGTAATTTGCCCTGTCGGTAGGAATGTGAATGGTATTTGAAGTCTGCGGTCGGATTCAATCACCTCTCCGCTCGGTCCGTAATATTTGAGCTGCACAAATGAAGTGCCGTAGACGAGAGGTATCGAAAAATGCGCGTTGCCGTCCGCATCGGCTCTCGAATATCCGACAAGTTGACCATTAAGATAAAGCTCCACGTCCCAATTTGGGTTTGTTTTTGCATCGATGACGTATTTGCCGAAAATTGTCCTTATAGAAACCGGTTCGTTCGAAAGCTGAACGCCGCGGAATCCATACTGTGTCAAGCCATTCGAATAGAGATTGCCCAGGCCCGCATAAGTGATGTACTTGGTCGAATCAAAAACGTATTTCCAGCTAATGTCACTAGAATAAATTTTGGAGGTCCTGTCCGAAAAATTTCCGAAGATTGTACCTTCGGCTTCTCCGCCGAGAATTTCTCCCCCGCCGGTAAAATCATAGTTATAAGCCGATTGTCCCATTCCAGCGAAGCCTGTAAGCGAATAGTCCATTACCCCTCCATTTAATAGTGAACGATGGCGGGGATAGGCAAGGGGTGCCTGTATGAATGACGCCTGCGGTGTAGTAACGAGATAATTCCTCCGCGCTTCTCTCTGGTATTCAGTAACGATCGGAAGCTCTTGTTCCGTCGTAAGCGAAAGCGCCAACGAACTCATGTCGACAGAAAAGTCTAAGCTAAAAATCTTGTTGAGGAGGGATGGCAAAACATAATAGTCCAAATGGCCGATGATTACTTGGCTACTGTCGAACTTTATTGTTCTCCTGTTCAGGCGTGCAATATGTCTTGCAAAATTTATTTCATATAAATCGTTTTGTCTGACAAAGAATCCTTTAATTGTGGAATCTCGAAGGCTGATTGTCCTATCAATTTCAAGTTCTTTGAAAATTGCCCCGATAGGAATATAGATCGAATCGTCCTGATACACCGCAGTGATTACGGTGTTTACCAGTCCGTTATAATTGAAAGAGAGATAGATTTCCTGTGATTGAGACTGCTCGAAGTTTGTTTGTCCCCCCGCTTTCCCGACAATGAGAAGGCTCGCTGCAATTATCCATATCCACGAAGCTTTTGTACAGATATTTTGTCCCGCTCTAAGGTTTTCAAAAATTTAAATAGATGATTATTGATTCTGAGTTAAACATAATTTCTACTGGACTGAAAATTTTATGGTTTTTTCCACTGCCGCGGTTTTTAAAAGGTCATCCTGCGAAATATCGGTTCTTTCCGATGACAGCTTGATAGCGGCAGTGTACATACCCTGCGGCAGCTTGGAAAGAGGCACTGCAAATTTAAAAACCATGTCGTCCCGATAAACTGCGATGACCTCTTCTTCATCGTATAATTTGTTCCCGGCCTTGTCCTGAACCTCGCCAGAGATTTTTCCAAAAAAAGGAGAATTCCCTCCTTTCGTCACACGAGCAAGCAAATTTATCGAGGCTGTGTCCTGCTTAATTTCAATGTCGGGTAGACTGACACTTGTTGAAACGTTTCCCCTTCTGTAAATAATGGTTGTGACCTGTTCGAGAACAAAGGTAATGTTAGCTGTAATTCCGGTCCTTACCGTGTCGATTACCTTTGCCTGAGGAGTTGAACTTGTTACCAACCTTGTCCAATACTCTCCATCCTGGATTCCTGGCGGCGGGGCGACGACCAGTCTGACAACTTGCTGCTGGCCGGGATTAACGACGAACTTCTGCGGAAACCCTTTGATCCATGGCTGGCATGAATGCTTGTCTGCCATGGAACTGTCATCGTATTGCATCCTGATATTTCCGGATGAATCAGATTCAGGGAATCCAAACTTGAATGTTATGGAAATCTCCTGAGGTGTGTTCGATCGATTCATCACCACAAACGTTCCGAATCTGGACTGGTCGCTCATGAATAAGATCGTCGGTGCAACAATCACTTGTGCCTTGACAAACGAGGTAACCAGCAAAACTATCGCGAAGGTTAAGATTTTTTTCATGCTATCAATTTAATCTAATGAATGGAAACTTGCATGACATTTCTTCAATAAGTCATCCTTATCGCAAATGTACCACTATATGTTCCGGCCACCTGCCCTATTGGGACCGAACCCAGAGAACCGCCGAGCCAGAAATAAAAGGTCCCGCCGGTTGTGCTGCCCAAGGTCGAACCCGAGGTAATCGCATGTGACCCGGCTTGATTATTCGTGCTTGAACCGTATAAACTCGCTGTGAAGGTCAGCGTGTGGCCATTACCGTCGTTCAAAGTCGCTGTAGCGGGGAATGACACAGTGCTCCGGTTTCTAAAACCAGTTGCAGTAAATGTCGGGGCACCGACGGCCTGAGCACCAAGTGAAGGTGGGGTTGTGCCCGCAACGATTGGGCTGAAGTTGAGCGTGCCGCTTGCTGAAAGTGAAACATTACCCGAGAGCGATGCCGTAACATTAATGATCTGACTTGCCGTGTATTGTTGCGTGCCGACCGTGACAGTTACCTGGACAGTTATTGTGCCCATGTAAGATGCCGCCGTGTAGTTGTTCCCTGGCGTAATAGTTCCTCCGAGCCAGAAGTAATCGATGTGAGCAGCGGTACCCAAATTCCCGTCCAGACCGTTATTTGGGTTAAACGTAGTTGCTCCAGTCGTGCTGTTTACATTAACGTGATACGCGGCAGAATTCGCTGCAAAGGAAATCGGTAAGTTATCACCGTAACCATCCGTCAAATCAGCCGGCAGAATGAATGTGAATGAGGCGGTAGGTGCTCCAGTATAGTTAGGAAACTGAACTGCAAATACCGCAGCGTTGGCACTGTTGTACGCTATTGTTGCGGTGCCTGTAATATTGGTGCCAAAGGACAGGTTGCGGGTCAACGTTATCGAAGGATTTTGCGCACTTGCCCGATAGGCAACGAGAAGTGTTCCGAAAACAAATCCTAACCTATAACTCATTCGGTTCATTTCACTCAACCTTCATGTTTCAACATATCAAGACATAAAACATCAGCGGAAACTTGACGAGAAAAAAGAAGGCTCAGCACTACTGCTAAGCCTTCTTGCGTCCCTACAATATTTACGATACGACGTACCACTGGAGGCACCGTCGATCTAAATTAATAATTTACTGAAACGTGGAAAGTGCCAGTGTAACTTCCCGGAGCCTGAGCGGGGTCAATCGAACCGACATTGCCGCCAAGCCAGAAATAGTAGTTGCCAGTAGCGGGAGAAGCACCACTCAAAGTAACTGTCGCGCCAACTGCACCAGCGCTCCCTTGTGTACCTGACGCATCACCCTTGAAATCCGAATTGAAGGTCATCGTTGCACTACTCGGTCCGTTCAGAGTAACCGTTGCATCATATGAAACGTTTACCACGTGTCCGCCATCTCCTGTTACAGTGAAAGCCGGAACCGTGCCGCTAAGAGGGCTGACGGCGGCCGGGGTCGTGCCCGCAACAAGGTTTCCCAAATCGAGGATCGCGTTGGACACAGAAATGGTCAATCCTTTTTGAATATTGGCGTTGATTGTCGCCGTACTACTTGCATGATCCTGCGCAAAAGACATTCCCGCGAATACGAGAACCAGCGCCGCAACTAACATTAACTTTTTCATTGTAAACCTCCTAAGGTTTGTTTGTTTGTTAGAAATATTTGTGAGCCCCGACTCGCGGGACGCATTGTTAAAAACCTGTTTTGAATTCATCTTTTTCATACTTACCCTATTCAGTGACAAGCCTCGTGCCACAGAAAAGCCACAAAAACGACTATATTATTCACTTCCAAGAGTCCCACAGGGGGCAAATTACCAATTCGTAACACCGGGAATTGGCAAAGTAACGCACAAAAGGTTGCAGGTGAAAAAAAGGTTTTGTAGCTAAGTCTGTCGAATCATGCAAATCCGAAGAATCTATCCGTTCACCGATGTTAAATTACACCACTTTAATAATGCTCGTGGGGTCCTGCTTCTAAACTCTAAAGTTATCGCACCAATAATAATTAGCCCCGTCCTTCATTCTACGACAATCGACCTTACTTCTGTTGTGAACGGGAAGGTCACTCTGACGACACCATTTCGAATATCGGTAATCTCGCCCACTAACTCGCGTCCGTCACTCGTTTTCATTACCGCTTTGTGCGCGGGAACGCGACCCCGTTGCTCGGGAAGCACGGAGACATCCACCGATAGAAATCTATACCGCGGTTGATAAGTACCCTCCCTATCGAAATTCAAAATCCCGTGCGAATTCGTGTACTCGTAAGTAATGTTCCATACAAGAAAATCTCCGCGCTTGTACGACATCGTTTCGCCGTCATCAAAATACGAACTCCCCTTTGCGGAATTGGTTCCGTAAATCTTGAGAATTAGTGTGTCTGCTTGTTGGCTTGTCGATTGAATTAAACTTTGTGTAAGAAGTATTGTACCATCTCGCAGAAATATCGGGGTCTTCCCGAGGGGTGCGCCGACACTCTGCCAGCCCTTCTGAATCTCTTCACCATCATAGAAACTCCTCCACTTCACATCATCACCTGAATGACGGCCCGGTAAATAAATTTCCCTGCTGGCTGTTCCAGAATCGACAACAGGAGCAACGAGCAGATTATCCCCGAATAAAAATTCATCAGAAATATTATACGCTTCCTGGTCTTCGGGGAAATCCAAATACAGCGGCCTCACGATCGGCAGACCATTCTCGCTTGCGTCACGGAACGCGGTGTAGATTTCCGGAAGTAATTCGTACCTTCGTTCAATTACTCCCCGGTTTACTTCCATACTCGCAGAATCAAACGCCCACGGCTCCCTCGGTTTGGAATCCCACACGCTGTGCGTTCGGAAAAAAGGAGTGAACACTCCAAGTTCAAGCCACCGTGAAAAAAGTTCCGCGCTCGGATTTCCGATGAAACCGCCCACGTCGCTTCCGACAAACGGCTGTCCGCTGACCCCGATATTCAAAAACATCGACAGTGCAAGTTTCAGATGGGCGAAACTCGAGAAGTTGTCCCCCGTCCACATCGCGGCGTAACGCTGGCCGCCGGCATAGTTTGCTCTCGTCAAAACGAACGGCCTTTCGTCCGGCTCGAGTTTCTCCAAACCTTCACGACTCGCGCGCGCCATCTGCATGCCGTAAACATTATGCACCTCTGCATGCGTGACTGTTGCGTTCTTTCCCGTAGAGTTAGTATGATCCTCGACGTCAAGTCGATGGACCACATCAAGCGGGAATGTTTTATTCGGACCGTTGAATACGCTCGGCTCATTCATGTCGTTCCAGAACCCGTCGACTCCATAATCGAGTAAAAATTCATACTGACTTCCCCACCATTTCCTCGTCTTTTCGTTGAAGAAATCCGGGAATACGCAGTCGCCTGGCCATACTTGCCCCGCGAAATATTTTCCATCAGGACTTTTCACAAAAACATCTTCCTTCACGCCGCTGTCATGAACGCGATAACCGCTCTCGTTCTTTATTCCGGGATCGATTATCGTGACTATTTTGAAACCCAAATCATGCAAAGTGTCCAGCATGTTCTTCGGCGTCGGAAAATCTTTTGGACTCCATGTGAAACATCTGTACCCGTCCATGTAATTTATGTCCAAGTAAATTACGTCGCACGGGATTTCTCTCTTACGAAAACCGCGGGCAAGGTCGAGTACCTTCTCTTCAGGGTAGTAACTCCATCGGGATTGCTGGTAGCCCAACGCCCAGATCGGCGGCATCGCCATCTTTCCGGTTAACTCGCTGAATCTCTGAACGATCTCCGTAGAGTTCTTCCCCGTGATTAAATAAAGTTCGAGCGCGCCACCTGCGGATTTATAAACGAGCTTGCCGCTATCGGAAGCACCGACATCAAAGACCGATCGAAAAGTATTATCGAAGAAGAGACCGTACGCGCCGCTCGTGTCAGCCTTGAGCAAGAAGGGAATACTCTCGTATAACGGATCGAGCTTCGCCGAGTAAGCGGGAAAATCGGAATTCCACATTGTATCGCATGTTCCATATTTGTTGTACGGCAACGTTTTTTCACCAAGTCCGTAAAAATTCCTCGCGCCGTGGATATCAAAAGTCGCAACCAAACCCGAACCCTCGAATTGAATTCCGATTAGATCCAACTGATTTGAGCTGTTTTGGGGCACATATGAGAGATTCATGGATTCAGGTAAATACTTTACGGCACCATCCTTCAGGCTTACCGAAATGGCTTTTTTATCAGAATCAATTTTGTACCGCGACAATTCTTCCGGTTCCTCAATAACCGCGAAAGATTTTCGGGAGTCGTCTCCCCGCTGAATAGTAAGATGAACTATCCCGCTTTTGAAAATTTCCACCCTAGCTTTTCCTGAATCATACACGGCGATCACAGATTCTGGAGTCTTTTGGACTTGTCTGAGCCTGCCGATAGGGGTCCCACTTCCGCCGCTGTCATTCAACATCGAATTGATTCCAACGAGTAAAATAAGCCCATAAAACATTTTCATTCCTCTCGCAAAGGATTAATTAATGTACACTGAAATCCCCGGGGTCGAAAATCAGAACCAAGACACAAGCCGACCAAATCGTGATCGGAGATGGTCAGATAACTTTCAGGTGCAGCTCGATCAACTGCTCGCGGCTTACTTCGCTCGGCGCATCGTCCATCAGAGATACCGCGCTTGCTGTTTTTGGAAACGCAATGACATCGCGGATCGATTTACTTCCCGTAAGAAGCATCACAAGCCTGTCAAATCCGAACGCAATTCCTCCGTGTGGTGGAGCGCCATACTTAAATGCCTCCAATAGAAACCCGAATTTTCTCCTGGCTTCTTCTTTGGAGATTCCGAGGCAGGCAAACATTTTCTGTTGTAGCTCGGGCTGAAAAATTCTAATGCTCCCGCCGGCAATTTCATTTCCGTTCCAGACAAGATCATAGGCGCGGGCGCGGGCCGTTCCCGCCGAATTATCGGGAACCCATCGTTTCTTTTGTGCGAATTCTTTCAGACCTTCGTCTAATTTCTCCACATCCTCTTCCCTTGGCGAAGTAAATGGATGGTGCATGGCAGCAAATCTGTGCTCATCATCGGACCATTCAAACAAAGGAAAGTCGGTAACCCATAGAAATGAGTTTCTATTTTCATCGATTAGATTGAATCGCTTTGCAAGCTCAAGGCGGAACTGACCAAGCGTCGAAAATATTTTGCCGCGAGGCTGGGTGACAAGCAGAATCAGATCTCCGGGTTCCGCTGAAAATTTCATCGCGAGCCTTTTCAACTGTTCGGCGGCAAAATGTTTTGCCGTAGGCGAATCGAGCGTGTCGGCACCGACTTTAAAGTACACGAGTCCGGCAGCGCCGCAAGTCTTTGCAAGATCTATCAATTCATCCAGTTGTTTGCGGCTCAGATCGGGATGTCCTTTCAATTTGATTCCACAGACAAGGTTGCCGCTCTGAATACTTGCTTCAAAAACTTTGAACTGCGATCCACGCACTGTATCTGATACATTTTCAATTTCGAGCCCGAACCTTAAGTCCGGCTTGTCACTTCCGTATCTTGTCATCGCCTCGTCGTAGCTCATGCGCGGCAACGGGGTCTCGATGTCGCCCCCCTTGACCTCCTTGAAGAGGCTTTTCATCAGGCGTTCAGCCATTTCATAAATATCCTCTTCCAGTACGAAGGACATTTCTATGTCGACCTGCGTAAATTCCGGCTGGCGGTCGGCACGGAGATCTTCATCGCGAAAACATTTTACGATTTGGAAATATTTATCGAACCCCGACACCATCAGGATTTGTTTGTAGGTCTGCGGCGATTGTGGAAGCGCATAAAATTTGCCGCGATGGACTCGGCTCGGGACCAGGTAGTCGCGCGCACCTTCCGGCGTGCTTCTCATGAGAGACGGTGTTTCAATTTCGAGAAAGCCGAGGCCGTCGAGATATCGTCGTACGTTCTGAGCAGCTTTATGACGGAGCTGTAAATTCCTCTGCATGATTTCGCGGCGCAGGTCGACGTAGCGATACTTCAAGCGCAAATCTTCACTCGCGTCGCTCTCGCTGTCCACTGGAAATGGAGGCGTCTCGGCTTCGTTCAAAATCAGAAGCTCGTCTGCCGCAACCTCGATCTCGCCCGTCGGCAAGCCGAGATTTGTCGTCCCTTCGGGTCGATGTTCAACCCTGCCGACAACTGCGATTATATCTTCACTCCTCAATTGTTTTGCAGTTTGATAAACAGCTTCATTGTGCTGAGGCGCAAAGACGATCTGCGTTTTACCGTAGCGGTCCCGCAAATCGACGAAAATCATGCCGCCCAGGTCCCTGCGGCGATCGACCCAACCGTTCAATATCACTTTTTGATCGATATTATCTTTTCTAAGCCCGCCGCAAGTGTGAGTCCTTTTCTTGCCGCGTAATGAAACTATGGTTTGAGACATCTACAAATTCAATCTTTTTGTTCTGAAATTATGAAATTCAATATAAGAAAGGATGGAAGTTAAAGTCAAAAGTCAAAGGTAAAATTTCAATAGCCCGGCGTAAATGTGAAAGGATTCTGGACCGATAGCCTGCTGCTGAGAAGTGAAATGTATCTTAAATTCTTCCGAACTTCTTGTCCAATTCCAACAGCGGTATTTTCACCAGAACGGGTCTCCCGTGCGGACAGACATACGGCACTTCGGCCTTGAAAAGCTGAGCCAGCAACGATTCCATCTCTTCGGTTGTAAGATAATCCCCGGCTTTAACTGCTGCCTTGCAAGCGAACGTCTTGCACAGTTTTTCGCGCGGCGTCAGTCTCAAATCGTTGTCGCGTTTGTAATCCTCGATGATCTCGTTGAGGATTGTGTTCTCCCTCCCGGGCTTCAAGTCGACTGGTACGCCGTCAAGAATGACCGTTCCGCCGCTGAATACCTTTACGCTGAATCCCATCTTGTTCAAATCGGGGATGATCTCTTCGACAATCGTAAGATCCGCAGGGTCTAGATTCAAACTTATCGGGAATAGAAGCTGCTGAGTATTCTGCCCTTGTTCATCAAACCTTTTCAAAGCGCGCTCATAAATAATTCTCTCGTGGGCAGCATGCTGGTCAACCACCAGAAGTCCCGTCGAAATCTGCGAGATGATATATTTGTTGTGAAGTTGATAGATGAGATCTCCGGAACTCTCCACAATTTCTCCATCCGCAGACCGTTCATCTCCGGTTGTTCTGTTCTGCGGAAGCTTCAAAGCAAACAGCGGGTCGACCGCGTCAGCTATGCGGCCATCTTCAACTTGCTGCTGTGATGGTTTTGAACTGAACATGACCGGAACAAATCCTCCGCGAGAAGACTCTGTCGTCGCACGACTAGTCCAGCTGGTTCCCTTCGGGACAAATCTGCGTGAATCTCCTCCGACGGCAAGCTCAGGCACCAAATCGCTTCTGACAAGAGCGCTGCGCGTTGCAGACCGGATAGCCCCGTAAATACTCCTCTCATCCCGGAACTTTACTTCTAACTTAGACGGATGAACGTTTACATCGACTTCATTCGGCGGAAGCTCGATAAAGATCGCAAAGAACGGGAAGTCGCCTTTGTCTATGAGGTTTTCGTACGCGGAGAAGGCCGCATGATTAACGGCTTTGTTGATAACGTATCTTTTATTCAAGAACAAAAACTGTTCGCCCCGTGTCCTCTTCGTGTATTCAGGTTTCCCGAGAAACCCCCTAACCTTTAAATGATCGAAATCTTCATCAAAGGCTACGAGCGAATCAGTAAATTTATCTCCGAAAATTTCGTCCAGCCTCTCCTTCACAGTACTTGATTTTGCTCGCAGGACGACTTCGTCCCCCGATTGAAGCATGAATTGGATTTCCGGAAAAGCGATCGCGTACCGTGAAAGCGTCTGGTAGATATGCCTGAACTCCGTGGAATTCCCCTTCAAGAAATTCCTTCTCGCAGGAGTGTTGAAGAACAGATTCCTGACCACGACGGTAGTGCCGGCATCGCGCGCCACCTTAGATGCCTTGCCCATTTTTCCGCCGTCTATACGCAGATACGTTCCGGCATCCTCACTTTCAGTTTTGGTTTTGAGTTCAACCTGCGACACCGCGGCGATCGAGTAAAGAGCCTCTCCGCGAAAACCAAGCGTCGAAATATTTTCAAGGTCTCCATAGGTGGCAATTTTGCTGGTCGCATGCTGTTGAAATGCAAGAAGCGCATCCTGCTCGACCATTCCCGTGCCGTTATCGCTTACCCTGATGAAACTTTTCCCCGCATCTTTTACTTCGACCTCTATAGATTTTGCGCAGGCATCGATAGCGTTTTCAATCAGCTCTTTGACAACGGATTCCGGCCGCTGAACGACTTCCCCGGCCGCAATTTTGCTCGCAATTTCCTCGGACAGAACTTTAATCTTGGCCATGCTAACCCATCATCCTTCAAACAAGGCATCCACAAATGTTTTGCTATCGAATGGCTGCAGGTCGTCTATCCCTTCGCCAACCCCGATATATTTTACGGGAAGCTTCAGTTCCTGATTTATTGCGACGACTATTCCGCCTTTCGCCGTGCCATCAAGTTTTGTCAATACGATACCCGTCACGCCGGCGGCTTCGAGAAACTGACGAGCTTGCACGAGGCCATTCTGTCCGGTGATTGCATCCAAAACCAGGTACACTTCGTGCGGTGCGTCGTAAATGACTTTCTGAATAACCCTCCTGATCTTTTTCAATTCTTCCATCAAGTTCGTTTTCGTATGGAGTCTCCCTGCGGTGTCGATCAAAACAACGTCAAGATCGCGGGCTTTCGCGGCGTTCACAGAATCGTATGCTACTGCACCCGGATCTGTGCCAGGTTTTTGTTGAATTATCTCAACTCCAGCACGGTCAGCCCAAATTTTCAATTGCTCGTTGGCCGCAGCTCTAAACGTGTCGGCTGCCGCAATCAAAACTTTTTTTCCCTCGTTCTTGAAATTGTATGCCAGCTTTCCGACGGTCGTGGTTTTCCCAACGCCGTTCACGCCAACGATCATCAGCACATATGGCCGCGCGTTTTTCTGATCGTGCCCGTTCGAATTAATCAGATACTTTGCTATTTCTTCTTTCAAAATCCCTTTCAGCATCCCGGAATCTTCATAGCCCTCGGTTTTCACCCGTGCTCGAATGTCCGTAATGATTTTTTCCGTCGCATCGAATCCGACGTCGCTAGAAAGCAAGATTTCCTCGACACTGTCGATTACACGGTTGTCGATTTTTTTTATCTGAGAAGTGACTTTTGATATTCTTCCAACCAGACCGGAACGAGTTCTCGCAAGCCCATCTTTTATTTTCTTGAATCTATCAAGCAGTCCCATTCTTCACGAACTCACGGCGATTTCTTAACCATATGAACGCGGTAAACTCTGAAGTATACCGCGAGTGAGACGAATATCGAAAGGGTGCTCAAATACAGGAAAAAACTTTTTACCTGCAACAACCAATCAACTTTCAGCGTGGCAAGTATAAGATATGCAGCGATGAAATTTACCGTAAGCTTCCCGGTCCACACGGATTGGACGACCACTCTCGCTTTTGTTATTATCCGCGAACTCCCCAGAACAATAAGCACATCGCGGAGCGCAACCAAAGCCGCGTACCATAAAGGGATGTCCCCTGCGAGTACAAGAGCTGCCGCGACAGCGATGACACATATTTTATCGGCAATCGGATCCAGGAGTTTGCCGAAATCAGTAACCTGGTCCAATGCACGGGCAAAAAAACCGTCAAGGAAGTCGGTCATTGCAGCAATCAACATCAATATCAAGACTGTGACCCGGTATCCGCTCTCCTGCTTGAGAATAAGGATGACAATCGGGACCAGCAGGAGAATCCGGCTCATGCTGAGAATGTTCGAGATTGTCCAGCGCTTCTCAACATTCAATCCAGAGATCGGAGAGCTACTTCCAGATTTCAGGTCCCGGTCTTCGGTCTCCGATTCGGAGACATGATGAAGAGAGCCCACAATTCAGTCTCCTGTAAGCGAAGGCAGGCTTTTACACTTTCGCTTCATTAATGTTTGCTTCAAACTCTTCTTTGGTATTCAATTCAACTTCGGTAGGATATTGTCCGCTGAAACACGCCGTGCAGTAATTTTTCCCCTTTCCACTTTGGGAATCTTCCGCATCCCTCGGAACTGACTCCAGGAGCTTTTCGAGGGACAAGTATGCAAGCGAGTCGACATTCAGCTCCTTAGTCATGCGGCCGATGTCCCCGTCGAACTGGTTAGCAAACAACTCCTGTTCCGAAGGAAAATCCATCCCGTAGAAACACGGATGCATGATCGGCGGCGAGCTTACCCTGAAGTGAACTTCAGACGGCTCCGCTTCGCGGATCAATTTAACAAGCTGCTTGCTCGTCGTGCCGCGGACGATAGAGTCATCGACTATTACAACTTTTCGTCCCTTCAATACTCCTCTGACCGTATTGAATTTCATTTTCACTTTCAAGTCGCGCATATTCTGGCCCGGCTGAATAAAAGTTCTGCCAATATAGTGACTTCGTATCAATCCGATCTCGAACTTTGCCTTTATTCCCATCTTCACGCTCTGCGAAACATAGCCGAGAGTTGCGGTATTCGACGAATCCGGGACGCTGATCACTACCAGCTTCTCGTCCTCGTCATTCTCAACGGGAGATTCTTCGGCCAAGCCCTTGCCGATCTTTCTTCTAACCTTATCAACACTCTCACCGTAAATTTTGCTGTCCGGACGCGAGAAATAAATATATTCAAAGATACAGTGACGCGGCTCTTTCGGTAAATCGGGCAAGAAAATCGAGCGTACTTTTTGTGTTTGAATCGATTCGTCATCGATCACGACGACCTCGCCCGGTTCGACATCACGCAGATACTCCGCGCCGATCACATCGAAGGCACAAGTCTCCGACGAAGCGATGAATGCATCTCCTACCTTTCCGAGTGCGAGCGGACGGAACCCATAGGGATCGCGCGCCACGATAAGCTGATCATCGGTGAGAATGACCAGTGAGAACGCTCCGCGTACTGTTTGCAATGCTTCATAGATCTGATCAATCACCGTTTCTTCCTGACTGCGTGCGATAAGGTGGAGTATTATTTCGGTGTCTGTAGTTGTCTGAAAAAGTGTGCCGGCTTCCGTCAATTCATCCCGCAGCCTGTGACTGTTGGTCAGGTTGCCATTATGAGCGATCGCAAGATTTCCCTTCCGGTAATTGACTACAATAGGCTGAACATTTTTCCGGCTGTCGGCAGAACCCGTGGTGGAATACCTGTTGTGACCGATACCGGCATCGCCTTTCAGAACGTCATTAAGAATCTTGTCGCCTTTAAATACATCCGCGACGAGTCCGGTGTTTTTATGAACATTGAAGAAAGTCTTTCCCGCGGATCTTGCACGTGTAACAATTCCTGCCGCTTCCTGACCGCGATGCTGGAGAGCATTCAATCCGTAATAAATATAACTTGAAGCGTTCTTTGCGCCATAGACTCCGACAATGCCACAGAACGTTTTCGGTTTTTCTATCCTTAAACTTACTTCATTCATTATCGAAAGACTCCGAGTAGAAAAATATTAGCCGCTGGCAATTATCGGCCAGAAATCATGAACAGCCAATTACTAAACACAAAATATTCGTTTGAAAATCCTCACCAGATTCAAATTAAGAAAGTAGTCGACGTAAAACAAACCTTCGGGTGGTGATTGAGAAATTCATATAAAAAAACGGCAGCCGATGACTGCCGTTACTTAACCTGGAATCATTTCTTACTTCAGGCAAGATCGAATCCGACTTGTCTGATTAGTTTGCTATGGCAGGTTCCGCTCTCGCAGAAGTTTTTTCTTCTTTTTTCAACGGCCGCAGCGCAGTACTCAATACTTCCTGCATCTCGTCAACAAATTTGAACTTCACCTGTTCGCGGACGTGGGCAGGTACCTCTTCTAGATCGAATTCGTTTTTCCTCGGCAGTATTATCGTCTTGATACCGGACCGGACTGCCGCGATTACTTTCTCTTTCACTCCTCCGATTGGTAAGACTGCCCCGCGCAGAGTAATTTCGCCGGTCATTGCGAGGTCATTCCTAACCAGTCGACCCTTCAGCAACGAGACGAGGGCAGTCAACATCGTCACCCCCGCCGATGGACCGTCTTTCGGTACCGCTCCGGCAGGAACGTGTACGTGTATATCGTACTTTTCTCTGAAGTCGGGTTCTATACCGAGTGTATCTGCGTTTGAACCTATGAAGCTCAAGGCCGCCTGAGCCGATTCCTTCATCACGTCGCCGAGCTGGCCGGTTAGAATTAAATTTCCCTTGCCTTTCATCTTAGTTGCCTCGATGAAGAGTATGTCCCCACCGACGGGAGTCCATGCCAAACCCGTTGCAATACCAGGTCTGTTTATTCTTTCGGAAACTTCAGGATAGAATTTCTGATGGCCTAGAAATTTCACAACCATTTCAGCATCAATTACGAATTGTTTCTTTGCGCCTCCGGCAACCTCCCTTGCAACGCCACGGCAGATATCTGCGATTTTCCTCTCTAAGTTCCTAACGCCGGCCTCTCTGGTGTGGCCCGAAATAATTTGGTGGATCGCTTCATCTTTGAACTTAATTTGATTTTCCTTCAGCCCATGCTCTTTTTGCTGTTTAGGCACCAGGAAGTTTTTCGCAATGTGAAGCTTCTCATCTTCCACGTAACTCGGAATCTCAATTATTTCCATTCGATCCCGGAGCGCAGGCGGAATTGGCTCCATGATGTTTGCAGTCGCGATAAACATGACCTTCGAAAGATCGAAAGGGAGCTCGATGTAATGATCGCTGAAGGAAAAATTTTGTTCGGGATCCAGTACTTCAAGCAGAGCGCTCGATGGGTCGCCTCTAAAATCCATCCCAATCTTATCGACCTCATCCAACATGAACACCGGGTTATTCGATCCGGCTTTCTTGATTCCCTGTATTATCCTTCCGGGCAATGCGCCGATATATGTCCTTCTATGCCCTCGAATCTCTGCCTCGTCATGGACTCCTCCGAGAGACATCCGGACAAATTTTCTTCCAAGTGCATTCGCTATCGATCTGCCCAGGCTCGTCTTTCCGACGCCGGGAGGTCCGACAAAACATAAAATCGGTCCGCGCATATCATTTTTCAGTTTTCGAACGGCCAGGTACTCTAATATTCTCTTTTTCACTTTGTCGAGGCCATAGTGGTCTTTCTCCAAAGATTTCTCCGCAGCCTTTATGTCAAGATTGTCTTCGGTCGAAACATTCCACGGAAGGTCAAGAAGCCAGTCAAGATAGGTTCTGGCAACGGTGTACTCCGCACTCGATGGATGCATCCGCTGCAGTCTGTCAAGCTCTTTCTCGGCGGTCTTTTTGATTTCTTCCGGATAGTTGCCTTCGCTGATCCGTTTTTTCAATTCGTTTACTTCGACATTGTCCTCATCTTCGCCGAGCTCATGTTTGATCGCTTTCATCTGCTCACGCAGGAAGTAATCGCGCTGGCTCTTGTTAATCTCGTCCTGGACTTCGGTCTGAATTTTGTTGCCAAGCTCAAGGCGTTGTACCAGTTTGCTCAAGTAAAGATTCGCTTTTTTCAGGCGCTCATGAACGTTCAACTCTTCGAGAACGTCCTGCTTTTCTTTGACCGGGATATTTATCAACCACATCGCCATGTCCGCAACCTGGCTTGGATCGTCGGTATTGAGAATGAGACTAAGGTGTTCAGGCGTAAGATCCGGCGCAAGATCGACAGCCTTTTTGAAACCGCTTTTTATTGTTCCAATCAGGGCCTCGATTTCTATGCTTTCAACTTTCTGCTCATCGACTCTCTGCACGAAACCCTTCATATATGGCTCCTGCTGGACGAGATTAAAGATTTGCGCCCGGTATAATCCCTGAACGAATACACTCTTCGATCCGTCAGGTAGATTATAAACCTTCAGGATTCTGGCTATCGTGCCGAACTTGTGAATATCATCCGGGGTTGGACGCTCGGTGCTTGCGTCCTTTTGTGCCACGATAAGAATCGGTAGATCATCCCGGAAGGCTTCGTCGACCAATTGGATCGTACTTTTTCTGCCGACCGAGAGCGGCATCATTTGTCTCGGAAAGAAAACGGAATTGCGCAGCGGCATTATTGGAAGTATTTCCTGATTATATAATTTCCCGGGATCTTCCATGACTATCTGCTCATCTTTCTCAAACTCATTTCCCTGCAGTGATTTTTCGTCTTTGGACATTTTTTCTCCTTTAGGATATTTTCATGACGACATCTAATAGTTCGGCTTTTTGTCTTTGCATATCTGCTATTACCACGGTCAGCAATCTAGCGACGCCGCCATCCCTGATAAGATTTCTTTGGCGTTGGAGAGCTTCGCAGCAGCTGGAGTGCACCTCCATGTCCTTCACCAATCGTTTGACGTTCTGCCGCGACAAATAGTTCGCTGCAGAGCCATCATTGAGACTGTTGTCATGCGGTGACAGCATCCCGGACGCGTCCGTCGGGACTTGCCCACCAAGCTCTAGGATCTTTCCGCGCAAGAGTTCCGAAATACCTCTTAGCTCATCTGCTGTTTTCTTTATGCGTTCAATCAGAAAAAGATAGGGGATCCACTTGGAATGTGAAGACAGGCTGGCAGAAAGCGCAATAAGATCAACATAGTCCTTCCTCAGAAACTCAAGGTCCTTCTTAGACTCTGACCTGTTGGCATCTTCAAACAGACTTTCTAAGAATCCAAAACCCCTCCCGGCTTTCCGAACCGACGATTCTTGTACCATGATATTCTTTCTTTTAAAACAACAAGGACAAACCCTGCGGGGGTTTAGACTTGACCCGTCCGGAAGACCAGCCGGAGTCCGACAACCTTCGCAGGGTTCGGTGAAAAATTACTTTTAAGCGACTTTCACTTCAATTTCCTTTGGCTTCGCTTCTTCGACTTTGGGCAGTGTTATAGTCAGCACGCCGTCTTTGTAAGCCGCGTCAATCTTGTCGCCCTTCACGCTATTGGGGAGCATGAACGACCGTTCGAAGCTGCCATACGAGCGCTCGATGCGATGGAAGTTATGATCTTTCTCCTCGTTCTCCTGCTTCTTTTCACCCTTTATCGTCAGGACATTCTCGCGAAGAGTGATCTTGACATCATTTTTGTTGACGCCTGGAAGCTCGGCTTTCACAACGTAAGCTTCATTATTCTCGCTCACATCTGCGCGCGGCGACCATGATGTCACGGAATTTCCGTTCCCATCGACGTCGCTGAAGAGACCGTCAAATAAACGGCCGACTTCTCGCTGCATGTTTACCAAATCTCTGAATGGTGACCATGTGGAAATTTCTTTTTCGGGTCTAAATCTTATGAGTGCCATAATCATTTCTCCTTTCTTTGTTCTCGGAGTGAATACGCTTCAAGTCGTGTGCCGTCGGTTGACATGCAAAAAACAAGAGAAAGGCGGTCATCAAATTATCCCTGCGATGGTCGCTGGACAATTCGCAGAAGGATTCGGACATAAATAGAAAAATTCTCACTATGACAATGACAAATTGTCAAGGGTCAAATTGTTAATGAAAATGAAACTTACTCCATTTAATTTAGTCTAAAGCGAAAGTCATATCAAAGGACGATCAAGGTATTAAAAGAATCCGCAGCTATGATTACGATCAACCGGTGCAAATTTCTAATGGTTCTTCCTTGCCTTAGGCTTCAATGTGTATTATACTAAAAAAATTACAGAGAGCCCTCTAAGCTTGCAATAATGGAACAAACACAGCCCAAGCAAAAAAACTTCGAGACGGAGATGCTGCCTCACATGGTGGCGTTATATAATTTCGCGCTCCGCATGACAGGCGACCCCGACGATGCCAAGGACCTCGTTCAGGAAACTTACATGAAGGCGTACAGGTTTTTTGACAAGTACTCTCAGGGAACGAATGCAAAGGCATGGTTGTTCCGAATAATGAAAAACTCGTACATCAACCGTTATCGGAAAGAGTCAAAAGAGCCGGACAAGATTGATTACGATGAGATTAAGGATTTTTACGCAACGGTTAAGGACTCAGCGGTCGATACCAATGACTTACAGGAAAAGATTTTCGGTAACTTATTTGAAGACGAAATTGCCAAGGCACTACAAGATCTTCCGGAGGATTTCAGAACCGTGGTCATCCTCTGCGACATTGAGGGGTACACCTACGAAGAAATTGCAGACTTCATCGAGATCCCGATCGGGACGGTCAGGTCCCGTCTCCATCGAGGCCGGAAAATGCTGCGTTCCATGTTGAGAGATTATGCACTGACACGCGGGTTCAAAGACGTTGAGGATTGAGCGATGCTGAGCAAGAGCTTAGGGAGAAGAAATAGTGGATTGCAGAGAATCACGTGAGTTAATGAGCGGGGCTGTTGATAACCGACTCCTCCGGGAAGATTCTAGGAATTTTTATGATCACATAGAAATATGCGGAAGCTGTCGCGACGAGTACGAACTTGAAAAACTCACAAAGGCGTACATAAAACGGAAGATTACTTTCGTAGAAGTTCCATATGACCTGGAAAGGGCGATCGTGGCACAATTTTCAATTGAAGCTCGGCAGGAACGAAAGCTGGGATTTTTTTCGAAGTTATTCGGCAACGGTATGTTCCAGCCGTTCCTCGCAGTCGGCATAGTAGCCGTCATAGGCATCATTTTGTTCTTCGCAAATAAACCGAATGTCATACTACCGACCTTAAAAGGATCGACAGAAACAGTACAGGCCGCTCAACAAGATGCTTTCTCGCTCGCCGAGACGAATTTTCAGAATATCCTCAGCGGCAAATTCACACCACAGGTGACTGCAGTAGCATCGTCCGACGTCGCATCATTCATAGATCGGAACGCGGGTTATTCTGTTCAGCTCCCTTCGGTGGCGACCGCCGACTGGGTCGGCGGAATGGTTTCAGACTATGGCGGCAACAAGATGGTACAGGTAGTTTATAAAATAGGCGAGGAGTATATCTACATCTGCAGCTTCGCTAAAAGCGTCGTCAATTCCAAGAAGATTGTATTTCCATCGGATTGCACCAAAGCGATGGAAGCTGCTGGATGGTTCTGGGGGCAGGATTCAAACGGCGACACCCAAGCCGCATGGAGCAGCGACGATCACGTATGTATTGCAACTTCAAATCTTGAAAAGAACGAACTGGTTGCATATCTAAATTTCTCCGTGAATGGCGGTAACCCGACGACAAAGCCATGATTAGATATTTGACTCTTTTGCTTGTAACACTGTTTCTTTTCGACTCGTGCAGTAAACAGCGGGCCCCACAGACCTCATCTTCCACCAGCAATGTCGGTAAAAACAATTTCAAAGGGAATGTTTCTCTCTCTGCGGGTGCGACGCCCTCTTCAGGAAAAAACGCTTCAGACTTTTACTGGTACGACTCGAATGGGAAAAAGATCTCTCTGAGCGGTCTGAAGGGTAAAACGGTTCTGATAAACTTTTGGGCAACGTGGTGCGGGCCGTGCAAAGCCGAACTTCCTGACATCGAGTCCTTGAGTAAAACCTATGCCTCCAGAGGACTCGTCGTCATCGGAGTATCCGTTGACAAAGGCGGTAGTCTTCTTTCGGATGTATCCGATTTCGCTTCCCGAAACGGACTCACTTATCAAATTGTCATCGACAACGACGATGTCGCCGATGCGTACGGCAACGTAAACGCAATCCCGACTTCGTTTCTCGTCGACAAGAACGGAAAGATCGTCGACAAGTGGATCGGGATGAGAGACAAAGAGTTCCTTGAGTCTACAGCGAAGAAATATCTGGACTGAAAGTTAAGAAGCTCGAACTTTCATACCCCGGGCCCCAAATAAAATCCAACTGCCAAATTCCAAATTTGAATATGCTTTTATTGCTGTCGGACAATTGGGATTTGAAATTCGTTTAGAACTTGGAATTTCAGATTTCGGACTTTCCAAAGCGCAGTAGCGCTAACGGGAGTTGAACCCGTGTTTTCGCCTTGAGAGGGCGACGTCCTGGGCCACTAGACGATAGCGCCGTAAGAAAATTCTAGATGGTAAATTCTGAGTACTGGATTCGGAAACTGCTCGATATAATTCAAAATCTAGAATTTGAAGAAAGCTGCCCGGCTAGGGCTCGAACCTAGACTTTTCTGATCCAGAGTCAGACGTGTTGCCAATTACACCACCGGGCAATGATTGAATTTAGGCGAAGCCCGCGGCTTTCATTACTAAAATTTAATTCTTGTGGGTTAATTTCCCAAGAGCTTTCGGAACAGGCAATCATGCAGGAGAGGCGTATGCCTCTCCCTTTATTTGGATTTCACTATCTTACCATTTGAGCGAACGACGTAATTGCCTTTTGCGTCTCCTGCTTTCTTTTCATTGGGAAGTGTCCCGGATGAACCCTCAACCCTGAATCTTGAAACTAAATCCTGCAGGTTCAAAGTCAACTTACTGAGATCCTCCGAAGAACGGGCAATTTGCCCAACAACGTTCGCGTTTTCCAGTGTCACATTACTTATTGCATCAATATTCTTGGTGATCTGTTCCGCTGACGCTGATTGCTCTTCGCTTGCCGCCGCCACCTGTGTGATTACATCCACGACTTCGCGCGCGGCCGTAATGATACGCTGCAAGGATTTCCCCGCTTTATCTGTCAAATCCTTTCCTTTGTCTACTTCCTTTGTGCCACTTTCCATTGAGTTCACTGCCTCAGCTGTATCTCTTTGAATCTGTTTGATCATGGACGTTATTTCTTTCGTTGCACTCGTCGTTCGTTCCGCCAAATTCCTCACTTCATCAGCGACTACTGCGAATCCCCTTCCGTAATCTCCTGCCCTAGCAGCTTCTATGGCAGCATTCAACGCAAGCAAATTGGTCTGGTTGGCTATGTCATCAATTACTTGTATGATCTTGCCTATCTCGTCGCTACTTCGCCCCAAGGCTTGGACCATCTCTGCTGATTTCTTGACTCTACCTGCAATCCGGTTCATCCCATCGATAGACTCAGCTACATCTTTGCCGCCTTCCTGTGCAATGCTACCAGCATTCCTTGCTGATTCCGCGGCGATCGATGCGTTTTTCGTCGTCTCAAGTATTGTCTTAGTCATCTCTTCGACCCCATTCGCTACCTCGGAGGCTTGCGAGCTTTGCTCCTGGGCACCCGTTGCCATCTCTTCAGTGCTGGAAGATATTTCATGACTTGCGCTTGCTGTTGCAGCTGCGGCCTCAGACACCTTGACTAGCATCGATCTGATATTTACTATAGCCTTGTTAAATCCATTGTAAAGTCTCCCTATCTCGTCGTCATTTTCGACGTCGAGACAGACGGTCAAGTCACCATCGGCAAACCTTTCCATCTCCTGAAGAATTCTTGCGACCGATTCCGACAGATATTTCTTTTGTTCTTCCGAATCTTTTATGGCCTCTTCCACTCTCAGAGAAATACTGTCCTTTTCCCTTTTTAACATATCGTTCACATCTTTTATACTCTCAGTCATTCTTTTGAAAGAAGCTGCCAGTATCCCGATTTCATCATTACTCTCGATCTCCAAATCCACTTCCAGGTTGCCGTCAGCCACCTGCTTCACCGCACTGTTGAGTTTATCTATCTGCCGTGTTATGATTTTCGTAAGCCAAAGAATCGCGAAAATACCTCCCACAAATATTGACAAGATTACCACCACGGACAGTCCCGAGTTCATCAAGATAGCGTTGTTTACTTCATGCAGAGAATAAACCAAAATAATTTTTCCGAGAGGAGCATCCTTATATTTCACGGTCGAGCATGCCATCAAGCCGTTGCTGGTCTCCGTCACCTGATCCGGGTCCTGCATCGTTACCGAATTTACCTTGATGTTGGTAGGGTTATATGTAACGATCTCGAGGTCCTTATCGTCTTGGATGGATATATATATTACATTTTTGTCCTTCTGTGCCCATTTAAATGCGATCTGAACCAGATTGAAATTGCTTTCGCCCAACCCCATCCCGACCGAGAATGAAAGCATTTCGCTAAGCGTCGTGACCTGCGATTCCACTGTCCTCTTGCTGTCCAATCTTTGCCTTATCGGATAATACAGAGCAACAAAGACAACAATCATGGCCAGTATCAGGGCCACCGACGCAACAATCTGTGAGCGTATCGACTTCTTAACTGACTCCAGTAACTTCATGTTCACACCTCCATTCTCATTGAAGAACAAGGACTGCAGAGCCAGCCCCGCGAGAGGCTGGTTCTGCAAGTACAAGCCATGCTATCATTCTATTGTCAAGAGTACCTTGACTTTTGCATTCACTTTGTCGGCTTCAACATAGCCGATAGCGCCCGGCGTAGATGCCACCTTGTCGAGAATTTCATCGGTAGAATTCATCCCCTCGGGCGGCTGGCCTTCACCGGTAAGTTGTGCCCTCATCCACAGCTTCTTCATTTCCATTGAAGACATGCCGAACGCATCGAAGAATTTCCTAGACACCTCATTATCTGATTTGAGAGTCACCGGTATAATAATGCTGCCGTTGCTCCATGTTTTTTGCCTCAAAGAATAAATGTCGTTCAACTTGCTGATCTGTATGGATTCTTCGGGAACCGATTTATTGGCGATGACCGCGACTTGGGCCTGGGCACCCGCAGCAGCCAGCACAACCAAAGCCACCAGGAAAAACTTGTAGAGTTTCATTTTCATACTCCATTCTTTATTAATTAGCATCATTCAAAAGTATACGCTGGTTGCTAAAAGATAAGCGTTTGTTGTTACCGGGATGGCATTACTTATTTTCGATTTGCAGTTGAGATATTGCGCTTTGACAACAATATCATCGCCAAATTTATATCCGCCACCGACGGTAACCACATGGACGCCGCCCATAGAAAGCTCCTGATCATCAGTTGTCAGAAAATCATACCCTGTGTAAGCAAATATCTTGTCGGTGAAGTTGTACAGGAGATTTATGTGTTCGTATTTTTTCTCAAAGCTTTGAGGTGTCAAAAGTATGGTCGGATTAGTTGGCAGTTGTGCCAGCTCTGCCATGAACTCTGCGAGAAGCGTTGCTTTATTGGCGTCCGAAAGAATATGATGCACCTTGATATATTCACCTTCAAGCTCGAATCCCGCAACCGAATAATTCAGATATGCACCGAATCGTGTTCGCGGGACATAACCAATCCCGTAAGCCCAGAGATTGGCTCTATCGTAAGTGCCCGAAACTCCGAGAGACAAATTACCACAATCAACACCGAACCTGCCGCCAAACATTTTAAACTTCGTTGTGTCGTTACCTATTTGACCGAAACTGCCATTATTCTTCACCAGGTTATCCGTTGAGAGATTGCCCATAAAGGCAGCATAGTTGACGCGTAAACCGCCACTGATCGGAAGATAACCATAAATCTGCAAATATGCCTGAAGCGGCACGAAATCCTGGGTATTAAAAAGATTGCTGAAGGCAGTTTCGTACGCGATCGGCCTAAAAATATATGGCAGAAGAACAGTGCGATCTTTGATTTCATTGAAATTATTGAATCGCGGGACGAGCAGGCCGAATTTCACACTTAGCTCCTCGGAGGGTGAATACTTCAGCCAGGCTTCCTCTATGTTCAATGCACCTATGTCGTCGCTTGACGAAAAGGAATTAGTGAACTGCAAATTGACGAATGAGCTAACCTGTGTGCCAAAGTCCTTCTGAAGAAAAACATTCATCTGCTGCATCAAGAATGAATTTGGTTTGAACGACTGGAATAAACTTGGTACAGGAGATTGAGGATAGCTGATATCAACAGTCTCATGCATGAAATTGTTTTGGAAATACCCGAATATTCTCAGATCATCAGATTGACAGAATGCTGCCGTGGAAAACGACAATAGCATGATGAGAGCGAAAATGCTCCGTTTGGTTTTCATAGCGTTTCTCCTTGTTCATTGTCTGTTTGTGGTTGTAATCGATTGGGAGCCGTCAATACCTTGACGCAAACTCTTTCGTGATATGCAGTTTCCATGAGCCACACTCAGGGACCTATATGTTCTTTACCATTTGACGTTGTTCTGAACACAACGCGAATAAACGTTTAGAAAAGATAAAAGGCAAACATAAGATCAGACCGGGTTTATCATGTAAGAATGAACGAGTGCCGTTCACACCTGTACCATAATGACTGTTTCAGCACTCAACCAACTACTGCCATAACAACCTGGCTCAACTAATCACATATATCGGATCAAATTGAAAATTCTCGAGTGCTCATGTCTTGACCACATGCGAATGTTTGAGCAGATATTGCCTGAGACCGGCCGAAACCACCAAACACGAAGTCACCGACGCAAACATAATTTGCCGGGGGATCAGGTCAGTAAATTACAGTATAAGGAGCAAAATTTGTACCACGAGTCCACGGGGAACCCGTTATATAATGACGCCTCAAGCCGCACATGAGAAGCACGATGGTACAAGATGGTAACATGATGTGTAGAAATGGAGACGCAATATCCGCTGCAACCAACGGATCAGCCCGGCAAATCACAGGCGTGCCGGATGCTGCACCAGCCCTGCAAAGTTCTCAAAACTTTCACAAGGTCAGAACATGGCTTTATAACCCGCCCTCTCGACCGCACGACGGGCAGCATCGAAGACTACCGGCCGATCGTTGTATGGGTTCACTGGCACTTCAGGATAGTTTCTTACCTTCTTGAGAAGATCATCAGCTTCACTGCCGGCAAGCTGTTCGATAAGCTGGTACAGTCCGCCTTCTTTTTCCTCGAGCGCGTTATGGACTCGCAGAATCGAGCGGATTGTCGCAACGATCTGCGTCGTCGGAGAAGGGACCATAAGAGCAACGAGTGCCCCATGATCCAGGCGAAGCCGAGCAGCAACCTCTGCCTGCTTTCCGTTTTGAAGCCGTGCGATAGCCGGCAAGATTATCTTTTCTTCTATGCCAATATGTTTAAGCAGCCCTTGACGAAAGTCCGCATAAGCTTTCATGTCGATTTTCCCCTGTTCTGTGACTGAGCGTTCCAACAAATCATCGAGCCTCTCATGATCACGCGCCAGATATTCGTACAGCATTCCCATAGTGAGTTTACAGAGACGGTGTGATTATTCTATTCATCGAAGAAAGAGCAACTCAGACTCTTCAGTCTCACGACGTTCATGGATTGATAGAACCGCGATCCTGCTTACCAGAACCGTGCGAGAGTAATCCGAAAGTGACCAATGCAACGGCAAAGATCGCGCCGCTGGTTATGATGCTTATGACTTTAGTCAGAAGAAGAATTGCGAGCACCACGCAAACTCCAAGGAACGAAAAACCGGTAATTCTCATATGACTCTCGCTAATCTTTCACAAATTTAGAATTGAAAGAGAAAAGTATCAAGAAAATTGCAGTTCCATCAGCAATTCGGCGTTGAATATTTTCGAATTAGAATTCCGCTTCTATCCCAACCACAGGAAGCAAAGCAAACTGGTATACGTTTTCTCTTGAGCCGTCAGAGTTGTATTGGTAGTAGGCAATGTTCTTCCTGTTATAGATATTCTGCACGGAGAATAGAATGACGAGATTCCAGGTGCGAAAATTAAACCTGCTCGAAAGCTCTAAGTCAAGCCGGTGGTAATCGGGATATCTTGCGGAGTTTATGTCGTTCGTTGCCTCCCACCATCCCCTGGTCCAGGTGATTCCGCCTTCTCTATGCTGCTCGGAAGCGACATAGATCTGCGGAGTATAAGGCATCCCGCTCGAATACCGCCATCGGGCACTCATCTCCATGTCGTTGGAAAATGGAAGGACATAACTCGGGTATTTGATGTAGAAAGGCATCGCATCCAAATCCGATCGCAAGTTTGCAAACCTTTTCCCTGCGATAACGGTAAGGACGTATGGAGTGTCATACCACGACGGAAAAGTCTTCCCTTCCATGCCTAACCGCGGATCATAATATTTGGAAAACATTCTCGAAAAACATATCGTGCCGTAGATATCTTGTACCAGCTTCTGTTGAACAAGGAGGTCGATGCCGTAAACGTCTTCTCTGCCGACGTTCACAATTTGTTCCGATCTGAATGTTTGATCGCTGAAATGTATAAAATCTTCCGAGGTTGGTAATCCGGAATATTTCTTGTAATAACCTTCAATGTCGAATTTCAGCCCCTCGGCTAATATGTCCTCGATGCCCAGAACGTAATGGTCCGCCAGGCTGCATGAGAGATAGCGGTTCACACCTGATTGATACCTGTCGCCAAAATCAGGAAGCGGAGGCGTCTGATAATATTTTCCCACGGCCAGGTTAACAGTAGTGACGTTCGGAACGATCGAGTAGGACGCGGAGAAGCGCGGACTCATATTTCCGTTCCCGCTGTATGAAAAATAGTCATACCTCACTCCTATATTGAAAACGAGCCGCTCGTCAAACAGACTTATCCTGTCATTAAAATATCCGTACGCTTTGTAATATTGTGGAAAGCGAAAATCATAGTTTATATTCGCAGCCGGGACCACAACCGTGGTATCGAAGGCGCCGAAGTTGTACCTTGCCGTATCCCCATCTGCTGACTCGATCGCCCTGAAGTAAATGAATTTCGCCGCACCGCCGAAATTAAGCTCGTTTACTTTGTTCGCATTCAAAATAAATTCTGCATTCAGAGTCGTTTCGCCCTCATCATTGTTGTCGCCGTATATTTTCCTGCTGGTCAAAATGTTCGTGGCAAATACCTTTCCGTCGGTGCCGTATCTTCTTTGCGTAAAATCGGAAGTCACCAAATTATCATTGTTATAATCGTTTTTTGAGATTGTAATGATCGAAACAAATTTCTCGGACCACTTGCTGTTGAGCGTCAAACCCGCCGCATACTGGTGCTGCCTTACGTTGACGTTATATACGTCGACGGAGTCGCTGCTCCCGGCAAGCGCGAGATCAGTGATTTGCGGCTCGCCCGCAATATCTATCCTGTCGTTGCCATAGATACCGGAGAAAGAAAGTTTGTGAGTCTCCGAAAGATCGTACACTACTTTTGACTGCAGGTCGTAATATCTCGGAACTGCCGTGAGCCCGACCGCGCCGGCGATCAGATCCAGGAAACTGTTCCTCGCCGAAAGGATCCACGACCCTTGGCCTCCGTTTATGCTTCCCTCAAGGACCGTTCCATATCCAGCCATAGACAGGTTTGCATTTCCGGTAAGAAGTTTATCGCGAGTCCCTTCCCTTGTCGTGATGTTTATGACCGACGATGATTTGTCTCCATATTTGGAAATGAAACCACCGGTTGAAAATTGCACATCCTGGATCAGATCGACGTTGACCATGTTTATCGGTCCGCCGGAGTTGTATTCATTCGGATAATGGTTTGTCGACTGAATCTCCATATGGTCGAAGACCGTAAGGTTCTCGTCGGGTGCGCCGCCCCTGACCAATAGTTCGTTTGTTTGATCGGTCGAAAAGGATACGCCAGGCATTGCTTGAAGTATTCTTTGGTAATCCATATCTGAGCCGGGCGATCTCCTGATTTCTTCCGACCCGAGAGAGACCGTGCTCATAGGATTCTCACTCGCGGCCTTATCGAAATAATCGGGAGTAACGGTTACCTGATTGAGTTCCAGTGCGGTTTCGGACATTTTGATTGCGACATGAGTTTCACCGCCCGTGGTGACGATGATATCGGTTTTTATCACCGCCTGATAACCGATAAGGCTCGCTCTCAGCGAATAGCTCCCGACGGGCGCCCATATCTTGAATCGGCCGTCTTCGTCGGTTGCTGCCCCGACATTTTTTAGTTCATTTATCAGCACCGTCACGCCAACCAATGGCTGGCCGGTCTTTGCATCGGTAACGTAACCCGTAATTGTGCCGGTCGGCGATTCTGCCTGCTGAGTCTGTGAAAAAGCATTTGCAGCAAAAAGGAAGAACACGGACAATGCTGTTGTCAAATTCTTTGTCATGTTGCTTGCATACCTTGAATTTTTGAATGATACTAGTCCTTAAATTGGATAAGGAATTGCATCTTGATCTTAGACGGCCTTGCAGCCTCTATTCCGGAGGAACTCCCTCGGGCACTCAGCGACTACGCGGCAATGGCTAATTCTACGGAGTTTTCTCTATGAGGTTCCGTCAACTTCAAGCAGAATGAGATGACGCGGTTACCACCTGCCCACACATTTAAGAATAAAAATAAATTGATGAACTTCATGTGACCAGTGTCATCCGCAGAGTATCTTGCGGTCAAACTGCCGGATGTTCGTGAGTCAAGCAATGAAGCGTACCTAATCCCCAAGCCAGATCGAGCGCGTGAATGCCGATGACGGGCCGATCACTGATTAACTCACCAATAATTCCGAGCGCTTCTTTGTCGTGCGGATCGTCAAAGGTCGGTACGAGAACTGCGGCGTTAGATATATAGAAGTTCGCATAACTCGCGGGAAGTCTTTGCCCTTTGAAGATTACCGGATCAGGCATTGGCAGAAAAATAATCTCCGGTTTCGAGCCGTCTTCGAGTTTGAAGTCTTGCAGTCGCTCTTTATTCTCCTGGAGATCTCCAAAATTGTCGTCGCTGGTATTTTCTTCACGGACGAGCAAAAGAGTGTTTGCGTTTACAAACCTGCATAGATCGTCAACATGTCCGTGAGTGTCGTCGCCCGCGATTCCTTTCCCGAGCCAGAGGACATTCACAATTCCAAGATAATTTTTGAAAACTTCTTCATAATCCGTTTTAGTAAAACCGGGATTTCTCGCTTGAACCTTCTCGTTCAGCAAACACTCTTCTGTCGTAACAAGTGTTCCGAGACCGTTCGTATCGATTGCCCCTCCTTCGAGTACCACGTGTGCTCCATCATATTCCGGGATGAAATTTGTCAAACCGAACTTCTTTGAAATAAATCCGGAAAGTTTTTGGTCTTTTTTATAATCATGGTACTTAGCCCAGCCATTGAACTTGAAATTGACTTGAGCAATCCCATCCTCATTTTTCACAAACAGCGGTCCTGAATCACGTGTCCACCCACGGTTCGTTTTGAATGTGAAAATTTCGACGTTGGTCAGATCTACGTTTGCAGACCTTAAGACATCTAGTGCCTGCTTTTCATGGTCTTTACATTCGACAATTACCCTTGCTTTCTCCCCCCGGGAAATTCTTTTTACGATTTCAGCATAGACCCACGGTACCGGCGCAAATTTTCCCGGCCAGTCAGATTTATTGTGAGGCCATCCGAGCCACGTCGCCTCGTGTTTTTCCCATTCTGCGGGAAGGCGATAAGCGAGCTGGGACGGATAAATGTTCAGGTTCTGTATTGGCATATCATCAATAAGTCAAAATCCAAGATTTAATACCTTTCCTTCGAAGCCGGAAATAATCAAAACCATTTGAGGAGAATTCATTCTAATTATTTATTCACGGTGGAAGAATAGTAATCGAGGACCTTCAATGCGAATCGCGATGAAACCGTCACGGGTCCTCCTCCCATTTCTATGCCCACTTCGATGGCTTCCATAAGTTGTTGTTCCGTGGCGCCGGCGAGCATGGCTTGATGAATGTGCCACTCCATACACGATTCACAGTTGATAACGACGGATATCCCCACCGCGATAAGCTCCTTGTGCATTTTAGCAAGCTCGCCAGAAGAAAATGCCTCCTTTTCCAACTCCAAGAAAGCCCGAAAAACTTTCGAATGATTGTCTAAAAATTTACCATGGGCTTCCTTCCGATCCCGGATAATTCTCTCAATCTTTGCTTTGTCATACTCGCTAATCACGTCTCATTCCTCCAAAAGTTTTGCGGATCTAATGCCTCAACTAACAAGTGATCGATGAACAAAATCCCCCTTCTGAATTCCAACTCTTGAACTTGGCTTAACTGCCGGAGAACCTCTCCTTGATTCCACCATAAGCATCAATTCTCCTATCTCTCAGGAACGGCCAGTTCTGTCTGATGTACTCGATCCTCTCCAATCTAATCTCGGCAAAAAGAATTTCTTCTTTGTCGGCCGATGCCTGGGCGATTATCACACCTTGAGGATCGGCGACGAAAGATTGCCCCCAGAATTCTATCCCTGCACTCTTTTCATCTTGTTTTTCCAACCCGACTCGATTCACGGCCGCCACATAAATTCCGTTCGCAATCGCGTGTCCCCGTTGAATGGTCCTCCACGACTCAAATTGCGCCTTGCCATGTTCGGCCTTCTCGTGAGGATGCCAGCCGATCGCGGTTGGATAAAACAAGATGCTGGCGCCCTTGAGAGCTGTGAGCCGCGCAGCTTCAGGATACCATTGATCCCAGCAGATGAGGGTACCGATGTCTCCATATTTTGTTTTGAAAGAATCAAATCCTAAATCGCCCGGAGCGAAATAGTACTTTTCGTAAAACGCAGGGTCGTCGGGGATATGCATCTTCCTGTAAACGCCCGCGATATGGCCGTCAGCGTCTATGATCACGGCGGAGTTGTGATAGACACCGATGGCTCTCTTCTCGAAAACCGGAACGATGACGACGACTTTGTTCTTCTTTGCGACTTTCGAAATAGTCTCCGTGGATGAACCGGGAATTGTTTCCGCCAAGTTAAAGTTCGTCATGTCTTCCGTCTGACAAAAGTAAAGCGATCTGAACAATTCAGGCAGGCAAATAACCTGGGCACCGTTCTTGGCTGCTTTCTCGATCCATGAAACCGCTTTCTTCAGGTTGTCATCCGGGTTCTTCCCGATCGCCATCTGCAAAAGGCTCACGGTAAACTTTTTGGGAATCTTAAGATGTTTATTCTTTTGTTTCATCAACGAGCGTGCATCCATCATACTAGGAATAAAATAATAAATATCGCTCAAAAATCTTTAAGAAAATCATGGCGGTCTTTTTACATTTGTTTTCTGATGAGCAACGCTTCTTCCCCGTTTGTAACGGTGATATCCAGATCTTTCAGTATCCCGTCGCTTAAACCGTATATCCAGCCATGCACGTTCAATTCCTCTTTGTCTTTCCATGCGTTCTGGACAAATGTTGTCTGAGAGACATTCCAAACCTGCTCCATGACGTTGAGCTCACAGAGAAGGTTATGGCGGAGCTTCTCGTCAAACCGCGACTCCAATTCTATCCCGTGTTGAATGTATAAATCCCTGATATGCTGAAGCCAATTGCTCAGGAGGCCCTGTTCCGAATTTTCCATCGCGGCTTTGACTCCGCCGCAACCGTAGTGTCCGCAGACAATTATGTCCTTCACCTTCAGTATCTCGACCGCAAATTGAATGACCGAAAGACAGTTGAAATCCGTGTGCACAACAAGGTTGGCGATATTTCTATGTACGAATATTTCGCCTGGAAGAAGATCCACAACCTCCGTTGCGGGAACGCGGCTATCCGAACACCCGATCCAGAGATATTTCGGCGACTGCTGATTTGCCAGCCTGGAGAAAAATTCAGGATCATTTGCCTTCAATCTTTCAGCCCACCTCTTATTGTTTTCAAATAAATGTTTTAATGTTCTCATACAACAGTATCATCCCTATCAACAAATTTTCGGTCTCTTAAATATCCATTCTATCCTTGGATCTTCCGTTCATCATTCAAAATGGCATTAGTCGCTTCATCCAGGATTCTCCAAATATCGTCTATCCACGCCAAATGTTCGGGCTTCATCAAAACAGAACGAAGGCATCCTATCGATTCACGATCTGGCTCCATCCCTGCAGAGGACAAATCAAAAAATTTTGTCGGCAGTTCAGCAAGGGCAAGGTGAAGATTTCGTTTAGCAGCTTCCTTAAAAATATTTTTAGATCGCTCGGAAGCTTTGCTGACAGCTTCTGCTTTTGGTGCCCACACAATAATATCAAGCTCCGGTCGAGAGGTAGTAAGAAATCTATGATCCGCCTCGAGCCTTCGATGCAACTCCAGAGCTGCTTCCCTTCCGGCACCGAGAGACTTGGCAAACTCACCGCCGCTGATAAGCGGCAAGAATTCTTGAGTAGCCCAAAGAGCAACCGCCGATGCTCCGGCACGCGAGCATTCCAGACTTATCTCACCAAGATGAAGTTCGGTTGAAGTGAAATATGTATAGGGCGAATCATGCTTATAGAATCTTGCTACGGCCGGATCTCGGAATATTACACACCCGCATCCGTATGGTTGAAGGCCGTGTTTGTGGGGATCGACGACTATGGAATCAACTTCGGACAACCTGTCGAAAGATTCTCTTGTTTCACGACTCAAGTTATCAGCCAAAATAAAATATCCGCCGTAAGCTGCGTCCGCATGAATCCGGAAGTCATATCGCTCGCGGAGTTCGAGGATTTGAGATAGCGGATCAACAGCCCCGGTTGCAGTCGTGCCGATCGTAACAACGACAGTCTTTACGTCGCCGTCTTCTAAAATGTTTTTCAAAGACTTGATATCCATCCTTCCCTCAGTATCGCATGGAATAGATTCGAACTTCAGACCAAGAGTATTACTGATCCGCGAATGGGTATAGTGGGCCTGTTCCGAGGCGACAACTTTCTTGCCTGGATTTAATTGATCCGCAATCCACAATGCTTCGAGGTTTGCCATCGTTCCGCCGCCGGTGAGGTGACCGACATGTCCTTCCCATCCAAACATTTTTGCAATTTCTGCGACTGCTTCCTTTTCCATCGCAGAACTTGCGCGTCCACCGTCGAGGGCGTGGTTGTTCGGGTTGATCCACATCGCCAGCATATATGCGACGCGGGCGATTGGATGCGGCGGCTTCAACATCTGACCCGCGTACAGCGGATGAAAGTAAGGGTAGTTATCCGCGAGTCGCTCAGCCACCTTGAGAATCGTCTTCTCGAACTCGCCCTTGTTCTTAATCGAAGTCGTGGCCGAAGGAAGTTTGAAAAAACCTTTTTCCAATTCATCCAGGGCCGAACGGAAAACAGCCAGCGAATCCTTCTCAAAAACGTGCGAAACCGGAACACTATTTTTTCGAATGTTCTTCCTGCCTCCGTTTTTAGATTTCTCGACTTCCGACTTTCCTATTTTCTTATTTCCTGATTTTTTTATCGTCAATCGGTTTTCCTCTTCCAAGAATAATTTAAGTCGCGGGGAGAAACTAAACCAATGGTGGCGATATTTGCAAAAAGGCGCCGCCTGCTTTGAACTGTGGCTTGGTTGGTCTGGTTTCGTGGAGGTACTAAAATTTCAGCATTGAGCTAAAGTGACGTTGAGTTTAAGATGAGAATAAATTTCCGAGTAATGGAATTATTTCCCGGATTTTCGTGGAGTAACCTGACCTGGTGCTTGTCTTGTGAAAATCAAGCCGTTCAACCACGAGAGAAGGACAGACAGGAAGCCCAACGCGATCAGCCAGGGAAAGTGGAACCCGCCACCAACAAGCATCGCAACAAAGCCGACAGAGCGCACGGTGTCCGCCCCGCGCCCCATGTACTTTTTCAGATACTTGCCCAGGCGGGACTGTTTCTGTTTTTCGAAATCCATAAGCCTGAGCATGAAAAGGGAAATAATCAGCGATGGAACAAACGCTACGATGAGACCTTCGATAATTAGATGAACCCAGAGCAAGTAAACGGCGGCAAATGTGGCGATGACGTCCGTCGTCAATTTAAAAGGATGAATCTGGTGATAAAGAGTTTTATCAATAATATTCATCGCTTTAATAGGTCCCTTCCGAACAAGTCAGCCCGCATGTATTCACGCATAAATTTCGCGCTTGAGTTTTTCCCAATCTTTTTTTCTCATACGCACCTTCAAATGGAGACTGCCGGGGCGCTCGTCCTCCTGGACGAATTCTGCTACCGACAATATTTTCGCCAGCTTTTCCGACTGAGCAGGTTTTATGCGAAACGATTTCTCGACAATATCCGAACTCATCAAGGCGAGCATCTTATCTTTCAGCTGGTTAAGGTTTATGTGCCGCTCCGCGGAGATCGCGACAGAATTTCCGTCATATTCCTTCAGGACTCTCCTGACGACGCCAAAATCTGCAATACGATCCACCTTGTTGAACACTAACACGGCCGGTTTTGTATTGCATCCGAGCTGGGAGAGAGTCTCTTTGACAATGTCGATCTGCTCGCGGAAAGTCGGGGCGGAAATATCGACAACGTGTATGATGTAATCGGCAAAAGCAACTTCTTCAAGCGTCGATTTGAACGATGCGACTAAATCGGGAGGAAGCTTGCGAATAAATCCGACCGTGTCGACGAGAAGACACGGAATCGATGGAGAAAGAAAAGCCTTGCGCGTGAATGCGTCGAGTGTCGCGAAAAGTTTGTTCTCCGCAAATGTCTCGGCGCCGCTAAGCGCCTTCATCAGAGTGGATTTCCCTGCGTTAGTGTAACCGACAAGTGCAAACTTTGGGACATCACTCCGCCGGGCACGGCGCAGCTCTCGCTGGCTTGAGATAGCCTCCAACTTCTCGCGCAAAACTGAGATCCGTTTCTTCGCCACGCGCCTGTCAACTTCGATCTGTTTCTCGCCGGGCCCTCTTGTGCCGATGGCGCCGTACTGTTTGGAGAAATGCTGCCATTGTCCTGCAAGCCGTGACATGTTGTATTTAAGTTGTGCCATCTCGACCTGCAATTTGGCTTCACGTGTTCTCGCACGCAAAGCGAAAATATCTAAGATAAGTCCGCTTCGATCCAGAACCCGTCTATCAATTATGTTCTCTAAATTTCTGATTTGAACTCCCGAGAGATCCTCGTCAAAAATGACAAGGCTTACATCATCGCTTTCGCAAATAGCCCTTATCTCTTCCGCCTTCCCTTTTCCGATAAAGTATGCCGGGTCCGGGGACTGTCTTTCCTGACGGATTTTCCCCACAACTTTAGCGCCGGCTGTGTCCGCCAGAAGAATCAGCTCATCGAGAAATTCTTCAACCCGCCCATGCTCGCCGTTCTCTGCAAATGAGGCCCTTGACTTAAACTCAACCCCGACGACAAGCGCTCGTTCCTGATTATTATTCGTCGAAATCAATTCTGTTTGTCACACCTCGTTTTTTTGTTACAACACAAAACAATATAAGCAGTTCCATCAAGCCGATCCAATGATGTGTAGCGACGCTCGGCTCCGCTAACGTCCCGCCGACGGAACGGTTCTCATTCTCGAAACAAAGATCTCCAGCAGTAAAAACATCAAAGCCGTGCCTGCAAAGAAAGAGGACAGGTCTCGACCCCGGTACAGTCTGTCAATATTAGCTGCAGAATTCTTATCTGCATTTAGTAAAAATACATTTCTCTCATCGAAACCGAGGCGTTTCGCGAAGTCAGACACCTCGGCTCGGGAAGCTTTCGAAAGATCAGACTCACGCGGGTCGACATTTACCGAGACTTCGCAGAGAGTTGACCCGCTCGCCAAGGAATAGATCCCCGGGGCGTCGAAACCGTTAAGCAGGAACTTCGCAGTGCCGCCGACGTAATTCGGGACCACTTCAGATTTGCCCTCGTCAGGGGCAATCAACGTTGCGCTACTGATTCCCCCTAATGAATACGCGTAGTCAGCTTCCTCTCCGGCATAAATCTGAATCGGCTTGTATTTGACTGCGGCAGAATAAAACATGGCGCGCTGTACCACCACCGGGAAAAACGGCGACATCGGGAAATTCGATGATGAACTGTCTGCGGGCGAAGCCACAACAAAAACAAAGCCTCTCCCCACTTCTCTGCCGATCAGAAAAGGTCCGGAAGCAGTGCTCATGAGGACATGCGAGAATGGGTTTGGATCAATGCGCGCCATGTTGGAAATCCTTGTTACCATCCGACTTTTGATTTGATCCGCACTTTCCTTGGAGGAAAACAAGCCGGAAAAAAAATCATCCCCGGCATCAATTCTCTCAATGTTCAAAAAATTTCCGCCGCTGCTCGAGAAAAAACTCAGCGCCCTGCCAACATTTATCGCGCCGAGCAATTCGTCGAAGAAATTGATTTGAGACGACCGAGGCGAAAAGAGCAAGATCCCGCCTCCTCCCCGTACAAATTGAATCAACTTTCCTTCAAAATTCCGGTTTGCCGAATATCCTTCCATCACGATGACATCGGTACCCGACAAATCGGTATAAGCCAATTGATCTGGAGTTACAATTCTTGTAAAAATACTCGTCGAAGTATCCATGACAGAATTGACGGCGCTGAGAACAAAATCATTCTCTCGTTTCGAAGTCACGATTACGATGTTCAACTCTTTGATGGCATAAAAAGAAAAATAATATTTGTTGTCCCTCTGGATGGAATTGTCTCCAAGTTCAATTATTCCTTTATGGAATCCTCCGTCCTGCACGCTGAACGCGAGCCGAACGCTCCGCGAACTTCCGGCGGGCAGGTCCACGATTCCTTGAGCCGCTTTGCGACCGTCCAAATATAAACTGACAACGATTCCTTTTTTCTCCGCACCCCCATTGTTAGCCACGGTCGCTTCAACTTCCGACGACGCGTTCACCTCCACGACCGGGTCCGAGAGCTTTACATTCGAGATCGATAAATTGTCATCCAAGGCTTCATTCGTCTGAAGGAAAAAAAGCATCGTGTTCCCTCTGCCAGATAAAAAAATATTGATGTTTTTGTTTTCCTTTTGCGTTTCGAACTCAGTCCGCTGGAGATCGCCAAGCAGATAAATTTCTTTGTCCGCATAGTTTGAGGATCTCAGACTGTTGACGGCCGCTTCGATTGCAGGCTCATATGCTACTCTCACGTTCGATGGATCAGCTCTGGATATCAGCGGCAAAAGAGACCGCGGGTTGATCGACGAAAAAATCCGGTCGTCGCGATGTGATCGGGTGAGATGGGACATAAAAACCAAATCCACGTTGTCCCCGACATTAAACCTGTTTATCAGATTCAAAGCCGTGCTTTTCAACTGAGAAAATATCTCGCCGTATTCGTTTCTTGCCGACGTCGATGGAGAATCGTCCAGGATCACCACGGCCGCTCCTTTGGAATCACCCCTGCCGATTCCTTTAAGTGCGGGTCTGGCAAACGCAACAACGAGAGACGCTATCGCAAGTGAACGAAGAAGCAAAAGGAGATAATCTCTCAATTTTACACGGCGAACAGAAGCGTGCTGGATTTCTTTCAGGAATTTTATCGAGGAAAATCCTACCGTTCGAAGTTTCTTCAGCTGCAGAAGATGTATGAGGATCGGGATTCCCGAGGCTATGAGGCCGAAGAGAACGAATGGATTGAGGAAGGTCATTCCTTTTGATCCGAATCGATGCGTGGTTTCCAGGGAATGTCTTCTACACCCGAGATTTCGTTAGCATACCTCGCTAGCACAAACAACAGGTCGGACAGACGATTGAGGAAAACAACAGCCTTGTCTGAAACTTCTTCCTTCTTTCTCAACGCGACGACCAGTCTCTCGGCGCGGCGGCAGACCGTTCGCGCGCCATGGAGAAACGATGCTCCCTTCGTTCCCCCGGGAAGGATGAACGATTTTAAAGGTCTCAATTTTGATTCGAAATCGTCGATGATTCCTTCTAGTGAGGTATAATCTCTTGCCGTGATTCGCTTAGCGGCGGGGGTTTTTACATCTGACGGCGTCGCGAGATCGGCACCGAGGACGAAAAGCTGATTTTGGATTCCTCCGAGAATCGAATCTAATATCTTGTTGTCATTGAACGAGCGCGCCGTTCCGATGACCGAATTTAATTCGTCTACGGTTCCGTACGCTTCTATTCGAAGATCGTCTTTGGAAACACGCTTGCCGCCGAAAAGGCTGGTCTCGCCCTTGTCACCTTTTTTAGTGTAGATTTTCAAAGTGCGACTAACCTTTCAAGCTCGATCGAGAGTTCCATAAGCACATTTGCCCTGGGCTGCTCATCCGCAGCAGCAAATGCGCGCGCCATGTTACGACAAGTCCGTGCCAACATTTCAATATCGGATGAATCTTTCAAGAAGCGCGGTTCGAAAGAAAAGCCCATATCACTTATGAATTCTTCGGCATCCTTTCTCGACATCACCCTGCCGCCATTGAAAACGTCCACAAAAATTTCTTTTCCCTCAAGGACAAATTTCACCAAAAAATGTGCAGGCGCACCCACGCCAAAGACGGGCAGATTTAGCCTTCTGCCGACAAGCAAGTAAATGACGCCGAGTGAAATTGGAATCCCGCGGCGGGTTTCAAGAACGCGATGGAGGATGCTGTTGTCCGGATTGTAATAGTCTTTTGCATTGCCGGCGAATCCCATTTCATTCAGAAAGAATTCATTGACAAGATGGACGATTTCGTAAGGATCTTCCACTGCAGCGATTCTCTTTCTCAGTTCGTTTGCAAGCTCATTGAGCTGGCTTTCGATGGCATTAAAATCCACTTCCGGGTACAGGGGCTTCGCAATTAAAAACAAAGCACGTTCAAGAGAAAAATCTCGATGCGACACAAAATCCAAAAGAGAATCGTAGTCTCTTTGAAGCTTGTCTAAGTATATCCTCGAGATAAAACTTTCGATTTTCTTCTTTATGTTCGGCTCGAGATTCGTTTTCTCCTTTTCAAGAAGACGTACAATTTTTTCCCCGCTGTTGATGATCTCTCTTTCAACCGCGGCAGAGACTTGCGGATCGTCGTCATCCAGCAGTTTCATCAGTGCTCGGACTTTGGACTCAAGTTCCTCTGTCATTCAAGATCCCTTTTGAGGGAGAGAGTTCTGCCTCTGCCGTAAAGCGATGCTTTTGGGTTGCGGCGGCACCTCATCATCCCAAATCATAATTTTTCTTGAGCCCTGACGTCAATACCTTGAAGGCGGTTTCAGGATCGTCTGCAAATGAAAACAATTTTAGGTCGGACCGGTTTATCGCTCCAGCCTCTACAAGCGCATTAAAGTTTAATATCTTCTTCCAGTATTCCGAACCGTATATCAGGACGGTCATCTTCTTCTTGATTTTTCCCGTTTGAAGCAAAGTCAGAACTTCCATCAGCTCGTCGAGCGTCCCGAAACCTCCGGGAAAAATGACGAGCGCCTTTGACATATAAACAAACCAGAATTTCCTCATGAAGAAATAATGAAATTCAAAATTGAGTTCGGGAGAAATGTACGGATTGGGGAACTGCTCATGCGGCAGACTGATATTCAGCCCTATCGAAAGGCCGCCCGCACGGATGGCTCCCTTGTTCGCCGCCTGCATGATACCGGGTCCACCGCCCGAGCAAACTATGAATCGCTGTCCATTACCGTTGCTCAACTTGATCGACCACCTCGTCAGCATTCCGCTCAGCTTCATCGCGTCTTCATAATACCTAGCCATTTCTCTTTCAGCTTGCGCCTTTTTCAATTCATCACGGAGTCTCACGAGTCGGCGGGAATCCGACTTGCGCTTCAATGCCCTTTGGAGATTTGACTGCGCTTCTATTAATCTCCTCTTTGCCTCCTTCATCGATATGTTGCGTGCCGAGCCGAAGAATACGATTGTATCCTTGATCCTGAGATGGCGAAATCGTGCAAGGGGTTCCAGATATTCGGCAATGATGCGGACGATGCGAGCGTCCGGGCTATTGAGAAACTTAGTATCCTTGTACGCCTTTTCAGACACTTTAATCCCAGAGGTAGTAGATTTTCTCCTTGGCATCTAGTTCCTATTCATGTTCATTCTATCCGATTTACCCTGTAAAGCGTTTTCACAGTACGGCACGTCCGCCATCGACGACAAGGATTTGTCCGGTCACATAATCCGCGTGGGCGAGATAGAGGAGTGCCATGGTGATGTCTTCCGCTCTGCCATACCGCTTGAGAGGAATCTTGCTTTCATCTATGTGTCTGATATTCTTTGATTCCTCACCGGGTATTATGATGGTTCCCGGCGCAATCGCATTAACTGTTATCTTCGGAGCAAGCACCTTCGATAATGCTTTAGTCAGCATGATGACCCCGGCTTTCGAGACATTGTAGGCAATATGCTCCTGCCATGCTTGCATGCCTCCAAGGGAAGCGAAGTTGATTATTTTACCGCCGCGCTGTGCCATGATCTTCGCCGCCGCGCGGGCACAGTAGAATTGGCCGGTAAGATTCGTTGAAATGACATCGTTCCACAGTTCATCCGACATATCAGTAATTGTCCTCCGCGGCGGAAATATTGCGGCGTTATTCACCAAAAGATCAAGCCTTCCAAAATGATCCAATGCCTGCCGAAACATCCTATCGACTTGTTTCGAGTTTCTGATATCAGCCTTGATCAAGATGGCTTCGATGTCAAGCTTCGCAATGTCTTTGACCGTTGCAGCGGCTTCCTTGGCCGACTTGGAATAATTGATGATAATATCCCATCCGTCTTCTGCAAGGGCCAGCGCCGATTTTCTACCCAATCTCCGTCCGCTGCCCGTTATCAGAGCGACTTTTCTTCCCCCCGGCATTTTCGACTTAGAACTCATTCAAGAATGTTTTTTTTGACAAACATTTCAGATACCATTTCGCAAACACGTTCTAAGCCCTCAGCATCGGCTTCATCAAACGAATTGTACTCCGAGCTGTCCAGGTCAAGAACGCCGAACAGTTTCTCCCCGTTCAAAATCGGTACGACAATTTCGCTCTTTGATTCCTGGTCACAAAAAATATGACCGGGGAACTCATAAACATTCGGGACTATTACACTCTTCCGTTGCTCTGCTGCCTTGCCGCATACCCCCCTTCCGATTTTTATTCTAGTGCATGCGACTTTCCCCTGGAACGGGCCCACGACAAGCTCACTATTCTTCAGCAAATAGAAACCGACCCATGATACACCCGGCAAAACCTGTTTCAATGCCGCGGAAATGTTCGCCAGGTTTGCGACATGATCAGCTTCGCCCTCGATGACGGATTTCAACTGAGGGATGAGTTCCCTGTAAATAGCCGCCCGGTCATCAACCGACGAAACTCTTATCTCTTCCATAGATATCTTAAACCATAAAGGGTAGAGTCGATAACTCGGCCTCTATGTTTTTTCCTCCGACTTTTACGAAATACTTTGAGCCGGGAACGACCTGCTGCATAGAGACATACGCCAGCGAAATCTCTTTACCGAGCCCCGGAGATCTAATGGAACTTGTTACGAATCCTACCTCAGATTCCACGCCGGAAGAAGAACTCTTTGCATCAATCACTTTTGACCCGGCATGAACTTTTGATGTTGTTATGAGACCCACAAGCCGCCTTCTCACCTTGTCATAAGTTTGAAGTCTCGCGACAACTTCCTGCCCGACATAGCAGCCCTTTGTGAAACTCACAGCTTCAAGGTTATTCACTTCCAGGGGATTCACATTCTCATTAAGTTCGCTCGGATATAGCGGAGTTCCTGCTTCAATGCGGAGAATCTCGAATGTTCCCAACCCGGCCGGCACAACGCCGTGAGTCCTGGAGTTGTCGAGAAGCAAGTTCCATACGAATTCCATATCATCTCCATTGACGAGAATTACGTAACCTGCCTCAAGTGCCAATCTCGTTCTCGACAAGAAAACCTCATGTGAACCCAAGAAAGTCCCGATGAAGTTATATAACGGCATCTTGCTCAGGTCTAAAAGTGTTTTGTGGCTCGAACGGGTGATCAGTTTCAGGAAATCCGGAGCGGATGGGCCGGTAACGAAAATCATCGGAAAATTTCCGGTGACATCCTCCACCTTCACATCTTCAGAGACGATAAACTTTTCAATCCATCTCTTTACATTTCCGGAATTCGTGGGGCTTGTTCGCAATAGAAGGCTCTCCTGTTGCGTATATACCGTGCACAAATCGACTACCCGACCCTTTTCGGTAGCAAGGAAAGTCTGCTTACCCATCCCGGGACGCATTCCGCTTAAATCGTTTGTTGAGATTCTATTGAGCAGATCAAGAGAATCCCTGCCAGTGAGCCTTAACTTACCAAAATGGGAAATATCGAAGAATGCTCCGTGCCGCCTGGCTGCTGAATACTCTTCTTCGACAGACGTGTATTTTTCGGGCACATCAGTGCCGTCAACATGAACCAACGTGGCGCCGAGCTTTCTATGCAGCTCTGCCCATCTACTCTCGGACATCTATAACTCCTCTACCAACTAAACGAATATATTACTCTGGAAATCCCGAATCAATGGAAGGACAGATAAGCCGTAACCAGTATTAATGCTGTATCGGCTGGTCCGAAAATTTCAACTGCGATGCAACGACGATTTGTTCCCGGACAATTTTCATGTTCTGCGAAACGGGCATAATATAAATGGTTTTTGATGTCCCATCCGGAAGATTGACAGCCACGCTCGGCTGAACCGGCTGCGGTCCCGCAAATTCAAATTCCGGCTTGTAATATTTCGCCGCATCAATATTGGTGATATGAATTTTCTTGCCGAAAATTTTCGTGTAGACTTCAAATTCGGCATTCAATACCCTGACGGAAATCCTATTCGTTTCCTGATTGTATTTCACCTCGACGTCGCCATTTGCGACCGAACCGTACGAAAACGGACCGGTCTTCACAGTCGCATCGGCAACGAAGTGTGCCTTGTCGGGCATGAGCTCGATACGTGCGTTCGCTAGCGTCCATGTGTAATCACCTTTTGCACCAAGGACATTGTACTGGTCTTTCCCGCTGATTGGGCCAACGGCATTCAGAAATCCATTGAGTGTACTCTGATTCACAATAACCGTAGCATCCGGCACCTGAGAAAAGCTATTTTGATATGCGAATATCATGGTACAAGCCAGGAAAATCTTCTTGACCATATTTCTCTCCTCTATGAAAATTCAGACAAGGAACAAAAACGCGACCGATTGGTTTGTTCCGAATTCTCTCGCGTACAGGCAAAATCATTCAGGACTCCGAGTAATTCAAGCGACGGCCTCGTCTTTGTGTGCCGGATTTGCCAACCGACATGTAGGCTTAGCCAACACAGTTACAACCAGTCTGATTCTCGCCGTGAGGTCGTGAAGATTTTTATCTTCTCACATCACAATGATTTACAGATCCAACTTATGAGATTCGTACGGCCCGGCACATTGCTTGTGAAAAAATAAGGAAGCTCATCAGGGTTGTGAATCCTGGTGAGGTTGACACTCAAGGCAAAAGGAGATTCACCATGATAAATTATGACCAGGTATTCTGGCTGACTGTAACAAACATCGTGCTCGGCTTGGTAACGCTGGCCTGTGTTCTGGTAATCGGCTACGCGACAATCCGGGAGATCAGACAACGGGCTAAATCAAGAAAACAAAGCAAAATAGGCGATCATGCGTTCATCGTTACAGGACTCGGTGTTACCATGTCAGACGGCCGTAAGAAAAAAGATGACGACGATATGCTTGTCGTTTCCGAAGACGGCATCGAGACGATCAAAGCAAAAAACAAAAATCGCAAATCGCGAATCTAATGAGATGTTCCTTCTTGCGCGAGGCCCAAGTAAAGTCCTGCGGCGCATGCGAGTTCAAGAAAATGATCGCGCAGAATCCAATCAAATCAGAGAATGAAACGGATGAGCGATGCTCATCGATCGGGTACACTTCTTGTCCCTGGATGAAACAGCTTCACGAGGAATCTCCCAGTCAATCCCGCTGCCCATTCTTGCAGGAATCTCTGGCACAATACTGCTCGGGCGAATCGGTCGTGAAGTACATTCCGTACAGTGAGCCGAATCTTTCACGCTGCGGAACGTCCAGCCATCGTTATTGCGAATCGTTTTTGAACATTTCCCATCTCGACCTGCGGAAATTACATCAAGCTGCCACACCAGATCTCAATTCAGAAGATGACGGTCCATGGTCTGTTGAAGGCATTCAAACGACCGGCTGGCATTTCTATTCCGCGAATCATATGTGGGCTGAAATTGACGAGGAAGGAACATGCCACATAGGTGTCGATCCTTTCTTCACCAGGGTCGTCGGCAAAGTAGAAAAACTCGCTTTCGCTCCGACTTCCGGTAAACATCTTGCAGGCGCAGTAATAACGGTTAATGGAGCCGATCTCCCGATGGTTTTTCCGAATCACATCGATGTCAAAGCAACAAATTCGCTCCTGAGAACGAAGCCCGATAAAATCATTAGCGATCCGTACACGTTCGGATGGCTCTTTGAGGGCGTCGCGGCCAGGATGCAAGGAGAAACCGATATACGACATGGATTGATTCGCGGCAGTGATGCTCGGACGTGGATGAAAAATGAAGCGACAAAACTATCGGAGCTTCTGCGCGAAAAACTTGTTGACGCAGCCGGAAACGAGGCTCGGCTCGCCGCCGACGGCGGAATATTCAGCAGCGAACTATCCAGAAATTTGAACAAAGAAGAATTAGTAATTCTATACAACGAGTTCTTCTCATCCCGGCGGTGAACAGGGATAAAGAAGGAGAATTGATTGTGAAGGACCATGGTAAATTAATGTTTCTCACCGGGATAACGGTCATACTTCTGTTTGGCTGGATCACTTTTCCATACGTTATCTACAGACCTGTCAATCAACCGATACAATTCAGCCATTTCGCTCACACGGGTGACAACGTGGGATTGAAGTGCGGCAGCTGCCACACTTTCGATAAGGATGGACGGTTCAACGGAATTCCCACCATAGAAAAATGCAGAAGCTGTCATTCGAAGCCGATGGGAATTTCCAAAGACGAAGCGCGGCTGGTAAATGAATACGTGATGCCGGGACGAGAGATTCCATGGATCATCTATTCCATGCAGCCGCAAAGTGTGTTCTTCTCACACTCGACTCATGTGAAACTCGCGGGAATGGATTGCCAAACATGCCACTTCGGACAGGCGTATACGCGGAAACTCCGGCCGGCATATTTCAGCCGTATCAGCGGATATGGCCTCGATGTCTTCGGCAAGGATCTGCTCAACTTTCCCTCAACTCCATCGCGTGGAATGAGGATGGACGATTGTTCTAACTGTCACCATGAACGCGGCGTGCAGGAAAGCTGCATCGATTGTCATAAATAGGATTCAAAATGAGCAAGCGGATTACACGTCGAAACTGGATAAAACTCGTCGGAGGCTCTGCGGTCGGCTTGATGATCACTCCGATCCCCTGGAAAATTCTCGACGAGACCGCAAAGTGGTCACAGAATTGGTCGTGGATCCCCGTACCACGAAATGGGAAGATAAATTTCAGGAATACGACCTGCACTTTATGCCCCATGGCGTGCGGCGTCCGCACAAGATGCGTCGACAACCAGCCGGTCAGCCTGACGGGAATTCCGGATCACCCGATTAGCGGCGGCGGATTATGTTCAATCGGACTCGGTGGACACCTGCTTCCATATCACCCATCCCGGCTCCTCCAGCCGTATAAAGTTCTGCATAACAGCAACGGCACGAATAGTGTCCCGGTCTCCTCGGAGGAATCGATCTCCGCGATTATCGGTGCGATCTCGTCATCAAGACAAGGATCCGTCGCAATCCTTGATGGACAACCCAAAAGAACAATATCTTTTGCTTATAGGAAATTTCTGGCGGGATTAGCCGATGGGCTCTACGTCATTCCTCCAACGACACATGGCGTTTCGACAGAGCTTATTAAAAACGTCATTGGTGAAAAAGAAACTTCATTTGGATTTGATATAGAGAACGCCCGAACAATCCTGAGCTTCGGAGCTCCGGTACTTGACGGATGGGGAACGCTCGGACAATTTTCAAGAGTTGTCAAAAATCGCAGCGGAAAAGATCACGTCAAGATAATTCAGGTTGAATCGATTCATTCGAGGACCGCTCAACTTGCCGACGAATGGGTTCCGGTTAAACCCGGCACCGAGGCCGCATTTGTGCTTGCGATCGCAGATGTAATGATAGAAGAAAGACTCTGCGACATACAAAAACTTAAGGCACATTCAAAAGACTTCGACAACAATTCCAGCGTTTCTTTCACCGAATTAGTGAAGAAATTTTCATCGGCAAATGTTTCAGGGCAGATGGGAATTCCCGCGGAAAGGATCCGCGAGATCGCGCGTGACCTGGCTTCAAGGAAACCCTCACTCGTGGTATTCGACGGCTCTTCTTTCAGTAGAGACGAGCAGATTGCTTTCATGGATTTAAACATTTTACTCGGCGCCGTCAACACAAAAGGAGGCTTGATTCCGCGAACCGGATTACCCGCCCCGCTTGAAGAAAAGCTTGCAGAAGAAACTTCACTAATCGATGTGCCTGATCATTCAATCAGAGTTTTGATTCTGGACGGCGCGGAATCTGGCAGTGCCTTTCCCTGGCAGATGCTTGAACAAAAACTCGTCACGAATGATCCGATGGTCGTCAGTCTTTCACCGTATTTCACCGGAATCGCAAGATATGCAGACTATTTGATTCCCTCCCCCACATACCTTGAATCTTACGGCGATTCCCCGACGCCGCCAACCGTTTCCATGGCATCGTACTCCATTTCCAGACCGATCCTCGTGACGCCGAACGAAGTCGTGGAACCACTCGATGTCATAAGAAGAATTGCGAGGGATACCGATAATGAGTTTCCACAACTTGAGACGCTCCTGAAGAGCCGCGTCACAAAGATCTTCAGGGAACGAAAAGGATTTGTCTTCGATGCTACATCCGGCAAGACAGCGAGATTATCGGACATCTCCTCCGCTGAGCAGTTAACGCAAATTTTGTCACACGGCGGATGCTGGTACGAAGACAAAGTGATGTCAAGGTCAAAAGAGATCCCGACACGCTTCCAATTCCTTGGAGGAGACGATCATGGATTTGAAAAGTTATCGGCGGCGACTACCCGCAATTCAGATGGCCCGGGGCTCGTTCTTCTGCCGTACGCGGCGACCGTTGCCCAGCCTCATCAACTCATGGAAAAACTCGACAGAGAATCCGATCTGCGCGAATCAGGCAATACCGCTTCAATCAATCCTGAAACTGCAAGCAGGTTTAGTCTGAGCGATGGCAATAGAGCAACACTCAAGACAGAAATCGGCATCACGGACATAAAAGTAAAGTTGGACAAAGCGGTCATGCCCGGCATAATCCAAGCGACGGTCGGATCAGATGAAACGAACATTTTAGAAATCTGTAAAATAGAGAATGATTCAACATGGCGAATTACGAAAGCGGAAATTCTTCCGGCGTAGATAAAGTGATTAATTATCGCAAGGCAAAATACGGAATGGTCATCGACGTCGACAGGTGCACCGGCTGCGGCGCGTGCATGGTGGCATGCGCGGTCGAGAACAACGTTCCACCTGCTCCGTCAACTGCAACCGACAGGACGGGAATCACACCGATGCGAGTCTACGAAGTCGACAATGGCCTTCCATTTCCCAACAATAAGTCGGTCTTCTTCCCGATTTCGTGCCAGCAATGCGAGCATCATACCCCGTGCGTGTCAGTCTGCCCTCAGAACGCGGTCGAACTGGATCAGAGCACAGGAATAGTCGGCCAGATTCCTGTCAGATGCTTTGGTTGTCGCTACTGCATGGTGGCATGTCCGTATCACGCAAGATATTTCAACTGGTGGGATCCGGCTTGGCCGAATGGGATGGAGAAAACGTTGAACCCGGATGTTTCGCCGCGCATGAGAGGCGTCGTCGAGAAATGCAATTTCTGTTTCCACCGCCTTCAAGCGGCCAGATCGAAAGCAGCGGTTGAGGGGAAAAAAGACATTGACCCCGCCGAATATGTTCCGGCATGTGTCGAGTGTTGTCCGACTCGGGCAATGGCTTTCGGCGATCTGCTCGATTCCGATAGCAAAGCCTCCAGGTTTTCGAGAGACAAAAACAGTTTCCGTTTGCTAGAGAACCTCGGTACAGAACCGAAAGTTTACTTTCATTCGGAGCAAGAATGGGTGAGGAGACTTATCGAGTCAAAGACGACGTTCGCAGAAAACGAACCGGCGGAAAGGGAGAATGCCAATGGATAGTCATCTCATCGCACGGGGTCTTGATCGAGCGCCATTCAAAAAATTCTTGGCATGGATTATACCTTGGGCGGCCGTGCTGCTCGTCGGGATGTATGCGATATTCCTTGTGCTACTCAAAGGTTTGAATCAAACAAACATGGACAACCGTTTTTCTTTCGGGCTCTGGATATTTCTCGACCTGTCGGTCATCGCGCTCGGCGCAGGCGCATTCTTCACCGGATTTCTTCTTTACATTTTGAAGAAGCACGAACTCAAGTCGGTAATAAGCAGCGCGGTGGTGATCGGGTTCATATGCTACAGCGGCGCGATTCTCATCCTGATGGTTGATGTCGGTCAGCCGCTGAGAGCATGGTTTACGTTCTGGCACCCCAATGTCCACTCGATGTTGACGGAGGTAACGTTCTGCATAACGTGCTACCTCACCGTTCTCGCGATCGAATATATTCCGCTGATCTTCAAAAACAGAAAGCTGAGAGAAATTCCGTCGTTTCTGGTTTTCGAATTTCAGTTACACAAAGTCATACCAATATTTGCAGGGGTCGGGACATTTCTCTCATTCTTCCATCAGGGTTCACTCGGCGGATTATACGGAGTTCTTCAAGGGCGACCATTTGCATTTCGTGAAGGGATCGCGATTTGGCCGTCGACATTCTTCCTTTTCATAATCTCCGCGGCAGCTTCCGGGCCGAGCTTCATAATCCTGACGACGTGGCTTGTATCCAAACTAAGCAGGAAGCGGCTCGTGAAAGACGAAGTCTTCAGACTTCTCGCAAAAATATCAGGCTCACTTCTGATTTTCTACGTACTACTCAAAAGCATCGATACCATGAATTGGATGGACAGAACCGTTCCGTCCCACAGGCTATCAGCCATGAGCTATTACCTTCATGAACCGTTCAGCATATGGGTCTTGTTTGCAGAGATAATTGTTTTCGGTTTGATACCCGCACTTGTTTTTATTTTCGGGAACAAGAAATTGAATCCCGGCTGGCTCGTTCTGAACGCAGGCTCGGTCTGCTGCGGGATTCTTCTCAACAGGTTTGTCATGACGATACAGACTCTCGCCGTGCCGACGCTGCCTTTCGACAAGTTCATGCTCTACACACCAAGCTGGCAGGAAATAGCGACGTTTCTTTTTGTTATTGCATACGGAGTTTTAACTTACTCGTTCTCGTTCAGATACCTGAAGCTATTTCCGCAAGAGAGGGAGACGAGCTACGAATAAAAAATTATCAGAATCGGACCGTCATTGCGAGGAGCGATGCCAAAGGGCAGTCTCAGCAATGACAGTCAATTTCCTTTTTGTGGAGGTTTGAAAAATGTTTCCTTGGGTTTTCGGATTCAAATGGCAGACCGGGAACTTGATTTTTCTCGGAATATTTTATTCGGTCGTCACCGTCATATTCTCGACGCTCATAATCGCCGCAAGACGCGCGATAAAAAATATCGGAGGGAGCCGGGACTTTGCGTCTATATCATGGTACGAGGACTTCTCCGAGCTACCTGCGCCTGCGAAAGTCTGCCGCCATGTCATAAGTGGAGAACTGGAGAAACGAATTTGCCCGAATGCATTTGACTGCCGAGTCTGCGAGTTGCACCCAGGGCTTCTTTTGGAAAAGGCCATTCCAAACGGACACAAGAGAGAAATCAGGAACAGCTCCATTTTGGGACTGAACATGCCGGCGGACCGACTGTATCATCGCGGACACACATGGGTAAAAAAAGAGCATGATGGCACACTGACAGTCGGGCTTGACGATTTCGCAAGCAAAATTATCGGCACGCCGGACATTATCGAGTTCCCAAAAGTCGGAACCAAACTCGAAGTGAACGGAACCGGGTGGTTCTTCGAGAAGGGCGGCACAAGGGTTCGGGTTCTGTCGCCGGTAGAAGGAAAAGTAATATCGACTGGAAATGGAGAAAACGGTTTCTACATTGGAGTGAAACCGCAAAACGGAATAGACCTGCGACACCTCCTCAAAGGTTCGGAGATCGGTCCGTGGATCATGCACGAAGTGGAACGGCTTGAAACGTTGCTCACAATAGAGAAAGTCGGAATCATCTTCGCCGACGGCGGTGAATTGGAGAATGACTTGTCGAAAAATTATCTCGAAGCCGATTGGGACAAGGTGCTGGGGGAAATGTTTCTCGAATCATAGGCAGGCCGCCCCGTCAAGATCAGATCGGAGTGTTGCTGAGTTTTAACCGAAGGCAAATCCCGTTTGTTTTTCATGAAGGATGGAAATAATTTGGGGAGTTAAATATGCACTGCAGACAAAGGATAAAGAAACAATATTGCGTACGACATGCTGCAGATGGGAAAAAATTCATTTCTAAAGTTGCTGGCTGCAAACATGCAACTTACTTATCTCCTCGCAAGCATGGGCCAAAACAGTGAATACTCTGCAGTCTGAATTTGTCGATATCTCAACCGGGCTCCTTGTTTGCGCCGCCGGGGCGCTCGCGTCCGTGATTTCAATCTTCCGGCTGAAGAACAGGGACTTCACCCTCCTGAACTTCGGGCTCTTCACATTTTTATACGGGTTGCGAAGGATGGTCGAGACATCCACTATGAGATCGCTGGTCGGTTCTCCCTTCACATTCCCGTATTTCCACGGGCTGCTCACCTATGCACTCGTGATCCCGTTATCGGCCTTTCTGGTCAACGTATTCGGGCGCGGAATTTACAACTCGATGACCTGGGTATTCCGCTCAACGATCGTCTATGCCGTCGCCGCCGTTGCATACGACCTTTTTCTGCCCGGGCCGCTGACGGACGTCGCGATCTACCGGCCCCTTGCTGTTGGCTGGGCGGCCGTATGGATTGCGAATGTTCTCCTTTCCCGGAGGCGGCGTGATACCGAGCTGCGGATTTTACAAGTCGTATTTCTGACCACTCTCTTTTTTATGCTCATCGATCAGCTTCTCAGCATGGGCATTTTATCATGGGGATTTCGGCTGGAGCAGCCCGGTTTCGCCGTGCTCTTTGTCGGATTGGGATTTGTCGCAGTACATCATTTCCTTGTCAACGAACGAAAGCTGCACTCCATTGAGCAGGAAATTGAGATTGCCCGGAGGATCCAGGAGTCAAACCTTCCGGCACGCATAGATTTCCCAAGAGGCATCGATATTGCAGCTAGATATGTGCCGATGTCCATGGTCGCAGGAGATTTTTATGACGTCCAGACAAAAGATGAAACCGGTGCTGGTATACTGATTGCCGACGTATCAGGCCATGGTGTCGGCGCTGCGTTGATCGGTTCGATGCTGAAGATTTGTTTTGCATCGCAGGTCCAATACATTTCCGACCCGGCGCATGTATTGACGGAGATAAACCGTATTCTTCAAGGAAAAATTGAAACCTCCTTTGTTACAGCTTGTTCGTTATTCATTGATTTCAGGAATGAAATACTACGTTATTCCACCGCGGGGCATCCGCCTCCATTCTTGCAGAGAAGGTCGAACCATGAAATTATCAGGCTCACTCGCGCGGGCACGGTCTTAGGTCCGTTTCAGAATTTTGTGTACGAAAATGAAGAGTTGACTCTTGCGAAGGGAGATCGGTTAGTCCTTTATACCGATGGTATCATTGAAACGAAAAGCAAAAACGGTGAATTCTACGGAGACGACCGCATGGAGGCCGTCATAAAAGCGCATTCCAATGATTCGCCGGAATGCTGTGCCGGCCAAATCGTGGAGCAGGTTATCAAATGGTCCGGCAGGTCAGGAACGCGATATCTTGATGATGACCTGACCTTGATTGTCGCAGATGTTCTCACCGGACCTCCAGCAGCTGTGGTCGCGGATAAATAGAGATTATACAATCATAAATAGGTAATGCCGCACGCAGCTAATCGCGGAAAAAATGGCGCTTCGCTTTGTCATAAATTGTTTTAACAAGGAAAATAGAAAATGATTTCCGACTCTCTAGAAAACTTGAATAAGTATCAGCAGATCATTCCGCACTCAAAAGAAATATGCGATTACCTCAACACCACAAATATTTTTTCTTTGGCCGTCGGCAAATACCCGATCGCAGGGGACTCCGCTTTCATACTCATCCAGGAATACCTGACTAAGGCGGATGCCGAGAAAAAATGGGAGTCGCATAGGAAGTATATCGATATCCAGATTGTCCTGGACGGGCAGGAGATCATGGGCTATTCACCCGCTCCTTCTCTCAAGTCCAAAGATGGATACAACGAGGAAAAGGACATAACATTTTATGAAGACGACTCGTGGGAGCACAGCAGGCTATTTGTCCCCAAAAATTATTTTTGTTTGTTTTTCCCGGAGGATGCCCACAAGCCCGGTCTTCGTGTTCTCAAAGATGAATCCGTTAAGAAAGCGGTAATTAAGGCCTCAATTTACTAGAAAGAAATCGCTCGGGACATCGTCGTCACCGCTCTATCTGATATTTCTTGATCTTCTCATAAAGCGTCGACCTGTCAATTCCCAGGATCGATGCCGCTTCCTTTATGTTTCCATCAGTTCTCTTTATCGTTGCCTCTATCACCTGCTTTTCGACATCGTCAAGCGCCATGTTGTCCGGCATGCTCCAATTCTTCCTGCGCCAGCCGTTGAGCTCAATGAAGCCGAAATCTTCTTCCGTCAGGACTTTGTTCTTGCATGTTACCATGGCACGCTCGACGGCGTTTTCCAATTCGCGGACATTTCCCGCCCAATCGTAATCCATGAGAAGCTTCAAACCGGACTCGGCAATGTCCTCAATCTCTTTCCCAAGCTCGTGTGACAGCCGTTCGATAAAGCTCTTCACGAGAAGCGGAATGTCTTCCCGCCGCTCGCGAAGCGGAGGTATGCGGATGTTGATCACGTTCAGACGATAGAACAAATCGTCGCGGAATTTTTCCGACTTCACCGACTCGTCGAGGTTGCGGTTCGTGGCAGCGATCACCCGCACGTCGACGCTCAGCTCGTCCGTCCCGCCGACACGGTAAAAGGTTTTCTCCTGCAGCACCCGCAGCAGATCCATCTGCAGTTTCTGCGAAATGTCTCCGATCTCATCGAGGAAGATCGTGCCGCCGCCCGCCAGCTCAAATTTTCCCTTTTTCTGCGAAACTGCACCGGTGAATGCACCTTTCTCATGTCCGAACAATTCAGATTCGAGCAGAGTCTCGGCAAGCGCCGCGCACGAGACGCAAACGAATGGTTTCGACGCACGCTCACCAGAATAATGAATTGCGCGAGCGATTAGTTCTTTGCCGGTACCGCTTTCTCCCTGGATAAGGACAGTGCTTTTCAGGCTCGCAACTTCCCGTATGAGCTGGAAGATGTCCTGCATCTTTTGGTTCTTGCTGATGATGTCATGAAAATTGTACTCTTTCGTCAGCTTCTTCCTCAGGATCATGTTCTCGCGCTGCAGGTTCTTCACCTTTATGATCCGCTCGACAAGAATCGAGATCTCTTTAGGATTACACGGCTTAACGATGTATTCCTGCGCGCCTTCTTTCATGGCGGTGATCGCCGTGTCCACCGTCGCATAGGCAGTAATGATGATTATCGGCGCATCCGGATGAATCTTTTTTACCTCCATCATCGTTTCGATGCCGTCCATTCCGCCGGGCATTTTCAAATCTATGAAATAAATTGCGTAGTCTTTTTCCTTCGATTTCTCCAGGGCAATTTTCCCGGAGGCGGCAGAGTCAACCGCGTAGCCGTCTTCGCGAAGCCATGCCATGAGAGATTCCCTCATTATTTCTTCATCGTCGACGACCAGTATTTCCCACTTCATCTTCATTTGTGACTCCAAGAGACTTCTTTTGCCATCACCGTCCACATTCCATCTGTATCCTTCTAAACTTTTTGTTTTGCTGCGACATCTGTCTTCTTTATTGGCAGGGTTACCTTGAACGTCGTTCCTTCTCCGACTTTACTGTCAACAGCAATATCTCCACCATGCGCATCAACGATCCCATACACGACCGACAATCCGAGTCCGACTCCTTTTCCTTCTCCCTTTGTCGTGAAAAAAGGGTCGAAAATTTTCGACATGATTTCGGATGGAATCCCGTCGCCATCATCGGAAATCTCCAAGACAATGAAGTCCTTCTCCTGAGCAGTGGTGATTGCGACTGTTCCTTGTCCCTTGTTCTGACACGCCTCCGCTCCGTTCATGACAAGATTTATTACGACCTGCTGCATCTGGGAGCCGTCGCACTCGATCCTTGGCAGATCATCCTGCAATTGAAGCTTCAACTCCACGTTTCCAAGCTTGAGTCTGTGACTCAGAATCATGAGCGTCGTGCTTATCACTGCGTTCAGATCGACATAGGCGGTTTGCGGCTTTGATCTTCTCGAGAAGGCAAGCAAGTCCGAAACTATTCTCCCGACGCGACTCGTCTCGTTTATGATTTGCCCCAAATACTTTTTGAACTCAGGCACTCGCTCTAACGGAATTCCATCCTCCTTCACGATTCTCTCCAAAAGTGCAGCCAGGTTCAGCACCCCGAAAAGAGGATTATTGATTTCATGTGCCACGGTGGCCGAAAGTTGACCCAGGGAAGCGAGGCGATCGCTCTGGAGAAGTTTCTGGTGTGCCGCCTCAAGCTGCTTCGTTCGCTCCTTCACCTTTATCTCGAGATCCTGCGCGGCTTGATTCAATTCTGCCATCGCCTTGTCGAGCCTCTCACTCATCAAATTGAACGCATGAGCGAGCTCTCCCAGTTCCTGGCTCGAATTTATCTCGACTACGTGGTCGAGCTGCATCCGACTCACTGCTTTCGTCCCGGCAATTAACTTGCGAATTGGTCTATCTACAAATCGCCGCGTGAAGAAAATGATGAAAAGTCCGATCAGCAAAATTTGAATTCCCGTTACGACATACACCTCGTTTTTTGCCGACTGAAGTTCATGGTCGAGCAGTTTCAAATCGAGGGCGACGTCAAGTACGCCGAGAACGTTGGTCGATCGAGGATGAGCGTGGCAATCCGCGTCGCTGCAAGACGGCTCGTTGTAAATCGGCGTGATCATCGCAAGCTGGCGGCTACCGTCCGGCAAAGTGAAAACGCGTGAGCGCGAGGAAGCATCTATATTGACGAGAGGCTGCCGCATGGGCGAGTGGCACATTACACAAGCCTCGGCATTTTTATCCACTTGACTTGCGTCTTCGACTTTTGTCGAGAACATCACGGTGCCTTCTTTGTTGAAAATCCTGATTCGGCTGATCCCCTGCTTCGAAGCAACGGTTTTCATGACTTCATACGCGGCTGCCCGATCATCGGCGAGCATCGCGTGCCACACAGCACTCGTAATTCCCTTTGAAAGCTGGTCGACACCTGAGATCATCGTCTGTAGAATTTCTCTCTCGCGATTCCTGAGGCTCACGTATCCCGAGATACCGGAGACAACCATAACGATGATCGTAAGCGAGATAATAATTTGTTGGGACAGGTGCTTTAGCATTGCATCACATAAAATTCATCGGCGCTATTTAGCTTAAATCCTAATAAGCATTCAAAATTATTTGCATACCGCTCGGGAGGTAAAAAGCTCAGGCACCGACTCCATTATAGTAAAAACGAACTTTCAGAGTTTCAATCCATCTCGGAAGGTCACGGCCCATTCGGTTCACAATCAGGCCGAGCGCGGCAGTTGAATTAAACCCCATTTTGATTTTATATTAATACGACAAAAAGGAAAGAACTGAAGATGGCAAGAGCAATAACGAGGACAAAACGAGTCGATAAACAGCGGAAGGCAAAAACTCCTGCAGAGATGCCGCTGAAACCCATCAACTACAAAATCATCGTCGGCGGCGCACTTTTGATCATCTTGTCATACGTAATCCTTGCCAACAATAATACCGTCTACGGATTCATCCCGCTCAACTTAGTACCGATTCTTCTTTGTATCGGATATCTCATCATAGTTCCGTTTGGGATCCTGTACAGGCGGAAGAAAACCCAGACAACTCCAAGCGGAGCTCAGCAGAACCAAGATCAGATTCCTGCGAAGTAAGTCCATCTCAGGAAAAAAATTCATCCTACTACTTTCAGTGCCTCGTGGTTCGCCGCAATTGTCTTTTCTATATCCTTATCAGTGTGCGCGGCCGAAATGAACGCCGCTTCAAACTGTGAAGGTGGAAGATAAACCCCGCGCTTCAGCATCTCGTTAAAATAACCTGCAAATTTTTTCGTATCGCTCTTCAGTGCAGATGAAAAATTGCGGACTTCTTCCGTTGAAAAAAACAGAGTAAACATTGAGCCCGCCCGGTTAAACCTGTAATTCAGTCCGAGCTTTTTCAGATTGTCGTTTATTCCATCCTCAAGAAACTTTCCCATCTTCTCTAGTTTCCTGTATAGACTCTTTTGCGCGTTCAAAATCTTCAGCTGGGCAATCCCCGCCGCCATCGCAAGAGGATTTCCGGAAAGTGTTCCTGCCTGATAGACCGGCCCGTCAGGCGAAATCATGCGCATAATTTCTTCCCGACCACCATAAGCTCCGACCGGAAGTCCACCGCCGATAATTTTTCCGAAAGTTGTAAGGTCCGGCTTGACTCCGTAAATCTCCTGTGCACCACCTGGAGCAAGCCGAAAACCTGTCATCACTTCATCGAGGATGAAAAGCGCGCCATTTGTGTGAGCTATCTCCAGGAGCTGATTCAAAAAGTTGTTTTCAGGGATCACCACACCCATGTTGCCAACAACCGGCTCCACTATCACAGCCGCGATCTCATTCCTGTTGTCGTTGAAAAGCCTTACGACAGATGTGATATCGTTGAACTCTGCGACAAGAGTCTCCGCAGCCAATTCTTTCGGAACTCCCGGCGAGTCAGGAATGCCGAATGTTGTTGCCCCCGAGCCGGCTTTGATTAGAAAGCTGTCGAAGTGCCCATGATAGCATCCGGCAAACTTTATGATCTTGTCGCGGTTCGTGAAAGCTCGCGCCACCCTCACAGCGCTCATCGTGGCCTCGGTACCGCTGTTTACCATTCTTACGACTTCGACGGACGGCATCATCTTGCATACGAGTTTCGCCATCTCGACTTCATAAAGCGTCGGCGCCCCAAAACTAGTCCCGTTTGCGGCGGCATTCTTGATCGCGGCGACTACCTTTGGATGGGCGTGACCTAAAATCATCGGCCCCCATGAGCCGACAAAGTCTAAGAACTTATTTCCGTCGACATCATAAACGTATTGCCCCTTGGCTTTGCTGATGAAAAGCGGATCACGCCCGACGGACTTGAAAGCTCTGACGGGGGAGTTCACTCCGCCCGGCAAATACTTTTTTGCCTCAGAAAAAAGTTTTGCGCTTTTCGCGGTATTCAATTTTTTCATCAAAACCTCACATTGGAATTAGCATCATAAAAAATTGAAATCTCAGTGGGACTAGTTTGAATCAAATCAAATTATTTTCAACGTACCAATCGTAAGCCTTTTTAATCGCATCCATGATGGGATGCGGCTGGAAGCCGAGTTCTCGTTTTGCATTTTCAGACGAGAAATAATGCGGGAGAGTGGCACTGACAACATGAGCTTTCGTCAGAACCGGCGGTTTACCCGTCACGCTCGATAAGAGTTCGAGCAGCGACGCGGCCGCTTTTGCCATCCAAATTGGAAGTCGAACGTTCGGCTCGGCGGAGCCAACAACTTCTCCAATCTTCTCGAAGAGGTCTTTGAAAGAAATATTTTCGCTTCCGAGAATGTACTTCTCTCCGATCCGTCCGCATTTCAAAGCAGCGATCTCTCCCTCGACAACGTCATCTATACCAACGACACACATTCCGCCGCTCACATAAGGGACGACCTTTTTTCCTTTCAACACTCGCAGGAGGATTCCGAAATGCGAATAAACGTCGCGTTGTCCTACGATAGACGCCGGATTCACGATGACGGCATTCAATCCGCGTTGGATCGCCTTTTCAACCTCGACTTCTCCAAAATGCTTGCTGTCGCTGTATGCGACATTGTATTTTTCCCTGTTGTAAATCACCGTCTCGTCTGCGATATCACCGGCAGAAGGAACACCGATGGCGGCGACCGAACTCGTATGTACCACTTTCTTTACGCCAACTTTAAGGGCAGCATTCATCACATTCCGAGTCCCTTCAACATTCACGCGAAATAATTCTTCGCGCCGCCTGTTGTCAAATGTAACCAGACCGGCCGCGTGAAATACAAACTCCGCTCCGTCCATCGACTTCGAGAGACTCTCTTGATCGAGAATGCTTCCATATACGGTTTTCCCGGAAAAATCTCTCAATCCAAGGAGGTTCGATTCCCGACGAACCAAGGCAACGACTTCGTATCCGAGCCCCGTCAGCCTGTGACAAAGATTCGAGCCGATTAACCCGTTAGCACCCGTGACGAAAACTTTTTGCATATCGTCAGAAAACTTGGGAAGATTGAAACCCGGGCAAGGCGTAAGAGGCTATTTCTTCAACAGTTTCGCCGCATCAACAGCGTAGTAGGTCAGTATCAAATCTGCGCCTGCCCGCTTGATGGCAGTCAGTGTTTCTATCATGATTCTCTGCTCGTCGAGCCAGCCGTTTTTTGCCGCAGCTTTTATCATCGAGTATTCACCGCTGACCTGGTAAGCGGCGGTTGGCATCTTGAATTCATTTTTGACACGATATATCACATCAAGATACGCCAGTGCAGGTTTCACCATGACAATGTCGGCACCTTCATTAATATCGAGCGCAACCTCGCGAACCGCCTCGTTCGTATTCGCCGGATCCATCTGGTGACTCTTGCGGTCTCCAAACTTCGGCGTCGATTCTGCAGCCTCACGGAAAGGCCCGTAGAAACCCGAAGCGTACTTCGCTGCGTAGCTCATTATCGGCGTGGAAGGAAAACCGTTTTCGTCGAGCAAATTCCTTATCGCCTCGACTCTTCCGTCCATCATGTCGCTAGGAGCGACCATGTCGGCGCCTGCCTGCACATGTGTCAACGATTCTTTCGCAAGAAGCTCGAGGGTTTCGTCATTCAATATCTCCACCTGGCCCGGTCCGATTTCCTTCAATATGCCGCAATGCCCATGCGATGTGTACTCACACAAGCAGACATCGGTGATGATGAACAGATCAGGCAGTGTTTTCTTCAATTCGCGAATTGCCTGCTGGACAATTCCGTTTTCGTCGTATGCTTCCGAGCCGTACTCATCCTTATGCGATGGAATTCCGAAGAGTATCACCGATTTCACTCCCGATTTCAAAACTCCCTCGCATTCGCGTACGAGTTCGTCGACAGAAAGCTGGAAGACGTTCGGCATCGAAGAAATCTCGTGTCTGACTTTTTTGCCGGGAATAACGAACATCGGATAAATAAAATCGGAAGGTTGAAGCACCGTCTCGCGGACCATTTCACGCATTGTTTCTGTCATTCTCAACCGGCGCATCCTTACGGTCGGGAATCCAGTCTTCTTTTGATATTCGGCCATCGTAATCATCTCATTTCACTCCTGCCAAAATTGCTTCGGCTGTCTTCTTTCCATTTGCGATACAGTCGGCCACCGAAATGCCGTCCCTATAATTACTGCAAATATAAAATCCTTTATGGAGGCTTTCAACATGGCTTACGGCATCCATGATAGAAAGGTGGCCGATATTGTATTGCGGAATGGCTTTCTCCCATTTAGAAACCGACTGAAATGCCGGCATGCCTTCGATTTTCATCAATGCGGAATTTTCCTCATGAGCGATCTTCGCGATTTCTTCCGGCGATGATCTTATCACTTTCGGCTGGCGAGATCCACCGACAAACGTTGTGAACTCGACGAAGCCGTCCGGTGCACGGTTTGGAAAAATGCTCGAGCTCCAGATTGTTCCGAGAATCTTTCTATTCTCAATTTCAGGGACAAGAAAACCGAATCCGCGCAAATCAGTTTTTACCTGTTCCTTTCCATAGCCAAGAACCGCGACTGCAACCGGCGGATATTTTATTTTAGCCAGCTCACCCGATAGGGCAGGCAGCCATGATTTCACAATCTCGGCAGCAGCGAACGAAGGCGTGGAAAGCACCACCGAATCAAAATTTCCCGAATCCGTCTTCCCATCTGCCGAAAAACGTATGATGAATTTTCTGCCTTCCGATTTCGCTTCTACCACCGACGTGTTATAACAGACCGCGCCCTCAAATTTACGTGCAATCGTCGTCGGCAAAATCCCCATTCCGCTTTTGAATGCGAAGAGTTTCGCCGACACTTTTGCTTTCTCGGAGCGTCTTCTTCTTTCCCCCGCGCCTTTGATAGTTCCTTTAAGCAAGCCGCCGTACTTTTCTTCGAGAGCGTACAATTTGGGAAACGCCGCCCGCACACTCAGCTCCGATGGATTGCCGGCATAAACTCCCGCCACGAACGGGTTGATGGCATAGTCGAGGAACTCCGCGCCCAGACGTCGGGTCACAAAATCCGCTATAGACTCTTCATGGTTCGCACGCCCGACAAACGGTTCGCCGAAGAGCCTGACCTTCCCACCGACAGTCCACAATTTGGTCGTGATGAATGAGCCGATTCCTGAAGGAAGCGCATGAAGCCTTCCATTGCGCAGGATGAAGCGATATCTGGCATTTTCATCCGCATAAACTTTTTCATCTTGGATGCCCAGATCATTCAGCAATTCGTCGATGATGAGATTTGTCTCGGATGTGCTATTTGGTCCGTTTTCAACCAAGTAGCCGTCCACGACTCTCGATCCTATTGTGCCGCCCGGATAGTTATTTTTTTCCAACATCACCACGTCGGCTCCACCCTTTCTCAGGAAATGGGCCGTAGAGAGTCCCGAAATTCCCGCTCCGACGACTGCAACTTTCATTTTCGCTGAACGCTCTGTTCTCGAAGGTTGAATTCTCCAGCCCTGTTGACCACAAGCCGAGACAAAGCTTCGATGAATTTCGGGGAGTCGTTGAGTGCAGGCATCATTTCAAAGTGGTCAATGCCTGCTTGCCTCGCCTCGTTCCGGAAAAGATGGTTCACCTCATATAGAGTCTCTGAGTGCTCGCTGACAAAACTTATCGGGACAACCAATAAATTCTTGACTTCATTCGCTGCTAGTCTTTTTATTTCGTCGAGAGTCGGAGGTCCGAGCCACTTGATAGGTCCGACACGGCTTTGATAAGCTAGAGAATGCGGATTCGGAAATTTTGTTGAAACGAGATCGACAGTCTCAATTATCTGGCGCTGATACGGATCACCCCGTCTTATGATTCTTTCAGGAACACCATGGGCACTGAACAGAATATACACGGTTTTCCGAACGCCGCCCAGAAATCTTGAAAGACCCTCGCTGATCCGATCAGCTACGGCATCGATATAAAGAGGATAATCGTGATAGCTTTCAATCTGAAGAACTTTCATTCTTCCCTTCAGATTCTTCGCGGCCTTATTCCATTCAGCAAAACTCGACAGAGTCGTCGTGCGTGAATAATGTGGATAAAGAGGGAGCAAAATTACATTCTCGATATCGTCCTTCAAGAGCGCTTCATAAGTCTCCCTGATTGTCGGTTTGAAATATCTCATCCCTACATACACTTTCGCATTAAGTTTCTCGCCCAGCACCCTTTCGAGTGCGGCGGCCTGCTTCATGGTCAATTCATACTGCGGAGATTTTCCTCCCATGATTTTATAATAATAAGCGGTCTTTTCTGCACGCCTTTTCGCGATAAACCGGACCAATCCTCTTCGCAAGAAACCTCTCAGAGGTATCTCAATTATGTACGGATCCATGAAGAGGTTGAAAAGAAATTCTTCGACATCATCCAGGGAAAGCGGCCCACCGAGATTGAACAAAACTACACCGACTCTTTCTGCCATCAATCGACTCTCCAAGATTTCACAAAGTCGACAAGACTCTTGACATTGTCCATCGGGGTGCTCGGCAATATTCCATGGCCGAGATTAAAAATATGCTTCGCTTTGGGTACGCTTCGCAGTATTTTCTCAGCCTCAGTCGCAATGACTTCAGGACTTGAAAACAGAACAGCAGGGTCGAGATTTCCTTGAATGACTCCTCTGATCTTCCTTCCTGCTTCGTTTATAGGTATCGTCCAGTCGACACCGACGGCCGACGCTTCCATCGCACCGATTTTTTCGAGAGACAGATTTGCTCCTTTTGAAAATACGATAATGGGAATTTCTTTCCGGAGTACATCGACAATCTCGCGAATATAACGAAGCGAGAACTCCTCATAGAGCGGCGGCGTCAATATTCCTGCCCACGTATCGAAGATTTGAGCCAGGTTTGCACCGGCTTCGACCTGCATTCTCAAATATGAGATGCAATTCCTCGTCAGTATTTCAAGAAGCTGGTGAGCCGTCGAAGGGTCGTCGTAAAGCATCGCCCGCGCGTGAACGAATTCTCCACCTCTTCCTTCAACCATGTATGCAAGCATTGTCCAGGGCGAACCGCAGAAACCGATGAGTGGAACTCTGCCGTTAAGCCGTGCAACCGTTATCTGGATTGCATCTGCAAGGAACTTCATCTGGCTCACACAGTCCACATCGTGAATCGTTGAGATTTCATTCCTGCTTTTGATAGGGTTCGTGAATCGCGGCCCGCCCTTTCCCTCTTCGACGATAAGATTCATTCCCATCGCCTCCGGAAGCAAAAGGATATCCGAGAAGATTATTGCAGCATCAACGCCTATGATATCGACAGGCTGAATCGTCACTTCCGCGGAAAGCTCAGGCGTTTTGCACAGGGTTAGAAAATCATGGTGCGCTCGAACCCTCATATATTCCGGTAAATACCTGCCGGCCTGACGCATGATCCAGATCGGAGTTCGTTCGACCGGCTCGCCGCGAAGGACTCTCAGGATTAAATCGTTATCAAGTTTTTTCATATTCTAACAAGCTGGCGACCAGGTTTTCAGTGGTTGAATTATCAGGCATAATTGCGACTTCGAGGCCGTAGTGCTCCACAGCTTTTCTCGTCGTCGGACCTATAGTTGCGATTTGCTTTTTCTTCAAGATGTCGATGCCGAATATGTCGATAAAATTTTTTGCTTGCGACGGGCTGTAGAAGACCACCAGGTCGAATTGCCCTGATCCAATCTCGGATTTTATCTTATCCTCAATTGAATTGTTTGGCAGAGTATTATATACGACCACTTGATCCACGAAGGCGCCGTTGGACCTCATGAAATCAGCAAGCTCATTGTTGGACAAATTTCCGACAGGTATCAAAACCCTCTTTGCTTTCCATTTAAAATATGCCAGAGACTTCATCAAATCTTGCGACGTAAATTTGCCCGGGATAAAGTCGGGAGTGATGCCAAACTCTTTGACTGCTTCGCCAGTTTTTTTGCCGATCGTGATGATGTGCGGCTTGACTTTCGAGCTCGGGTTGTGATTGACTTTGGCAAAGAAACTTCTCACTGCGTTCGCAGAGGGAAATATTATAGCATCATATTCGCAGAACGACGAAATGAATGACTGATCCTCGGAGGACAAATCAGCCGGGACAATTTTTATCGTCGGAACTTGAATAACTGTTGCACCTGCCTTCTTCAGCATCCCAACGATCTCTTCGGACTGATCCTCGGCGCGCGTTACCACGATCCGTTTGTTCAAAAGCGGCAATTCTTCCGGCTTCACCATATCAAATAAATTATTTCTCCGCGATTAGTTTGACGACGCTCTTATTTCATCCAATATTTTGTCCGCGCCTAGAGAAATCAATCTTTCGGCGAGATCCACTCCACATTTTTCGGGCTGATTTTTGTCAAACCCGACGTGATCTTTAATTAAATTTTCACCGTCGAGCGATGCAACCATACCGGTCAATTTGTTCTCCCCGAAGGAGGTGTATACTCCAATCGGCACCTGACAGCCCCCCTCAAGACGTCGAAGGAATGCCCGCTCTGCTACCGCGGACAATTCGGAGTTCGCGTCGTTGAAGGCGGAAAGGAAATCATGAACATGTTCATTATCCTCGCGTGCTTCGACGGCGATAATCCCCTGCCCGACTGCAGGAAGGAACATTTCAGGTTCAAGAATCTCCGTCACCTTGTCCGTCATTCCAAGTCTCTTGACGCCCGCGTATGCAAGGAACATCCCTGCAAATCCTTCGCTCTCAAGCTTGCGGAGACGGGTGTTCAGATTTCCGCGGATGTCGACAAGATTCAGGTCGCTTCTCAAATGAAGAAGCTGCGAACGGCGTCTCAAGCTTCCCGTAGCTACCGTCGAACCTTTGGGAAGCTCGAGAAGCTTCATGCCGTCCTGGGCAATGAGTGCATCGCGGACATCCTCGCGTTCACCGAAGGCAATCATCCTCAGGCCATCTGGCAACTGCGTCGGCAGATCTTTCAAACTATGTACGGCACAATCTATCTCGCTATCGAGAATCGCCTTCTCGATCTCTCTCGTGAAAAGTCCTTTATCCCCGATCTTCGACAGCGGTGAATCGAGAATTTTGTCTCCCGTTGTCTTGATCGTAACAATTTCAATCTCAGTCTGCGGATGACTCTTACGCAAAAACTCCGCGACGAGATTTGCCTGATAAAGCGCGAGCTGACTGCCGCGGGTACCGATTTTGATGCTTCGGCTCTGCTCAGGATGAACTGTTTTCATTTTCATCCTTGTGGGCTTCTTCAGCGAGTCCGAACAAAGTCTTAATCAGTTTCACGCGGTCGACGAGCGAAATCCCGTTCTCCGCATTTTTCAAATTCGTGAATGGTTCATGCAGAATTTTATTCACAAGGGAACGGGTTATTTCTTCTACAATTTCGGCTTCCTGTCCCGTCATCTTGTTCTTGTAACGCTTGATTTCCTCAATCCTGATCTGCTCAATCTTATCGCGAAGTCTCTTTATTGTCGGGCCGACTTCGAGAGAATTGTACCACTTTATGAAATCGTTTAGTTCCTCGTCTACGATTCTCCTCACAGCGGGGATCTCCGAGCGACGCATCTCCATATTCTTCTCGACGATGAGATTGAGGGAATCTATGTCGTTCAGGAAAACATTGGAGATTTTTCTTGCCGCCGGATCGACGTTGCGGGGCACGCCGATATCGATCACGAGAAGCGGATCGTCTTCACGTCCTTTCATGGCTGCTGCGACCATCTCGCGTGTCATTATATATTCCGAACCTCCGACACTCGAAATGACAATATCACATTCGGCCAATTCTTGTGTAATGGCATCCAGGGGAATTGCCTCACCAATACCGATCTCCTCGGTAAGATTCTTGGCACGTTCGATAGTACGGTTTGCGATGTAGAGTTTTCCGATATCCTTCGGCTTCAGGTCTTTTGCCGCAAGCTCGGCTGTCTCGCCTGCACCGATCAACATCGCGGTCCTGCCTTTTAAATTCCCAAATATTTTCTCGGCTAGTTCGACAGCCGCGTAGCTTACGGAAATCGCTCCCTCCGAAACTTTCGTTTCCGACTTCGCTCGCTTCCCGGCCTTGAGCGCCGCTTGAGCCGCATGGTGCATGATCGTCCCGACCATGCCTAGTTCGACCCCGGTGTTATACGCTTCTTTTACTTGACCCAGGATCTGGATGTCACCCAACATAAGTGAATCGATCCCGCTGGCGACGGAGAAAAGATGTCGTATCGCTTCGAATCCCTCGAATGTTTCGTAATCGGCTCGAACCTCATCATCACCAAGTCTTTTCCCTGCCCGCACGAACCTGTACAGGTCGACGTGAGTTTGAGGTTCAGCAGAAGGAAGAAGATAGAGCTCTGTACGATTGCACGTCGAGACAATGAGCGACTCGCGGGATACGGATTTTATTTCTTCAGAGATTCCCCTTATTTCTTCCGGAGAATAGAATATTTTTTCTCGTGCTTCCACATTTGCGGTTCGATGGTTTATCGAAACCGCAGTTAATTTCAACATTATTTTCTATCTAAAATTGTGAAAACTATGCATCACGTTGACCACAACCAGCGATGCGACTGTCAGCACAAATCCCACCATCGACACGATCATGACCGTGCGACCGGTCCACCGCATCACCCTGCGAAAGAGAAGTGCGGCAAAATAAATTATCCAGACAAAATCTGTGATGACCAATTTCGGGTCGGAATAAGAAAAATCATCGATCGTCTTCGGCAGCCAGACGTACCCTATCAAGATGACGATTGAAAGAAAAATGAATCCCAAAAATATCGACCTGTAACTGAGTTTCTCGAGTGTCTGCAGGTCCGGAAGTTTCCTGTAAATGATTCCAAACTTACTCGACCTGATTTCATGGTACATCATCAGATATAATCCGCCGTAGACTGCAGAAATTGCGAGCGCGCTGTAACCTAACATCGCGCTGGCAACGTGCAAACCGAGGACACTCGATTTCAGAACCGGTTTCAATTGAACATAATCTCTCATGAATGCCGCCGACACAACTTCAAATAAAAACGCGAGTGCAAGTATAAACATTCCCGTGTCTTTGACCCGCGACCTCGTTTCTATATAGACATAGGCTACTCCTATGGTAAACGAGACGACCGTCATGATTTCGAAAACCGAAGTGACCGGCGGATGTTCCGTGAGGAGTGTGTGGCCAATTATATATATAAAATGGACGACAAGAGTTCCGATGAGAAATCTTGTCCTGTTTCGAATGCCGAACTGCTCATCCAGGAAAAATGCCAGCCCGTAGAGAAAAATGGTGAAAAGATAAAGAATCGGCAGCGAAATCTTGAGAAAATCAACAAAATATTGCAGCATGGCCGTTTAAGTTAGATAAGGTGAAACTCGAACACAAGGCGATCCCTGTCCGGGCTCTTTAACAAAAGCTCCGATGAGATCGTGCCCGCCTAAATATTCATCCCGAAAATCGATCTTACAAGAATGCCGACGACATAAGTAACCCCGACAGCGATCAGAAGTATCACAAGATTAGTGACAATTCTCTTCGACATTTTCATTCCGGATAGAAAAGCAATCACGGTTGAAATAAAGACCATGACCACCATTGCGATCCCGAGCGGCCAGAAAATATTTCGCGCACCTAGAATAATCGGAAGCATCGGGACAAGTGCACCGAAGAAATAGGAAATGCCGACTATGACGGCCGACTCAAATGCGTTCGATGAATTACCGGCGTCTGCTTCCCCGTCTTCTTTAAGAAATTCCTTTTTTGCCGATTCGATCATCTCAACTTCCTTTTCGGAATTCACCGCACCGAACGCACCTGCCGCCATTGAGATTGCTCCGGCGACTGCTACCGCAAAGCTTGCAGCCATCACGGCAGAAATATTCGAAAGAGCGGCGAAAAAACCTGAAACTGCACCCAGTATTTCAACGAGCCCGTCGTTTAGTCCCAGAAAAATATCCCTCACACGCTCGGGATGGATCCTTCTTTCAATCGACGAGGTTACAATTTCGTCTTCGTGTTTGAACTCGTCCTCTAAGATTTTGTGTACCGCATCCCCCATCGGTGTCCCCTTGTACAGATTCCAGACATTGATATACTTTCTCACGCCGTAAACCTCGATCGCTTCGAGGACAAGATGCACACCGAGATTTCCCAATATCCTGGTAACGAAAACGAGAGCTTCGAGTTTCAGTCGTCTCCTGAAATTGAGCTTCTCGATCTTTGTCGAAAAGAAATCCTGCCAGAAAGCGAAATGTTTGCTTTCCGTCGGAATGAGCTCGTCGAACATCGGTTTCATATCTTCCGAAGCGGTATTGCGCAGCCGCTTGTAAAGAGTAAGATCGAAAAGTTCGTCGAGAACGAGCTGCTTTCCTAATTCAAGTTCCATGGTCATAAAAATTATGAATTTTGGCCCGATAAACCAATTGCACCCTCTTGACAAGCATGAAACTTCTTATTATCTTTATCGTATCTTTACGATAAAGGATTTCAGATGCCGATAACAAAAACCGAAGAATTCAAGACGAAAGAGATACGACTTTCCAGGTGGGCAAAGGCTCTCTCTCATCCTGCAAGAGTAGCGATACTTCGCACACTTGCGGAACGAAACGCCTGTATTTGCGGAGAAATTGTAGAAATAATGCCTCTCGCGCAGGCGACCGTTTCCCAGCATCTCAAAGAATTGAAGGATGCCGGATTGATAAAAGGAACCGTGGAAGGGCCATCATCGTGTTATTGCCTCAATGGAGAAGCGATCGAAGAACTTGCAGATGATTTGGATAAGCTATTCAACGAACTGAGATCCGGTTGCGCTGATGCCAATTGCTCGACAAAAAAGAGGAGTCCATGAAATTACAATTCAGAAAATCCGTCGGCGATGACAAGGAAGTGATTCGTTCTTTCCTTCAAACAACCAAACTCCCCGCCGAAAGTCTAGACAAAGATACAACAACTTTTTATATGGCAGAGGAAAGCAACCGGATTGCAGGAATTGCCGGCTTCGAGTTCTACGGTTCAGATGCCCTTCTTCGTTCGGTTGCCGTTCAGCCTGGTATCCAGCGTCGGGGTTTGGGTTCACAGATCGTCGATTTCATGCTTGACGAAGCTAGAAAAAGAAAAGTTCAAAACGTCGCCTTGCTGACTGAAACCGCAAAGGATTTCTTTTTGAAGAAAGGTTTTGAAGTTGTGGACCGTTCCACCATTGACAACGAAAGCATGAAGAAATCCTCAGAATTCGCATATGCCTGTCCCGAGATGGCGGTGTGCATGAGGATTCGGTTGAAATAGGTCATGAAGTTACCAACAAATTTCATCTAATCACTAGAGGAATTTTTTAAAAGGAGCTGTTATGAAAACCGACATTGAAATCAAAGAAGAAGTGAAAGAAAGGTACGCCGGCATCGTTCAAACGCCGCGGCATTCTTGCGGCTGCGGAAACAAGTCGACTCTCGAAGTGAATTATTCTCAGATTGAAGGATATAATCCGGATGCGGATTACGGCCTCGGTTGCGGAACCCCAACAGCGTTCGCAAACATCAAAGAAGGGATGACGGTGCTCGATCTGGGATCCGGAGCCGGAATCGACTGCTTCATCGCAGCAAAGTATGTCGGGGCAAGCGGAAAAGTTATCGGCGTCGATATGACCGAAGAGATGATAAAGAAGGCGAATGAAAACAAGAATAAACTGAACATCCCGAATGTAGACTTCCGCCTGGGTGAGATTGAATCTCTGCCGGTCGATAGTGGCACAGTCGATCGGGTAATCAGCAACTGCGTCATCAATCTCGTGCCCCACAAGGAAAAAGCATTTTCCGAAATACACAGAGTTCTCAAACCCGGCGGTAAGTTTACAGTCTCTGACATTGTCACTGATGGCAAGATCAGTGAGGAGGAACGACGCGATGCTTCTCTTTGGGCCGGATGCGTCAGTGGTGCACTGGAAAAGAAAGACTATCTTGCCATCATCGAGAAAGCGGGATTTAAAGAAATCAGTGTGACTTCAGAAGTGAAAGGCGAGCATCAACTTTCAGGCGGCGCGGGACTTTACTCCATAACCGTTACAGGAACTAAATAAAGGATGAATATCCATGAACGAGACTAAGGTCCTTTTCATCTGTGTACACAACAGTGCGAGAAGCCAAATGGCTGAAGCGTTTCTCAACAAATACGGCAACGGCAGATTTATCGCAGAGAGTGCAGGCCTCGAACCTGGAAAGTTGAATCCTATCGTAGTCGATGCGATGAAGGAAGTCGGAATTGACATTTCATCGAATCAAACAAAGAGCGTCTTCGATTTCTTCAAACAAGGAAGGAAATACCAGTACGTAGTTACGGTCTGCGATGAATCAAACGCCGAGAGATGTCCGATCTTCCCCGGTGTGAAGGAGACGTTGCATTGGAGCTTCAAAGATCCTTCGGCACTGTCCGGAAGTCACGAGGATAAGCTTGCAGGCACCCGCGCCGTCAGAGACGAAATAGAAAAACAAGTGCGGCAATGGCTCGGAGAGTTGTCCAAAGGGACTGAAAGTATAAGGTGAAATCTCGACTCGCTTTCCTGGATCGATTCCTGACTTTGTGGATATTTGCTGTGATGGTGGTTGGTGTCACTGCTGGATATATTTTCCCTTTAATTATCGGTTTCTGGAATAAATTTCAAAGCGGTACGACAAATATCCCGATCGCTGTAGGTTTAATGCTGATGATGTACCCCCCATTGGCAAAAGTGAGATACGATGAACTCGGAAAGGTCTTTAGAAATTTCAGAATACTTTCTCTATCGATGGTGCAAAATTGGTTGGTCGGTCCGCTCGTAATGTTCGTCCTTGCGGCAATCTTCTTGCGCGACTATCCCGAATACATGGCAGGATTGATAATGATCGGACTCGCTCGCTGCATTGCCATGGTGATTGTCTGGAATGATCTTGCACATGGAAATGCTGAGTATGCTGCAGGCCTCGTTGCTTTCAATTCGATATTCCAAATTCTGTTCTATTCGTTTTATGCCTACGTGTTCCTGACAATTGTTCCTAAATGGATGGGCTTGAGTTCATTCAAAGTGGATGTGACAATTGTGCAGATCGCTGAAAGCGTTATTGTTTATCTGGGAATTCCCTTCCTTGCAGGAATCACAACTCGATATTTACTTGTGAAATCTAAAGGCAAAGATTGGTATTATCATAAGTTCATTCCGAAGATTAGCCCGATTACGCTGGTCGCATTGCTATTTACGATCTTTGTCATGTTTTCTTTGAAAGGGAGATTAATTGTCCAGATACCGATGGATGTAATCAGGATAGCGGTTCCGCTCCTGCTCTATTTCCTGATAATGTTCTTCGTTTCATTTTGGATGTCAAAAAAAGCCGGTGCGGATTATAGCAAAGCTGCAACATTATCATTCACTGCAGCGAGCAACAACTTCGAACTGGCAATAGCCGTTGCAATTGCAGTCTTTGGAATAAATTCTGGCGAAGCTTTCGCTGCCGTGATTGGACCGCTCGTTGAGGTACCTGTTCTGATCAGTCTTGTGAATGTTTCACTTCAATTCCAAAAGAAGTATTTCATGGTGACCGGGCCCGTATAATTAAGACCGTGAAGAAGAAACCTTAAAGAGACTCTTCGATATTACGACCCGGAACCGCCTTTCTCACCTGTTACCTTCACTTCATCGTACTTCTGAATCCTGTAGATTATCGTCGAGACAATCCAGCTTACGACGAATATTCCAATTATGAAATAACCCATTGTCCCAAAATCACCGCTCAACTTGCCGACGAAATCCCAGAACCAACCTCTCAGTTCGAATTTATCTCCAATGACGCTGAACGCTTCGATCCCTCCGACTAACAGTGCCACGAGCACGGATATAAAAGTTATCGTCACATTATAGAACAGTTTCCTCAATGGTTTGACGTAAGCCCACCCATAGGCAGCAAGCATAAGAACACCATCCGTAGTGTCGATGAGCGACATTCCCGCGGTGAAGAGAGCAGGAAATATTAAGATGGACCATACCGGTAATCCTTTCGTTGCTTCTGCAGCAGTAATTCCGAGGACGCCAATCTCTGTTGCCGTGTCGAAGCCGAGACCGAAGAGAAAGCCGAGCGGGTACATGTGCCAGCTCCGGCGGATCAACTTCAAGAACGGACGAAAGATTCTACCGACAAATCCGCTTTGGCTCAACAACTCATTCAATGATTGGTTGCCGTATGTCCCGCCCTTCTTCACTTCCCTAAAAGCCTTATAAACATCTCGGAGGACAAACATGTTGGCAATAGCTATCGCGAATAGAAAACCGGCAGAAACCGAAGTGCCGATGATGCCGCCAACTTGCCGGAACTGTGGAAAATTTTTCTGAACCGCGGTAGCGGCAAACGCAATTACAACCGATGCCAGAATGACGATGGTTGAGTGCCCGAGCGAAAAGAAAAAGCCGACTCCCGCGGGTCGCTTCCCTTCCTGCATGAGCTTCCGTGTTACATTGTCTATCGCTGCAATATGGTCGGCGTCCACCGCGTGTCTCAATCCGAAACTGTAAGCGATAACGGATGTTCCTATAAGCAGAGGGAATCCTTGAAACGTCAGAAACGCAATCACCCAGACAGTCACATTGACTGCCCCCAGCAACAAATATATTACAAATATTTTTCGCCGGACAGTTCCCGAGTCACCCCACAATCGGCGTCTTAGATCGCCGGCCGATTTAGGAAAATTTTCAACCATTTATCTCATCTGCCCCGAGTAAATTCTCTCTTTTTTTGATTACAGTTCAAGTTTGAAATTTTGGGATGAAAATTCAATCCACATTTTTGCAATTATCGTGGCTTAGTGAGGCTCATCTTTGTAAATTTAATCGAAGCGCAATGGAAAAAGCCGTCGTTACATTTTCAGGAGGTCTCGATTCAACGACTCTCCTTTATTGGGCTGCAAAAAGACATGAGGTCCACGCCCTCACGTTCGATTACGGCTCAAAGCACAACCAACAAGAGCAAGCAGCGGCAAAGAAAATCACGCGCCTCCTTAAGATTCCACATTCTACCATTGAGCTCCCATTTGTCAATGAATTTTTCAAATCAAGTCTGCTGAAAGACGGCGGCGAAATCCCCGAAGGGCATTACGAGGACTCCTCGATGCGAAGCACGGTCGTCCCGTTCAGGAACGGGATCATTCTCTCGATCGCAGTAGGCTATGCTGAATCGATCGAAGCTAAGAAGGTCCTTTACGCTGCGCACTCAGGCGATCACGCCATTTACCCGGACTGTCGTCCGGATTTTCTCAAAGCAATGTCTGAAGCCGGACGTTATGGAACATACCTAGGGGTTGAGATCAATGACCCATTCATCAAGATGTCTAAAAAAGAAATCGTCATCCTCGGGACAGAATTGGGAGTCCCATTTGAACTCACATATTCATGTTACAAAGGCGGCAAGACGCACTGCGGGAAATGCGGAACGTGCGTGGAACGGAAAGAAGCTTTTCAACTGGCAGGCATCCCGGATCCCACCAACTACCAGAAGTGAAAAATGGGAAATGAATGGCTGAGAGTTTATTGTCAATCGTTCTTCACCATTCACGCTTCATTTTTAGATTTTTGCAATCTGTATGATAAGGTAGAGAAGAGAAATCCCAACCAATGTCATGATCGTCGTCAATATTTTAGGATGGGCATGATAACTCTCGGGAAGAAGCTCACTGGCTCCAATATAGATGAAACATCCGCAGAAGATTGCCAGCACGCTTCCTAATTCCGCTTTAGGCAGAGTGAAGAAACGAGTGAAGAGAATTCCAAGAAGAGGAGCTGCAGCATCTGCAAATAACCACCAGGAAGCACGCTTCCGTGTGCCATTATCCTTTATGATGAGGCTGACCGTGTTGATACCGTCAGAGAAATCGTGAGTGAGAATGGCGGCTGTCACTATGCCCCCAACCGCAGGCGACACTTGAAATGCAAAACCGATGATCGCACCATCGAGAAAGCTGTGGACGGAGAGGCCGGCAGCACCTAACGTTCCGCGGTGTTGCAAAACTCCATGTTCCTCATCGCCGTGCGAGAGGAGAATCACCATTCTGTCAAGCGTCAAATACACCAGGAATCCAACTCCGACCATAAGTGAAACCCATGAAATATCGTTTGAAATGCTTCTCAGATTTGCCGCTTCCGGAAGAAGGTCGAAGAACGCAACGCCTATTACCGCGCCGGCGCTGAATCCCAATATTAGGTGAAGTTTGTCCTTAAATCTGAGCGCAAACAGTCCTCCCAAAAGCGTAGACAAAGAAGTCGCAATTCCAATAAAGAGAATGGTCATTTTGTAATTCCTTTTAGGTGTTTCTGATAAAATCTAACACCCATGCTGAATCAGTTCAAATTTTTATGGAAATTTACTTCAGCTTGCAACCCGCGATCCAATTTGAGCCGCGAAAATGTGTTTTCTTCACACAATCATTTGTTCGGACTTGACTTAAATAAAGGGTAAAGATAAATTTACTTATCAATGAGATACTTACTAGTTGCCCTCGCGGCATTGCTGGCTGCATTTTCTCCAACTTCCTCTGTTACTTTTTCAGATGGTTATCCGCGAGCGTCGTCGGGGACGGATGGAATTACAATCACCTGGGTTACTTCTCAGGAAAATGGCATAAAGGATTTCGCAGTCGAGAAGGCTTCCCAGCTCAACTCGCAGCAATTCTATCAACTTGACGGCACGATCGCTGCACAAGGTGCTGGAAATACTTACCAATTCACCGACAAAGATCTTTATAAAACAACCTCATCGACCATCTTTGCTTACCGTGTGAGGGCTGATGGCAACGACGGAAGTGTTTCATATTCGGCCACGATAACGCAGCCTTACGATTTTTCACCCGGACTCTCCGGCGTAGCCAAGCGCACCTGGGGCAGCATCAAAGCAATGTTTAGGTGATTCTACCGAAGAGAACTCGCCACCTGCGGCTTCTTTTAATATCCATTTCCGTATTCCTTGCCAATTCAATTTCCCAATCTCGCCCAGTTCCTCTATCATCCGGTGAGCCAGTCATAAGGATTAACCTTGCCGACAATGCATGGAATCCATGGCTTCGCGTTCTCGGCAAATTCATTTTGAGCATCCAGGGAATTGAAATTGCCACCGTGACGGACGCTTCAATTTCATTCGCATTTTCCCACGACGGAACACCAATAGTCCGGCTTCCCAATCAAGAGATTAAATTTTCTTATCCGATAAAATTGGAACCGGCGGAAACAGACACTCATAAAACACGGACGGATTCGACTGTAAAAATTCCTGAAGAAGTTTCCTCAAATTTTGCGAGCGGAATAAAATTCCATCTCCAAACCTTCCCGGGCTCAGTGGAAATAATACCGGAGAACAACGGCACTTTTCGCGTGATAAATTTTGTTCGGGTTGAAACATATTTGCGCGGCGTTGTTCCGAACGAGCTCGTCAACAAGCTGACCCCGGACGAATTCCAGGCTTGCATGGCACAGGCGATTGCTGCAAGGAATTTCGCTCTTTATAAGATGGACAATCAGGATACGGCAGACTTCGATGTTTATTCGGATACAAGAGGACAGGTGTATTCGGGAATAGAAAAGTACAAGCCGCTTGCCGACAGTGCAATCAAACTTACTTCCGGGATGATCGTCGAATATGATGGTCAGCCCGCAAGATGTTTTTTCCATTCGACGTGCGGCGGACACACCGAAAGCGTGCAGAACATATGGCAAGGACAGCCTGCACTCCCATATTTGGCGGGCGTCTCGGACATCGACTCGGCAACGGGTGATCCGTATTGCATCTATTCGCCTCAATTTTATTGGACCAACACTTATTCACATTACCAGATCAACAAAATGATACGAGATAACCTGGCAGTGGCCAATCCGACTTATGTTGACCGAATTATTAGAAGCGACATCACCGACATAAAAATACTCGACCGCTTCGAATCGTATCGAGTCGACTCGCTCAGGATCAAAACGAAGAACGGGAACGTTTATTATGTCCGGGGAGACAGAACGAGATATCTTCTGCGAAATAATGATGGCACACTATTGAGCAGCAGTCTTTTCAGAATTATTGTCTCGAAAGACGGCAGCGGAAGGCTTGGGAAAATCACTGTCACAGGCGAAGGAATCGGCCATGGCGTCGGCATGTGCCAGTGGGGAGCAATCGGAATGTCGCGGCTGGGATACAACTATCTGCAAATTCTGTCGCATTATTTCCCCGGCACTGAAGTGAAGAAAGTCTATTAAGAAGATTTCAAATTCCAGATGTTGAATTATAAATTCGATATGGCAATTCAAAATTCATTACTTAAGATCCAAAATTACTGAAGATGAACCTTCCACATATTTATCTGGCGTCGAGGTCGCCGAGGCGAAGACAGATACTCGAAATGGTTGGAATAAAATTCACGCTCCTTGACGTAGAGGTCGATGAGGATAACCACTTTGTTGACAATCCCCGCGAATATGTCATCACCCTTTCGGAGAAAAAGGCAAGAGCTGCGTCGACGAAGATCGCGAAAGGCATTGTGGCCACGGCAGACACGATCGTCTATCTGGGCGGTCAGGTGCTCAATAAGCCGAAAGATGCCGAAGATGCCGAAAGGATGCTGAACCTTCTTAGCGGAAGGACACATCAGGTCTTTACCGGATTTACATTGCTTCAGACCCCGGGATATAAGATGGTACAGCAATGTGAAGTTACCGATGTAACATTCCGAAAGCTGGAAAGCGATGAGATTGACGAATACGTCCGTTCAGGCGCGCCGTTCGACAAGGCTGGCGCTTATGGAATCCAGGACGATCTGAGCGCTCTATTCGTGGAAAAAATAAACGGAGATTTCTACAATGTCGTCGGGCTGCCGCTGCCGAAATTTTATCTCGCATTGAAAAATTTTACAAATGCTGAAAAAACTCCGCAGTAAGCTTTTCATTTCAATCGCGATCGCAGCACTCATCGGCGTCGCTTTTTCTTTTTACGCCGACTTCTCCCAGCTGAAAGCTGCGTTCTCGGCCTTCAATTATGAATTCATTCCTCTCGCGGCCGCCTGCGCTTCGGTCAACTATCTTTTCAGATTCGCAAGATGGGAATACTATCTCCGGGTTCTCGAAATCAAGGTACCGCGCTCACAGAGCTTCGGGATATTCATCTCCTCTCTTTCTATGTCCGTCACACCCGGTAAGATGGGCGAGCTCGTCAAATCTTACTTTTTGAAATCGCTTCGCGCGGTACCGATAAGCAAATCAGCTCCGATCGTTTTCGCAGAACGGATCACCGATTTCCTCGACCTTCTGATAATCTCGATAATTGGAGCATACAGTATCGGCTATGAGAAAAGGCTGATCATAGTCGTGGCGCTCATCTTCGTCGCAGGAATCGGAATTATTGCGAGCCGGTCATTTTCAATGAAAATCATCCGGAAGGCCGAGAAGATCTCGTTCATCGCAAAACGGATCAAGCCGATCGAGTCCGCCTATGAAAGTTCCCATGCCATGTTGAGCGGAAAAGCCCTCATTATTTCGTCGTTGATCGGGCTCGCCGGATGGTTCATAGAATGCCTGGGGTTTCTATTTGTCCTCGACGGCCTCGATATTCATTTGAAGATCCTGTCTGCAAGTTTCATCTACGCTTTCTCGACTGTAGTGGGCGCAGTATCATTTCTCCCGGGCGGACTCGGCGCCACAGAGACTTCCTTAGCAGGGCTTTTGGTCCTTGCAAAAATCCCGAAGAACTCCGCTGTCGCTGCTACTTTCATTATTCGTGCAGCGACACTGTGGTTTGCTGTCATAATTGGCGTGGGTATGTTATCTTACATGTTGAAGCATTATGGAGCGGCCCTTAATGAAAAACTCGAAAACAATTCCTATGCAAGCGCAGTCAAAGATGGCAGGGCTAACGTCCAATAGCTGATAACCAAGAGCTACTCATGGAACGAAAGATTCGTGTTCTTATCGCTAAGGCAGGGCTCGATGGTCATGACCGCGGCGCAAAAGTCGTGGCTGCCGCTTTGCGAGATGCAGGGATGGAAGTGATTTACACGGGACTGCGTCAGACACCAGAGATGATCGTCGATGCCGCCATTCAAGAAGATGTAGACGCGATCGGCATCAGCCTTCTGAGCGGCGCGCACATGACGATATTTCCGAAAGTGCTTACTCTCATGAAAGAAAAAGGACTTAACGATGTTCTTCTATTCGGGGGTGGAATTATTCCCGACAAGGATATCGCGGCATTGAAAAAAATGGGCGTCGGCGAATTGTTCACGCCGGGAACCTCGACCTTGGACATAGTGGCCTACATTCGTAGCTGGAAGACTAATCGTTAAAAATCGGCCATTCGCCGATAGCTGAATCCCAACTTAATTAGGAGTCCAAATGAAAAACGATCCACTGGAGAAGCTTGCTGAGAGATTAAATTCTCTCTCCGTCGATAATTTCTGGGACGTAGGAAAATTCGTCGTCGAGAAAATTCTGCCTTATGCAAAGTCGAACAAGTTGTCCGAAGAAGAGTTATACAAGGTATTATCGTCTTATCCCGGGTTCAAGTTTCAGCCCATCCTTCTCAAGCAATGCCAGATGTACTTCACTTATTATCCCGATCTGAAAAAGCGAAAATTACCTGAGAGTTTTTATTTTGAGCTCGCCACTAAGGTGAGCGGCGACGAGAAGCGGAAGGAATACGAGAAAGCTGCAATCCAGAATAAGTGGACCATAATCGAGCTTCGGAAGAAAGTGAGGGAAGATTCTCTGAGCGAGCGCGAAGCCGGGCGAACAAAATTCGGGTTCGATCTTCGCGCCGCGAACGTGTGGAGCTTCGACGTCCCTGATCCGCGTTTCGGTAAACAGGGATACAAAGGGAGAATTGCCGGACAGGTAATCGCAAATGCAATCTATCATTATACAAATCCCGGTGCATCCATCGTCGATCCGTTTGCCGGTGATGGCACGCTCGGCGATGTGGCAGAAAAGATTTCTTATTTTGGCGATCGCAGTTATAAAATGTTTGATCCAAAGCCATCCGACGAGCGGATCAAGCAGAACAACGTTTTCTTGACAGGTATCCCTGCGGATACTAATTCAGCTGATTACGTCTTCATAAACTTGCCGGACGAATTCTACTCGGGAAATGAAGAGATGACTGTGGCTCTTTCAAATTTCAAGATGAAATTCAAAACGGTGTTCAGGGAATCGCACAGAATTCTAAAGGTTAAGGGAAAAGTCTCCGTAATTGTCGCGCCTCAGATCGGTGAGACCGGAGTCGCCGATTATCCTTATGAGGTGGAACGGATATATTCCGATGCGAATTACAAAATTGCAGGAAAAGTGTTTTTGCCGGAAAGGTCAGCGCGGCGATACAATTACTTCGAGCGAAAGCCGCTGGTTTCCGAGATGACGGAGATGCTGACATTTCAGAAAATGTCGGAATAATAAGACAAGATCACAGTGGAGACCTGTCCCGGCTGGCGAGAAGAGAGGACTGACATATCTCGCTAATGACAGAGCCATGAATCGGCGTGCGCCAATATGCGGTTAAAAATGAACCGACCAAAACCCTGAGATCCGGTTCAGCATCCATTTGTACACAAACATCATCGCGACACCAAGAACCAGAATCAGTATTCTGACCGCAGCAGGAATTGAATCTTCATTTTCCTTAACGAAACCTGCAAATCTCCTGACAGCGTGCCATGGAACGACCACGCCAAACAAAGCGAAGAATATTGTGGAGATTACGACTTGGATACCTGAGTTCTTATCGACAGGCTCAAAGTTTCCATTCTCCGAGATGAATATACCGACAAAGAAGCCGACGACACCCCAACAGAGCACATAGGCTGCTTTGAGAAATACTCTGAACCATATTGGATCGCGATCAAATGAGTCATCCACGACAAATTCCCTTTCTTATAGATCCTGGTGATTTTGACCTAAGCTGCTGTTAATAAACACTTGCTTCTTAAGCGAGCACAAATTGTACATGATTATTTGCAGATAATCTTCACGACAGGAGATGCTTCGCTGAGATGAGTATTACTTGAATTTGCATCAGCGTGACCGAGACATCGTAATGTTGTCCCGGGGCAGGGAGTGATAGCAGCAGGTCAAAACATGCAAGTTCCGATGTACTCTGCCGCACCGGTCATCAATTTTCAAAATATTGGAAAGGTTGCTGATCATCCATTCTCTGCCACAAATCATTATTCCCTTACGAAGTCAGGACTCACAGATATAATCACAAAAAACCAACTCCAGGCTCTGACAAATTCAAGTATCGTCTGGAATCGTGCAAGATCGCAGGCAATTGACGTCAGTAAATGGTGGACCCACGCCTTACTTCAAACCGCTTCTAAAATTTTATTGTACTCGATTGCCCCTTCCCTGACAAGCACGATTTTCCCTTTGGTGACATCGACGACTGTTGACGGAGTTTGAGAACTAAGAGTCCCGGCGTCAACGATCAGATCAACTGCTCCCAACACCTTTTTGTTTATCATGTTTATCGAATTGGGATTGGGCTCGCCCGACAGATTCGCGCTCGTGGAGGTTATCGGAATCTTGCAGATATTCAGCAGCTCCCGGCAAAACTCGTCGCTCGAAAGGCGTATGCCGATTTTACCAGATCCTGCCGTCAATATTTTGGAGACGATAGGTGCGGCCCTAAAAACCAGCGTCAGCGGACCAGGCCAAAATTTGCTCATCAATTTTTCAGCGACCTCGCCAACCTCCAGCGTGAGCTCTTCGACCGCCGACTTATCCGGAATCAAAACAAGAATAGAGTTCGATTTATTTCTTTCTTTCAAAGTGAAAACCCGCTCGACGATTTTCGGCTCGAGAGCATTTGCGCCAAGCCCATATATCGTTTCAGTAGGATAAACGATGACGCCTCCATCCAGGATCGCCTGCGCAGCTTCTGTGACAGAGCGTTTTTTATTTGCGTTTACGATTTTCATATCATCGGAAATAGATTATACGGCAAAAGTGCCTTCTTTGTTGATTTTTCATATTTCGCCTTTAACCATTGTTCAAGATCTCTAAAGCCTTTCTGACAATTTCATCCGGCGAAATCTTCTTCATGCAGTCGAAAGTCCCGATAGGACATCGTGGTCCACCGTGGATGGAACACGGACGACACCCCAAATCTCTAACTTCAATGACCGTCGATCTTTTATGGTACGGATAAAAGCCGAAATCTTTTACTGTCGGGCCAAAGATTGCCACCGTCGGGACATTGAACGAGGATGCGATATGGACCGGGGCAGAATCATTTGCAATCATAAGAGAAGACCGTCTGATAATTTCAGCAGATGTCATAATTGAAAATTTTCCTATCGCTGAAATAATGTTATCGCTCATCTTATGGAAGCTTTCCAGAATCTCCACGTCTCTCCGCCCGCCGATGATAACGACCGCCGCAAATTTCTCCGATAATTTTTTCGCCACCCGCGCCATCATCTCCGCGGGATATCGCTTCGTTTGCCAGGTAGTCCCGGGAGCAAGAACGGCGAATGGGCCGCCGATTTTGTGCTCGGTTATGAACTGCTCCGCCTCCCTGACATTTTCTTCAGCCAGAAAAATCTTCGGCCGTTCGTGCTGGATAGCGGGCAGTTCACCGGTCATGATCGAAAGTGGTTCAAGAAGGGAAAGATTCCGGTCCACTTCATGAACGCCGAATCTCCATGGCAGCAAATTAGTGAAGCACATCTTCATCGCGGAATTATCGAAACCTATTCTTATTTTTGCCCGCATTCCTCTCGCCAGAAGACAGCTCCGCAGGGATCTATGCGGACAAATCACCACGTCATAGGTTGCAGCCCGAAGCTGATTACGAAACAGAAGAAAAGATAAAAGCGATCTTTGCTTCCCATGTTTGTCATACACAATGACATTAGAAATGTCGGGATGGCTCCTGACGACATCTGAAGTTTCCGGAATTACAACAAAGTCAATCTGTGAACCGGGCATCGCTCGCTTCAACACCTGCACGAGCGGCAATGTCAGGATAACGTCTCCTAGAAAGGCAGTGTTGATTATCAAGAATCTTTTCACGTTTCTTCTATTTCCCGGAGTTTTTCCTGGAAAATTTGCACATGTTTGAATCGCTTGTGAAACCAGAGCCAATTTTCCGGACATTCTCTGATGAATCCTTCGAGCGCAGTAACATGACGCTGAGTCAGCTCCGCAACGCTTGCCTCCGAGTCGTCAGGGAGATCACTGTAATCTATCTCATGAAGATGCAGACGGTATGTCCCGTCATTCTTTCTGACAAGGACACCAAATTGTACGGCCGCGCGTGTCCTTAGAGCAAATAATGCAGGACCTTGGAAAGTCGGAACATCGATTCCGAAAAATTTTGCCTGCGTGCTCTCCTTTGCTGCACTTTGATCTGCAAGAAGCGCCACGATGCCGTTTTCTCGAAGAGTTGAAAGCGATGCACGCACGGAGTTTTCCATCGGCACGGTCGAATTGCCGAGAAGTTCGCGATATTTGTTCGCAAACTTGTCGACTGACTTGTTGTGGAACGGGTGAACGACAACCGAAAAATGTTTCGGAGAGAATGCGCCGATCGCAAGAGCGACGAGTTCCCAATTTGAAAAGTGCCCGCTCATCAAGATCAGGCCTCGTCCTCGTTCAAGCGCCGATTCGATCAGGCGCCGCGATTCATCCGGAAACTCGACGACATTTCTCAAACTGTCCTTTGTAAACTCTGGGAAATAGAGGAACTCAAAGAACACCGTTGTAATGTTCACATAAGATTTTTCAAGTATCGATTCTATTTCATCGTTTCCCTTTTCAGGGAAACATAATTTCAAGTTAGTCAGCGCAACGTTTTCGCGAATCGGAATATGACGGTAAAAAAAACTTCCAAGCGACGCGGCCATTTTGTGAACGCTTTTCAACGAAAACCGCCGAAGAAAAGCTCCGATAACTCTTAAGAGCAATAACTGCAAATAATCACTGAAATTCATTTGATTTCAAAGCCATAGACATCCGAGTCTTCCGCGCCGACGACCAAATGATTTTTCCAGATAGCAGGCTGAGTGCGAACCCGTCCCGGCAGACTTATTTCCTGTGCCACTTTGCCGTCGCTCTTTTCTATAACATAAAGATTTTTATCCAACCCGCCAAAGAAAACCTGGTTCGTCGTCTGAGAAGCGGAACTTGTTATTGGAGCATCAATATGGACCTTCCAGATAAGTGCACCGCTGTGAATGTTAAGGGCATAGAAATTTCCGTCATCACAGCCGAAATAGACGCATCTCTCATCGGTGATCGGCATCGAAAGGATCTTATTGTCGGTTGCGAAATCAAATTCCAATTTTCCATCTTTGCCCAGCGCCAGCAGCCTTCCTCCATTTGTACCTATAAACACCGACGAATCGTTCATAGATGCAGAACACCATATCCCGCCTTGCGGAACGTCATACTTCCATATTTGCCTTCCATCAACCGCACTTATCCCATAAACATTTCCATCGTCGCAGCCGAAAACGCAAAGGCTGTCATCCACTGCAGGAGATGATCTAATGGGACCGATAAAATTTTTATGAAAAATTTCTGCGCCGGTTTGCAGATCAAATTTATAAAAATCTCCTTTCACGGTCGCAACAAAAATTTCGCTCTTGAGAATGGTTGGAGACGATTCGACATCGGCAATCTGCTTCGACCAAATTATGCTACCGGAATAAATGTCGTAGGCAAAGATGTTTTTATCCGATTGGGACGAACAGACAACCATGATGCTGTCGGAAATTGCCGGCCCCGAAAAAATAGCTCCGTTAAAGGTTTTGGACGCAAATTCTTTCCCGGTAACAACATCGAGTGCGTAAATCTCGCCCTTGAGCGTCCCGACATAAACGATTCCATTTTTGATAATAGGAGAGAAATTCCCAAAGCCGGCGTTTACATTATGGTTCCATATTTGTTCCAGGCGCGTCGAAGTCATTTCAGTCATCGAGCTGTGGACCGCATCCCTTCCATACATAGCCCAACCTGCCGACGATGTCTTCAGCTCACGGGGGAGCCTGAGAGATGCGCAGGACATGACCAACAAGGTGCAAAGGGATACTGCCAATAGTTGTATAAACTTCGTTCCAGAAGGACAAAGCCATGGAGACTTAACTTTCCCTTTGTGTTCCTGTGCCTTTGCAGCTTCTCTAATCATACTGCTTCCACTCTTCCAAACAATGACGAAAACAATCCTACGACAATCGTAGTTAAGGAGCCGATCAACGTGTACCAGGTCCATGCAATCGGCGTGAAGAAAAAAACATAAAGGAGCATCAGCAAACCCGCTGTAAATCCGACCATGGCGTCAATCTGCCGGGGCTTCTTGAACAATACACCGAGAAGAAATGTACCGAGCAGTCCTCCGTAAGTTACCGATGCAATGGAAAGGGCGACCTCGATGACCGATTCGTTCGAGCTCAGGAAAATAAAAGCGGTTGCGACGAGTATGATGGTCCAGATGAGGCTGAAAAGTCTGGAGAGTCTGAGGTCATCTTCTTCGCTATTGCTTTTGCCGAAGTACGGCTTGTAAAGATCCACCAGAGTCGAGGATGCCAGCGAGCTTATGGAGCCGCTGAGCGATCCCATCGCGCTCGCGAAGAGTCCAGCCACAATTATTCCGCTCAGTCCGCTTGGAAGCTGCTCGACTATGAACTTCGGAAAAATCTGGTCGCCATCGTTGAACGGATACGCATTGTAAAAAGCGTAAAGCGATATTCCAATTATCAAGAAAAACAGAAACTGAATTGCTACGAAGAAGCCGCTTGCTATAACCGCTTTCCTGCTATTTTTCAAAGAGTCCGTTGCCAGGAGCCTTTGGACTATAAGCTGGTCTGTCCCGTGTGAGGCCATGGAGAGAAACGCACCGCCGAGGACGCTCGCGACGAAGGTATACTTGATCGTGAAGAAGTGGGCCAGGCCGCCGCCGAATCCCCAGTTGATAAATTGTAATTTCGACTTCACCAACGCCATAGCGCTATCCCAGCCGCTTGGAAGATGGGACAGCATGATGTACAACGCCACAGAGGCACCCCCGATATAAACAAACATCTGAATGATGTCTGTCCAGATAACCGCCTTGATTCCACCGGTGTAGGTATATGCAAAAGTAAAAACAGTGATGATGACGATTGCGACCGCATAAACAAAAGAATCGGAGTACCCGGAGAACATTTCGTATGCCCTGAATATGATTGCGAGAGGAATCGCCGTAGTGAAGAGCCGGACGCCGGTTGCAAGCGTCCTCGTCACTAGGAAGACGACGGAGGCATAATTGCGGGTCCTGTCGCCGAAACGGCTTTTCAAAAACTCGTAAGCGGTAACGAGTTCACCGCTGTAATATGACGGCAGGAAAAGAACTGCAATAGCAATCCGTCCGATGATGTATCCGATTGTAATCTGAAGGAAATTAAGATTTGTCAGATAGGCCAGGCCGGGAATTGAGATGAACGTTATCGCGCTTGTTTCCGTCGCGACTATGGCAAACGACACGGCAAGCCACGGGATTTTCCTCCCTCCCACAAAATAGTCTTTGATGCTGGTTTGCTTTCCGCCGGTCAATATTCCAAAGATGGTGACGCCGATGAGATACGCAAAGACGATTACATAGTCAATGGACTTAAAACCCACGAAGATTCCTAACCCGGCGCGGCTGGGATCAGCTGACGGCGTCGGCCGTTGGATGGATTGAAAAAACTTTTTCTAACTGGGTAATCTTGAAAAGATTTCGCACGTCCTGGTTCGGTATGACAAGATGAATTTCCCCTTTGAGTTCCCGCATCAGCCTTTCGGCGACAAGCAACGCGCTCAGCCCTGACGAGTCACACGATTTCACCGTGGTCATATCGACAATCAATTTCTTCAGCGGCGATTGACAGACGATAAGAAACTCCGCCTTGAGCTGCGGCGAAACTTGAGTGTCCAGTTTATCGAACTTCAACCGCAAGACGGCACGTCCTTTGTGATTTTCAATCTCGAATATTTTCGTTTTCATTTTTCCTTGAACATTTTAATTATGCGCGCGACGACTTCGTAGGCTCTTTTCATGTCGCCGCTTCGCGGAGTTTTGATCTGCATATCGTAGAAACAATCGCAGTTCTCTTTTACAAAACCTACCGACATCTTCGCCTCGGATTTTCGGCAAAGATAGGACATAAAAATATCACTGGAAAAATTGAGATCAAACGCGATGTCAAACTTGTATTGACGGAGCCGCGCGATGAGGTCGCGCGAAGGAAGTTTCAGCCAATTGGCATCGGCATGAGAGACGACGATAACCTCGCTGCGATAAGTGGCAAGCTCTCGCATGTTGTCTGTCACGACAAGTACAACCCTGCGAAAATACCGGAGGAGAGATTCCACAACGGATCGCGCCAGGTAAAACTCCATGTTGAGTCTCGGCATTAGAAAAACGGCGGTCTGCGCCATCTTAATCGCGTCGTTGAAACCTATGATTTTCCTGATGTGCCTCGCCCGGCTGGAGGCGTACTTTGCAGCAATTTTGTTTTTAAGATTTATCATTAATCTCTATTGATGATTTTCAAAAATTCTTTTTCCGTTAAAATTCGTATTTTAAGCTCCTGCGCTTTATCGAATTTGGAACCCGGATTCTCACCGGCGACGACATAGCCGGTATTCTTACTTACAGAACTTGTGACACTCCCCCCGGCACTTCTTATCAACTCGGACGCCTCGTCGCGCGAAAGAGAAGAAAGCGTGCCCGTCAGAACGAATGTTTTGCCCGTCAAGGAGCTTGACTCACCTTTTGCTTTCGGAACACCGGATGGCTGAATGTGAAGTTTGTGAAGCCGCTGGAGAATTCTCTTCCCGCCCGGGGATGAAAAGAAATCAAGCACCGAAGCAGCGGCGACAGGTCCAACCTCCGCAAGATTCTTTTTGAATTTCGCCAGACGATTTTCAATTTCTGAGATCCCGCGGATAAGGTCCTCATATTTCTTTTGCCTCGACTTAAGTTCCGTCAAATTCTTAGACGGATTTCTGCGCGACTTCGGTGAAACCATGTCACGCTCCGTCTTCATCGCTCCGAGGTCCCTGAGATCTTTCAGTATCGGTGAAGCAGCAAGCTCGTCCAGCGACTGGTGAACCTGAGCAAGTTGCCTCGCGGTCGCTTCGCCGACATCCGGTATCGCAAGCGCGTGGATCCATCGGTCGAGCGGCAGAGTGCGCGCACGCTTCAACGCTTCAATCACTTTCGCAGCATTTTTCTCGCCGAATACGCGCGGCTCATCATCGGTGCCCAAGTTGAGTTTAGCAAGCTGTTCTACAGTTAGATCGAACAAATCGAGAGGCTCATTCACGAGTCCTCGCTCAACCAATTTTTCTGCTACGGTGCCGCCGAGCGACTCGATGTCAAGTGCTTTTCGATAGGCGAAATACTCGACGCGGCGCGTCTTCTGGGCCGGGCAGCCGGCAACGTTCCGGCAACGCCATGCGACTTCCTTCTTGTCGCCTGCCGAGACTTTTTCTTTTACAATCGCACCTCCGCATGCTGGACACTTGCCGCCGATGTATCTAAAGAGGTCAAATTCCTTTGCATCTTTAGGCCTTTTCCCTTTGATGACTTCGACTACCTCTGGGATCACCATGCCCGCCTTTCGAATAACGACAGTGTCTCCAATCCTGATATCTTTGCGCCTGATTTCATCCTCGTTGTGCAATGTGGCCCGGGAAATAGTCGAGCCCTGAAGGAAAACCGGCTCCAACTCCGCCACCGGTGTTAGAACGCCGGTACGACCGACTTGCACGGTGATTCCTTTGAGCAAAGTTTCCGCCGGCGTGATCCACGGAATAGGTTTGTGAACGATCGCATAGCCCGGGGCGCGGCTCTTCCCCGGAATTTTCTCCCAATCTGTCATGCGATTTACTTTTATGACGACCCCGTCGATTTCATACGGCAGCTCGCTCCGCAGGTCACATTTCTCATCATATCTGCACACGACATCGTCCCGATATCGCCTGAGCACTTCGTCAACTCCTTTGCAGAGCCACCATTTTCGCTGCGTCGGAAGACCATATTGCTTCAAGGATTCAAGCATTTCCGCATGTGTTTCAAAATTTATTCCTTCACGAGCCCCGACGCCATAAAACACTGCGCTGATCGGCCGCTGTGCGACAAGCTGCGGATCGAGTTGTTTCAGCGCACCTGCGGTCGCATTGCGCGCGTTCGGAAAACTTTTTTCTCCTTCAGATTCCAGCTTTTTGTTCAGCGTCTCAAAATCTTTCGTGGACATATAAGCTTCGCCGCGAACTTCTAACAGCGCAGGTGGATCTTTCAACTTCAACTCGAGAGGAATCGCACGGACGGTTCGCAGGTTCGCGGTAATGTCGTCGCCATACTGACCGTCTCCCCGGGTCACTCCCAAAGCCAGCTTTCCGCCGCGGTAGTGAACACCGATTGAGACTCCGTCAACTTTCGGCTCAAGAACATACTCGACGCGATCGGTCTTCAGATATTTCCTTATCGTAGTGTCGAATTCCTTCAGCTTTGGAAGAGTTGCTTCATCTTGCATCATATGCCGCTTCTCACGATCAGGTTCCTCATCTCTTGTCGGATGATCCGATGCGTCAATTTTCTCCAATGACAACATCGGCTGGGCATGTCTTACACGCTTGAATTCTTTCGCCGGCTCGCCGCCGACCCGCTGCGTTGGAGAATCGGGCGTGACAAGCTCCGGATGCTGCGACTCAAGCTCCGCCAGTTCTTTCATCAGCTGGTCATATTCATAGTCGGTGATTGACGGCTGTGCCATGACGTAGTACCGATAATCATGGTCGCGGATCTGCCGTCGCAGTTTTTCAATCTCTGATTTTAGATCCTTTTGAATCGCGGGACTCTTCACTTCTTGATCGAGCCGTCTTTGAGGATGGTGACGTTTCGGATGACAATTCCCGGTTTTCCCAGCGGCGGAATCTCATGGCCGTTGAGCGACAAGACCAGACCGCCTGCATTCCCGATTGTCATGTTGAATTTTCTTCTCCCCCAGAACGCGAAGCGATTTCCCGGTCTCATCAATAGGTCATATGTTTTTCCTTCGTCGATGACGAGATTAACCCATACGGTGTCGGTGGCACTCAAAACCAGCCTTGCGCTGTCCCCTTTTACAATCGGCTTGGTCGTGGTCGCAGCCGTATAGGCAGAATCGAATTTCTTCTGATTTACCTCTTCCATGCTTTCATAAGCATTAACATCAACCGGTTGCTTCTTGCTCGGAGAAAACGCCAGATAAGAGAGCCCGATCAATATCCCTAAACCTATTATTCCGGCGAAAATCTTCTGCGCATTGGTAAGACTAATCGGAGTCGGGCTCGCTTTGTCTGTATCAGAAATGACGACCTGTTCCGCCGCGGCCTTCAATGCTTCGACATGCTGATTGAATAATCCTACCGTTTCGTCGGGATCGAGGCCGATAGCTTTGGCATAATCCCTTATGAATGCCCTGATGTAAGTTTCCGGCAGGATTTCGAAATTCCCATCCTCAATCGCCTCAAGGAACTTCAAACTGATCCTTGTTTGTACGGCGACATCAGATAACCGAATTTTTCTTTCTTCCCTTTGAGCCCTTAAATATTCGGAAAATTTTTCCATTCGAAGCCGTAATTAGTTGACTGATATGACCTTTTGAATCTAATCAAGTTAAGGAACTATAACAACGGTTGAACTTGATATTTGAACCGGAAATTCAGAGGTGTTCCAGAAAATTTCTGTCAGCTCTTGACATTAAGATTTTCATCTGACATATTATGGTAGAAATACGTCTACTATTACCATTTGGAGAACATAATGGAAGCATTGACCAAGAGGCAGGAACGGATTTTAAAATTCATTCAAGCCCAGTTCAGGAAAAATGGGTATCCTCCGACAATTCGCGAGATCGGGAACCATATCGGGACGAAATGGAACCACGGCGTCGAGAGGCATCTTCAGGCTCTTCAGCGGAAAGGACACATCACGCGGGTACGCGACAAAAGCCGCGGAATACAGTTGACCTCCCGCCCGATGGGAACAGAAGTACCTGTCATCGGCAGGATAACCGCGGGCAAACCGATACTTGCAGTCGAGAATGTCGAAGAAAAAATCGTTCTCGATCCGTCATTCGCCAAGGGAGGAGAGAGCTTCCTGCTGATGGTCGAAGGACTCAGCATGAAGAATGCCGGCATCCTCGACGGCGATCTTGTACTGGTGAGACAGCAGACAACGGCGGAATCCGGTGACATCGTAGCCGCGCTCATCAGTGATGAAGAAGCGACCGTAAAAAGATTCAGGCAAAATGGTGACGAGATCATCCTCGAACCGGAAAATCCCGACTTCGAGCCGATATACTCCGATTCAACTTCGGTGAAAATTATCGGCAAAGTGCTGGCTGTTCTCAGGCTTCTTGACAACCAGCTCACTGTAAAAAGATTGAGGTAAGTGAATCCTGATTACTGACGGGCGGGAAATAGAGATGGACCGCGACAAATTTCCGACGATATTTCACATCGACATCGACGCATTTTTCGCATCGGTTGAAGAATCCCTGTGTCCGGCATTGCGGGGAAAACCCGTTATCGTCGGCGGTTTGCCTAATGAGCGTGGAGTGGTTGCCTGCCCGAATTACGAAGCAAGAGAATTTGGCGTGAAGACTGCGATGCCTCTCTCGCAGGCCTATCGCATTGCACCTGCAGCAATCTTTGTCAGAGGAAACTATAAAGAGTATGAGAAGTATTCGAGGAGATTTATCGAAATATTGCACGACTTTTCCCCCGTGTTACAGGCAGTAAGTCTTGATGAAGCATTTCTCGACGCAGACGGCTGCCTGCATTTTTGGAATTACGAACCGCGCAGCCTTGCAATGGCGATTAAGCGTGCGATCTGGGAGGAGCTCAAGATTACTGTGTCTATCGGCATCGCTTCAAACAAATTGTGCGCAAAAGTTGCCACGGACTATTCGAAGAAAGCAGAGAGGAAATCCAACGACGGTATCTTCTCTCCACCAAACGGACTTTTCATCGTGCCGCTCGGGGGAGAAAAGAATTTTCTTGCGCCTCTTTCAGTTTCTGCGCTCCCGGGAATCGGGAAGAGAACGGCGGAGGCTCTCGACTCACTTGGAATCAAAACCGTCCGAGAGCTCGCCGATACGAACGTTAGCCTGCTGAGACAAATATTCGGAATCGTAGGAAATTATCTGCATGCCGCCGCTAACGGATCCGGAGACGCCGATGTTTCTGAAGGCAACCATGACGCAAAATCCATTTCACGGAGCACGACATTCAGCGGAGACTCAGGCGACGAAGAGTTTATCACATCCGTGATTTTCTATTTGTCGGAGAAAGTCGCGAAGGCTTTACGGCGTGATAAACTTGCGGCGTCGACCATCTTCGCGAAGATGCGATACTCAGACGGTGCGCCGCTTCTCGGATACTCGCTTCGCGGGGGAAGTAGAATAAAAAGCCCGCATCCGAACCGGCGATTCGTGACCTACCAGAAAAATTACACTCTCGATGAGCCGACGAACTCTGAATTTGAAATCGCATCGGCTGCGTTCGCCCTTTTCAAGAGTCTCTGGCTCAGGAAAGTAAAAGTGCGACTGGTAGGCGTCGGAGTCATGAACATCAAAAAGGAATGTATCCAGCTTGACTTGTTTCGCAGGTCGGAGCTCAGACGGACCGATCTTTTGCGGAGCGTCGACAGGCTCCGGGATAAATTCGGATACCATTCGGTCTATTTCGGCATAATCGACAAGATGGAACAGGAATACGAGAGCGACCGAAACGGTTTCCGGCTACACACGACCTCCCTTTCCAGATAGAGAAAATCCAGCGCGGAACATTCACATCAAGTCTTGATTGATTTCATCATAATTGGAATATTTGATTGAATGAAAATTCACAAAACAATCCATTATAAATTTGTCCTTTTATTCCCGCTGGCTGCATCTGTCCTGACTTCCTTTCAAACGCTGCCATCCCTCGTCGCAGAGTTCACCTTCGGCAACTTCAAGGATCCGAAAGGTATAAGCATAGATCCCGGAGACAATATATATGTTGTGGACACCGGCAGAAACCTCCTCGAGCGTTTTAGTTCGGTGGGAGATTCAACCGGTGAAGTGGGCGGGTATGGGTGGGGAGACTATCAGTTTGACCAGCCAGTTGATGTTTGCGCAACGAATGGGATTGAGATATATGTCGCAGATTATAACAACCACAGAATCCAGCGATTCGACAGAACGCTTGCAAACGTGGCCACACTTTCGACTCATGAATCCAACGACGATTCAAAACGATTCGGATATCCTTCAGGTGTTGCCGTGTCGAGGCTTGGCGATCTATTCATCTGCGACGATGAGGATGTCAGAATGATGAAAGTGAATACCTTCTCGACCGTCGAGCGAACCTTCGGAAATTACGGCGACGGGCCGGGCGGATTGACAATGCCGCGTCAGGTGGCCGTGGGGCCTCACGACGATGTCTTTGTCTTGGACAAAGGAAGAATTGCGGTTTATGATAATTTCGGGACTTACCTGAAATCGATAGGAATCGGAGTGCTCCATGATCCTAAGGGAATCGGAATCGGCGACGATAAGATCGGGGTCTGCGACTCGGATACGCTTTACTTCTTCAACATGGATGGAGAATTGATTTCTAAATTTTCGACCGACGACATTTGGGGAGCGAAGGTCAAACATTTCGACGACGTTTCGATCAGCGGCCGAAGAATCTACATATTGACGGACAAAAATATTGTTGCCGCAAGATCTGATTTTTGAAATCCACACTGGCTGAAATTCGTCCAGAATTTTACTTCATCACGAGACCGTCAAAATAACTGTTTATTTTTTTTGAGAAATCAGTTTTTATTTTATCGCGCATCGTTCTCATTGCGCGTGCAACAGCCTCATCGTAGGTTACGTGAGCTTCCCTGCCGTTTTCAGAGAGAGATATAATGGCTGTCCCTGACGGGTCGAGTACTGAAAGCTGGTAACTCCATCGTGCAAATTTCATCTGATCATTTTTTAGATCGAGCGGCTCGACCTTTTCGTTCCCCGTGATTGTCAGAACGCCCTTTTCAGCCACGGTGAATCCGAGCCCGGAAAGCATGTCGCCGATAAAACCTTCCACGTCACCCTTTTCGGCACCAGAGATGTTCACCGCGAACGGAATCCCCTTTTGCGCATCCGTGCACTTCTCCGTAATTCGGCCGATAGAGTACGCCGTATCAGACTGTACCATCATGCCGGGCATAATTATCTGGAGCTGTTGTCCGAGCGTTTCGTTGACCTTTGCCGTAACAAGCGCGGCGCTGATATTCGCATATTTTTTAATCGGATCTTTCAACTCCTCGTATTTTTTTACGAACTCCGCGACCCGAGCATTATTGTCATCCATTTTGTTCTTGTAGATCGCCGCCGTAGGTTCCCGCTCGATAACTCCGAGGACATATACCTTGCCGAGATTGTCAGTATAGCTCTCGGGATAGCGAACGTTAAAGAGAGTTTGCTCCGAAGAAACGGAAATATTTTTGTTGATGTTGGTCTGACTTTCGAGGGACGATTGATTCGAGGATTTCATCAGCTCCTGATACCGAGCATTGATCGTCTCCTCCGATTTTATTTTTGACTCAAAAATGTTTGACAGGTTGGAGGCAGCGGAATTTTCTGCTTCCTTTCGGGAATCACCCGTGCCTACCGCTGTCATGTATTGAGAATTCGGATAACTCTTCTCGGGGTCGTTGATCCAGTCGGGTTTGCGATCCTGCGCTTTCGGGAAAAATATAATCGCAAAGCAAAGAAGGTGGAGGAACATGGAAATCATAGACGCCTCATTTTCATTTAGTTTAGAAAGAATGATTCGTATAAATTCAACGAGTCCGCGCTCACATTAACAGCACCTTTATCATCTGAATGCACGAGCCTGCCGTCAAGAGAATAATACTTTACCACAAGATGATACGTCCCGGGATCGACAAGGCATTCGCCCACTAACGCTTTCGCCGGGAAGTATCTTGAAAGCCGAAGATCGGCATTTTCACTGATGTCCACGGCCGTGCTTGTCACCGCACGTGTCAGCTCTCCCCAGCCGCCTCCGCCCGTCTTCTTGTCAAGCTCCTCATTCGCCTTCTCATTTAGAAGTCCCTTGACAACGGTACGGATGATTGTCTTCAGATAAGTAATTCCCTCGTGCAGCTTATACGTCTCCTGAGCAACGTTCTCAATGCTCTCAATCGCCTGGAGGGAAGCGACTTCACCGCCGTTCATTTCAATCGCTATCTTGCCGATCGTGGTGCCCTTCTTTTCCATGTACGGCAAAGAAAACTTGAAATGATAACCGCTTTTCATGTCCTGCCATGGTATGACTTCCAGCTTTTCTTCCTTTTTGCCGTCGGACTGGTAAATTATGACTGCATCCTTGATGGTATGAATCGTGAACACATGCGCGAAAAGTTCAGGCGATTTCCCGACAAAACCGATTACATTCATCCTCGCTTTTGAAGTCTCGTCAAGATAGCCGTCCAAATTCGGCTGAGGAAAATCATAGACGGAGCCCTCGGTCGACCATGCATCGCCGATCTTCTGCGCATCTATCCTGGCATCGTCGAATTTTCCCTCCGCGCGGTACATAAGAAGACTGACGTAGCTTGCAAGTGCCGAACTCGAGAAATGCACATCGGCAACTTTGAATTTCTTCTTTGCATCGCTGGATTTGTTGAAATCATCCGCAATTTTCTGATATTTGTCCTCGAGCTGAGAGAGTTTATTATCTGCCCGCCTGACCTCCACAAAGCCATCGTCGAAATGCTTTTGATTGAGGTAATTCAGCGCTTTGAAAATGTTCAGATAAACATTCTCGTAATCCTCGCCGCTGTAGTCGAGAGCATTATCGTTCAGGAGAAGAGACTCAGCGCCCTTGGAAATGCTCTTCGTAAAGAGCTCGTCTATCCCTTCCTCTGCCGAACTCAGCGCCTCATTACTACTTGGACAAGCGTATGCATAATGGTACAGCATACCCAGATCTAAGTAATAAAGGACGCGATCTTTTTTTGCGTAATATTTGTCCTTCGATTTTTCAAGCGAATTTGCAGCGGCGCCGAAGTTTTGCGCGGCGACGTCCTTATCGACCTCCGCGAATTGTTTCTTCTGAGTCTGCACTGAAGAGCAGGAGCAAATAAAAAAGGCGGATAGAAAGATAGCGAGGAGAACATCGGAGATCCACCTTTCACGGGTTGAACTCGTTCCTCGCGGGTGGGCAGAAAAGTTCTTTGGTCCGCGGAGATGACCCCCGCTTCTGAGAAAAGAACGCGAAAGCAAAGTTCCCTCTCTGAAAAAACACACTCTTTCGGCATGTCGGACACTAAACAAACGCCAGCAACTTCTCATCTGTACCTGCCTCACCAGGACGAACTGGGACGGTCGATGACTTTCTTAATTTTTTTCGTATCCATCCAGACTTTTTCACTCGTCTGAAGATCAACCAATACCATGTCCACTTGGTAGTACTTCACTTCTTTTCCCTCAACCCTGTCGACGATGTCTTTGATGCTTCCTTGGAGCATGTAGTCAGCGCCGGTTTCTGCAGCCAATTTCTTCGCCGATTCTTCCGTAGCATTGGTCTGTTGGTCGAGACGTTCTTGGCGAACTTCCTGGCGTTCTTTCTTGCTTGCGACAAACGTAACTTTGCCGCTGTTCACCAGCTCGCGCTCAATGTCATCGATGAAAGCGTCGGTCTGGATATGTTCGGAACTGAGATTGCGGACTGTTCCCACGATCACTGCCGGCTTTTTTGAATTTTGCGAAGTAAAATCATCGAGCCATGGCTTCGTCGTGAGACTCGATATCATCTGCTCCGCCACCAGCCGAGAATCTGTATCGTTCCAATTCCCGCTGAGGTCGACATCGGTATCCGCGGAAACGCGTGACACCTGCCGCGATGAGGAACATCCGATTAGAAGCAATGGAATCAGAATCAAAAACATCTTGTATTTCATAAGCGTCCTCCTTTTGCTTTTGTAAATTCGTGTACTCTTTCTATCATTACATCGACTGAACTTTTTATTCGTTAAAAAAGCGAAACGGCATTCCCATGGAAGCAGAAACGAAAGGCGAGAAGAATCACACCTCCACATAACATGAAATCGCGACAAGAAAAGGAATCTTTTGTCACCTTCATATTTTGATTCCCCCGCCGACCGCTGGCATGTTCCCTTTGAGCTGCACCTGTTGCAAGCTCATTTGATCAATGTCATTTTCTTTATCTGGTCGTAGGTTCCAGCATTCAGTGATTCGATTCCATTTACCGTAAGCCTGCAGAAATAGACACCTGATGCCAGATGCGTTCCATCAAACTCCACCTCGTAATAGCCAGATTGCTGGACCTGATTGACAAGCGTCCGCACCAGTTGACCAAGAACATTATAGACCCCGAGCGTGACTTCGGCTTTTCCGGGAATTTCGTATCGAATTATTGTTGACGGATTGAACGGGTTCGGATAGTTCTGGTACAACTGATAGCTCCTAGGTGTGTTGACGGCTCTAATCGAGTCGATGTAATTCCCATCACCGACCAACAAAGCATAATTCTTGTACTTGTACACTCCGCCAATTAAAATGCTGTCGCTCGTCTTCAGGTTGTAAAACGCGTGCGTACCATTGTCAACCAAATAGACGCCGTAATCTTCCAATCCATGCACAAATGAATTCATCGTTACCGGATCCCCCGACAGATTCTTCACTTCGATATCGAAGGACTGTCCTTTCCCAATCTCATTCCTGAAATCCACGTACAATTTTTTCCAATTACCTCCGACATTTTGATCGACGACTTGAATTCTCACGTCTTCAAAGTTGTCCGGGGGGGCAAAGATATTGACATTGTCGAGAGTATCGGACGCTTCGGTATAGAAGCCGACACTGATCGGAAGCGGCTGGTTCTTTTTCGATAAAAGGGAAAGCTTGACCTCGTTTTTCTGATCCGAACTCACTTTCCACGGTCGTTCTTCTTTCTTGTTCTGGACCGTCGTTATGTAAGGAACCTTGAGCGACACGAGGTTTTGGTTGTTGTAGAAATAGTACCCGACATAAGGATCGAACGAGACTTGCGTACTGTAACTCCCATTGAAGGAGTAGATTGGCTGAGCGACACCGTTCAGAGTTTGAATTGCAGACCATGAAACGCTTTTTTCAAAAGGATTGGAGATGAGATTCCAACCGCTATGGAGAGTAATCGAAAAGCAGGCGCTCGTATCCAGAGGCACGGTCGATGCAAATTGTGAAACGGAAAACGGATTCTTGCTAAGTATCCAGAATGCCGTTCCGGGCATGAAATAAAATCTCCCGCTTCCATCGTACTCTACATAATAGTTTTGATCGTCGCCATTATCCCAATACGCATCCCAGTCCTTCCCCTGCGTACCGGAAACAACGCCGGACAACGCGATATCGATATCTCCCGGCAAACCGAAAATCCTATAGCTCGTTTGGTCCAGCGTGCCCGGCGGCATAAACTGCGTCGACACCTGTATGGAAGACGGATAGGCAAACGTGGTGAAGCTCCATGTAGGAGACCAGCTGCTCGGGCCGACCACGTTAGACGCATCGACACGCCAATAGTACGTCGTGCTCCTAGACAAACCGCTTACGCTTTGCGAGGTAGTCAGGATGTTGGACCTGTCGAAAAAAATCGGCACAAAAGCCGCAGACGTTGACACCTGCAGCCTGTAACTTGTTGCTCCGGCGGAAGCATTCCATGACAGTGTGGGATTGGTCGGCGCTCCGGTTGAGCTGTTCGTAGGACCAACAAGCGCTGGAGATGACGGTGATGAAGTGGTAGCTGAATATCGTGCAATCATTCCTTCTCCGGATGCCACCCAACCTTTAGTCGCGGTTGGGAATGCGATCGCGCCGATTGACTTCTGGAACGGAACGCTTTCAATGCTCCATGTCGAGCCGTCGTCGGTAGAGTGGAATACTCCGTCCTCTCCAGCGGCCCAGTATGTCAGAGTTCCTGAAATTGCCTGCGAAGCATTAATCCAATCCGGAACAAATTTACTAATGCTCGTCCAGGGAGCATCGTTGCAATATTCTGCGAACCCCGAATCTCCTGTTACAATTCCCGTCAATCCATTTCTGAACGAGATGCTCGTGGGAGAGTATTGAAAATACCATGGCAGACCATGCCACGAAGGAATGTACCAGGTTATTCCCCCATCGATGGAGGCAATCGCCCTGCCGTCGCTTTCGCCATAATACTGTGTTCCCGCGAATATGGTGTCTCCCACCATACAGACTGAGTTGGCAATGCAGAATTCGTGGACATCCGAACGTGAACTTGGTGTACCGGTAACAACTGCCCACGTTGAACCGTTGTCCGTTGTTCGTAAAATCAAAAAGGGATCTCCCTGGTTAATCGGATCTGCAACCGCGACCAAGGTGTTTGAGGATACATATTTTATCGCGTTAATGAAATTTGCAGTGCCGCTGCTTTGAGTCACCCATGTACTTCCGCCGTTGCTCGTATAATAAATATTTCCAAATTGATCGCCAGCCCATGCCTGAGTTCGACTCGTCGCTTCTATAGTTGAAATTGCTGCCTTTATGGACGCGAGGCTGCCGCTGCAATTCACCCAGGTTGTGCCGCCGTCCGTTGAGCGCTCAATGTAAGCATTACCTGCACCTGTCACCGCACTGTAGCCGCACGCCCATACCGTACTCGTATCAACCGCCTTAATAGCCCACCATGAAACACTATCTTTGTTTTGGATTGTCCAATTGGAAGAATATCCCGGTGTCGTTGCAGACACCGTTGCACTCGGCGAAGATTCACCCGTACTGTTTCCCGCAATGACTTCGTAGTAATAAGTTGTATTGGGATTGAGGAAAACACTGAAACATTCCGTGGCTGACGAATCTCGGAGAGTATCAATCGAACTGAAAGCGGACGGTGATGACGTAGAGCGAAGAACTCTATAGTAAGCTGGACTGCCGGTACTCGCCGTCCAGGTTAAGTCGATCTGTCCCGAAGACACCGCAACGGCCTTCAAATTGGTCGGAGCATTCGGAAGACCGGGAGAGATGGTATACTGCCGGGTGTATATGTTATCAGATTCGTTCGTTTCTGCGATAGCGCTTGTGGGATCAACATACACTTCAAACGTATGCACCCCGGGGCTTAGTTTACCAATATTGCCGTCCCACCATGCCCAGTAATAACCGCCGCTGAGCGAAGCAAGGTATTCATTATAAATTTCAACGTTGTCAACATAAACATCCGTATAAAACCCCGTCGAAATGTTATCTGTACCGTTATTCGTAATTGCCCAAGCCACAAAGACACTGTCCGTGGGATAAATTACGGAAGCATCGGTGAGACTGGTCGGGATAGAACCGGTAATATTAGTCCGGTTCTTATAGATTACTATCTTGTCACTCCACCCCGCTGGTTGATAAGGAGTAAGGTTTACTCCAGACTCAACCGACTGCATGTTAAAAATTTTTCCCGATCCGCCTGATGGAGGAAGGTGGTTAACTAGGCCGGCTGCATCTCCAGGTTTATATTGCTTCTCGGCACTGACCACGCTTTGAAAAGCCTTTTTCTCCGACGACGGTTTGACAATGATAGTATATCCCAGAACCTTTTTCCCTTTTCCGTGCCGGGAAGGGCTTTCGGCGGCGTAAGTTTGTGCCAACACAATCACCATAGACAGAATTAAAATCTTGCGCATGTATATTCTCCAAAAAAATTTGATAGAATCAAACATCTCATTTCAGCAGAGTCAAGACAAGAAGCATCGGTCGTAGCTCTTGCATTTTACTTTGCGCCTTCATAAATCACCCAATCACTTCCATAAAATGTCGGCGTTTGTGTTTTGCTGTTCAGACGTCTTGACCAATATGGGACACCATTGACTTCGTCTGCGGTAAACTCATACAGCTCTTTCGCGGTGATGGTTTTATTATGTTCATAATCTGCCGAGCCCTGCAGTCCCTTTAAGAAGAAGTAAGTGAAGAGACTCTGCTGCTTGTCTCTGTACCAGCCGCTCACCTGGTCCCCGCTTGCGCTTGTTACGATAGTAGCATTCGGAGAAGCCATCGCATCTTTGCTCACTGCAATATAGATGGGACTAACGTTGGCAAGAAGAGAGCCTTTGACCGAACTGCCCGAAAAGCACGCGTCTAAGACAACCGTTATGTGCTTCAACTCTTTCTCTGCATCGATTTTGTCAAGATTTGAATAAAGCAGCTTAAGCGAATATCCGTTTAAGGCAACATGAGCCGGATCGCAGTCAACCGGGACAATGTATCCTTCTTTCGAGTCGGTATCCGGCGCGCCATGGCCGCTGTAATAGACAAAAATCTCACTCCCTTTTCTAACATAATCGTACAATTGTCCTTTGTAGTTCGATTCGTTTCCAAAAACACGGGTCATGTCAGATTGCGAAGCGTTCTCAAGATATATGATATTCTCAGCTTGAAATCCCATGGTGGTAGTCAGATAGCGCTTCATGATTGCTGCATCATTCAACGCAAATTCCACTCCGGGAGCATTGGTGTAATCCTTGTTCCCAATAACTACAGCAAAGGCATCAGGTTTCGTCTGGGAAGCGACGGGCAGATTGTCGACAATGTCAAGTTTCAAGTTTGCCACATTCGGAATATTCACGTCTTCTGCCTTCCTGGCGGCAACTACTATCTCTTCTGTTTTCTTTGTTGGAATGTTGAATGGAAGTTCAAGGGTTGTGTCTGTAGAGTGTTCTCCGCTTCTCTCGGTCACCACAATGTCTATACGAACATCCGTTGCACGGTTGTTGGTGATCAAATTTGTGGTCACATCCTTGTAGTCTCCGGGTTTCAAGTCACCAAGGTTAAATGTCGAATGAAAGATGCCGCTCTCCTCCACCGCTGATGAATCGAGAGAGATGACGTTGTCTCCCAGGGTAAGCGAAGCGACTGTACCATGGCTCGTGGTGCCACCTCTGTTTTGCAGCCTCAATGTCACGGATACGTTTTCGCGTTTCTGGATCTTTCCCGTCCGGCTGGGATCTTGAACACCATAGTCGACCAGATCCACGCTTGGCGGCTGGAATGCCAAGGTGGGCACGACAAGAATCTTTTCGGGATCGAGGTCAAATCCGTCTTTCTCCAGAACCTTCAGCACAAACTCGACATTGCCCGTCGAAATGGCATGAGAGCCTCTCAGAAGTACGCGCGTCGACATTTCCTCATTGGGTGCAAGGTGCAGGATGGTCGGAGGATTTATGACATCAATACCGGAGTTTTCCACCGACGGCACAAGCTCCACTTCGCACGACTCGGCAGGTTTTCCCCCGATGTTCCGAAGCGACACGAGAACCTGAGCACTTTCGTCCGCACCCAGGATATTATCGGCTGATGAATCTTTAAAAGTAATTTCTGCGGTCAGAAATGGACTGTATGCGTTTATCTGGTTTTTCACGTTCACGCTGGTCCCTTGGTTTTCCGCGGGCGGGATAGTCGGCGAAACAGGTTTTAGAGATCCCGTTTGGCTCTTCCCGCTAACCGTTTGACCATAGGCAAGGCCGGTGAAGAACAACAGGCATATAAAGGAAATTTTATTCATTGAATCATCTCCGTTCTCTTAAGGTCTCAATGGCGGAGTCGGTAACTGACTCCCGCCGGACTTTTTGAATAAATCAGTACCGAAATAGACTACGGCACCTCCCGCGACCAACGCGCCGCCCACATAGTATAGCCATGACGCTCCTCCACCTTTTTCCACTCGCTGCAGTGCGGCGTTTACTTCGAAATAATAGTCGTCTCCATCCAGTCCATGAGGGACATCTTCATAGAGACGCCACACGATCTCCCGATTCCTTCCAGAAAATGCGCCGGTTCCAACATCACCCTCGATGTCTTTGGGAAACATTTTGAAAAAAGACTGAGACTCCCTTCTCAGAATCAGTCTCACCTGGTAGTTCCCATCTGCCGGTCCATTGAGATCGTAATGAACCACGACGTCACTGTCCCTCATCGAGAATGAGACATTCGAGACGGTGACCTCCTGTGAAAATGCAAAGTTGCCGTCAGACAGCAAGAAAGGGATGCCCCAGACACAAAACATGAAAAATATTTTTCGCTTCATTTTAACCTCTTTATCGTGAACGGCCCCGACGCCGTTGTTCTCAAATCCTGCGGGATCCTTACGAGCCATTTTTGTAAATCAAGAATTGCGCTCTGGTATGTCGGCAAGATTCCCGATGATTCTTGTGTCATACTCGATGAGTGAAAATCAATTTTCTTCTTTAATGCCACGACATAAATCATCTCGGTCGTCAAGTCTTTCTTCGGAGGCAATCCAACCCGTAGATCATACGGCAGCTTTGCAAGTTTCCGTTGAAAGCCTTTCGCGCCTTCTGCGGCGGAGTAAAAGTTGTCGGTAAAGTAAGCGTTCGGCATAAGAAGCATCACGGAATCGTTTGCCATGATATCGAAAATGTACAGATAGCAATCCATGGTGGCAGAAATCGAAAAATCAACGGCGTCGTTACGGTCAATGCCGCCGCGATCATAGAATACGTCTTTATCCAAATGGATTTCCACTTGAAAACCCGGGTCGGGCTCGCCTTTATCTTTCGCGACCGTGGCCTGTATTTTGATGGTGTAAACGGGAAGATTTCCTTCCGTACCAAGGGTAGAATCCATAATGTGTTCCGCAATGACCCTTCCCGAAGTCGTTGTAGTATTCAGTTCCGAAAAAGTACTGAGGTAATCCGTAGGCTTATCTCCCTTCATGGACTCGGAGGTCATCTGAAAAGTATGTCCGCTCACAGTTATTCCGAGAGCCGTTCTAATTGCATTTGCTTCGGCGTCCTGTAGCGCGCGCCGCCACCCGTCTTCGGGTGTTACCTCCGAGCTGTAACAATGCCCTGTCGATTCAACCGAAAGGCTGTCGGACTGAGACCAGCACTTGGAGGAAAAGAGAAATAGGCAAAGGGATACGACAATTCCGACGTTCACCACACGGGCATGCAACGACGATTTTTCAACTCGCATACTTTCTAGCCTCTATATTTAATTCACCTCGGCAAATCAAAGGAGCCGGCGTTATTGAGTCACGAACCGAGGGCGCGGAAAAGCTTTCGGAAAGCTTGCGCGCGAAAATCATTTATACTTCAGCAGCAGTCCGTCGGGGTCTTTCGTCATCATCTGCGGAGTCTGCTCGCGATTGCTCAAGTACCTTGCCTCGACGGGAACATTTTGTTCAAGATACGTCTGCATTTCCGCATTAGTTATCGTGCCATCATTGTCCAAATCAGCACTTCCTGTCAAACCTTTTAGAAAATAATATGTGAACAGACTCTCCTTTTTCTCAGGATACCAGCATGAGACCTGTTCTCCCGTCGACGAACTGAACACGACGCCGTTATTCATCGAGACGACGGGAGTCTTCACTTTCATATATAGCGGGCTGATATTTTTGACGAGTGTTCCGCCGGCGCTTGCCCCGCTGAAGCATGCATCTAGAATTACGGTTACGCTCTTCGCCGGAAGCGCGGCGAGTCTGTCGTAAAACTCCTTCAATGAATAACCCGTCGATTTAGCATAAGATGGATCGCAGTCATAAGGAACGAAGTACGCTTCTTTCGTCTCGGGATCCGGCACACCATGGCCCTGGTAATAAACGTAAACGTCGCTCTTCCCCGGCGTGATGTAATCTCTCAGTTTTTCTTCAAAGATTTTCCTGAAATCTGAAAGCGAAGCGTTTTCGTCCGCTGCAAAAATAATCTTCCGCTCGTCGACGCCGAAAGTCTTCTCAAAATAATTTCTTACAAGATTTGCTCCTTTGACGGCGTATGAAACTTCCGGGATATCGCTGCTCTTGTAATGAGATATGCCGATCACCACCGCAACTGCATCGGGATTTTTCCTGTCAAGCACGGGAACATTATTCTCGATGTCACTGTCAGAGGGAGAGGTCATGACGGGCTGTACATTTTCTTTCGGCGTCGGTTCGACATTTCCTCCTTTAGGCTCCAGCTTGAAGACATAGGTGTCTTGCGGACCGTAACACCACAGCCAGAACGGCCAAAAGACAAAACCTCCTACGAACGGACCGACTTTTATTTCACCCTGAAGCGTTATCGTTTTATCCCTGTATCCCAATTTTGTGAGAGCCAGATGATAGACGTTAAAATCAAAATCGCTGAGAGATATGTCCACAGGAGTTGTGCCGTACGACTCACCATTAATATCCACATCGGCGCCGGGAGGATCACTCGAGATTTCCACTGAAGAACTGCACCCGACCAGCACAAGTGACAGTACCGCGATGGTTATGAAAAATGACCCGCTTAACTTGCTCCGCCCAATCAACCCAACATCAAATCTTTCGAAACATCTATGCTGCAAAGCATGCGTCCTTTTGTTTGGTTATCTTCCCTTAGAAATATCGGCACAAAACGGTCGATTCTGAAATAATCCAATATTTTATCATCCATTTTCACTTGTACTGCATTCGCATCAGGACGTAATAAAGTCCTCGCCCGGCGTCCCGCCATCGATATACGACTTCGATGTTGCAGATCGATTCGGAGACTTCTTCGTCCCTGATTTCTTGGCCTGAACGGTCTTCCACTTTCTGCATCGTTTCCAGGGTCACTTTAATATTCCGTGCAAGATTAAAGCGCGCTTTCCTTTCTGCAACTCCCCACGAACTCGATTCATAAAAATATTGAGGCGAAACTCCTTCCGCATAGATGTAGCCGCCGCCTTGAGGTATTGCCTCGACCCAATCAGGCTCTTTCACGGAACACTTCATCATAGTGCGCATCGAATCGGAGATCGTCGAATCACTCATGGACACGAGCACGAAGGTCATGCTCTTGTTGGAATATTCCGCAACTTTTTTAGCATGTGACAATACATCCTTGAGATACGAGGTGTCAACCTTCTCAGCGAAATTGTCTCCCATCCAGTAAACGCCTGCTTCTGTTTCCCAATAGGCTTCGCCGCCGGAAAATTCAGTATAATGCTGCGACGTCAGGTTTTCGGAGGCTTTCACAAATGCCGCGGAGTCGGATGAACTCTGGAGAAAGAAATTCTGTGTGTATCCCGACGCTGTACCTTTCAATTTGAGCGGCTCAAGAAACCACCGCGGATAGACTTGAGCGTTGGAGCTGACGCTCGCTGCGATTAGCGCGAATAGAACCAAAAGCAATAATTCAATCTTACGCAAGATTAAGAAAACCTTCAGAGAAACTTAAGAATGATAAAAAGCAATTTGTCATTCCGAGTCCCGCCATCGGCGGGACTCTTTTTGAATGACAGTTTTGTCCTTCGGAAAACTTTAAGCTTTCAGACCTTAACGTTACTGCTGTTGTTGCTGCTGCGGCTGCGGCTGAGTCTGCGGCTGCGATTGCTCTTGTTTATACTTATCGTACTTGTCAACTTCATCCTGGAGCTCTTTGAAACTTTCAGAAGCTCTAAATCTCGTGTACATCTGATTGTTGTTTTTAATCTGCTCCATCAATGCTGTGTTCGCTGCGCCGATAGGATACTCCACCAGCACATAAGATCTCCAAAGTTCGCCGTCCTTTACCTGCTTCTGGTACTTCACGCGGCTGCCGTTGAGAGTCGTCGAAACCACCGTCTTTTCTGCCTGAGTGAACATCTGCAGCAACTGTGCATCGCTCCCTGTCCCGGTCTCCTCTGAAAATTTCTTCTGCAAACCTTCCAGCTTAACTTCGAGCTGTCTGCCGATCTCCGACCGTGCACCGGTAACCGCCTTGTCGATTGCGAGTTGAAGATCTTGAGACGCCTGTGTGTTTGCGGCGTAAAGGAAGTTCGGATCCTGCGGCACATTCGTGAACCAATCAGGAATATCTCCTGTGTTAGCGGACTGCATGGACTTCGACCCGCCGCAGCCGATTAGAATTACGACCAATAAGCTCGATAATACGGATACAACATAACGCATATTTGCCTCCATTTTTTGTTAAATGTTACGATTTATTTACGAAAAAATTCTTGATCTGTGTCACCATGGTCTCTATGACTATTTCCGGATCTCGGATTCAAATCTGTCTTTCATCTGGGCGCCCGGATCGGTCCCAGTAAATTTATTATCCACAAACTTCTTGATGGAGTTGTAGCGCTCCGCCGGATTGTTCTGCAGAGAAAAATCGTCGCCAAAAATATCGGGGTTGGTGTCCGCCATCGAAGCCACTTTGGCGTCCATCCTAACAATACCAGTTGGATCGTAGCCTGCATTGGCGCATAAGATAGCTGAAATTTTGTCAGCCTCCGTTTCGTAATCCATCAGCCGCTTGTGTACGACGATATCATAACTGCTTTCGGCCATCGATTCAAGTTCCGAGTCGACATCAGATTCTCCGGTCTCTTCTTCAAGTTCATTGTACGCCTGGTCCGCTTTTATGTCGACCAGGCGTTTCGTCATCTCCTGCAGACCATGTCTTCTTATCACGTGTGCCATCTCGTGGGCAATTATCGCGGCAAGCATCGATTCATCTTCGCAAGCCTTGACCGCGCCGAGCGTAACAAATACATATCCGCCAGGGCATGCGAATCCGTTGATGGTGGGATCATTTAAAATGAAAACGGTGAAATCCCAATCATATACTTTGGAATTCTGGGCCACCACTGCGGCAATTAAATTTACATATCTTACCAATTCAGGATCGGTTACAATTCCTTTCGATATTAACCGCGCGGCGATACCGACTCCGATCCCCTGCTCCTCGAACGACGGATCATACTCAGGCTGATCAAGATCGAGATCATCAATGTCGAGCCTTCCTCGGTTGCGAGAATGATAGTCTGCAAGAGGCATGTTGAACCGTGCCACGTCGCTTCCGGTAAAATTCTTCTGCAAGTGTTCATAAACATCGTCCACGTTTCCAGGGTTAGCTTTCCCATACTTCTTGGCAAATCCTTTTATAGCAGCCGCCAATCCGCTTTGGGATGCTTTCGCTGAACTCCAGCTTTTGCTAATCTTCTCAACGACCTCGCCTTCGGGCTGTTTATCAGCCAGACAATTCGCCGCAATCCAGCCTTCCTGCTGATTTTGGGTGCGAACCTTATACCAGTTCCCGTCCGTCTCGATTTGTTCAAGTTTGTCGCCGCGCTGCAATACGGTCACAAGCGGGTAGAAAGAACCGGCTCCTTCTCTCAGATAGGCGTTATCTCGTTTCACAAAAAGAGTGGACATTAGATAAAATGAGACGGCACATGCGCACAATGCCATCACCAGCTTGCTCATATAATGTAATGCCTCCCTTTCATCTTATTTTGTTGTCATTACAAAGACTCTGTCCCAACCTTTAGGCACTCCGGTTTTCTCGAGCATTTTGCATCGCGCGGCGTAGGTCTTGGACGGGCCGTCATCGGGAGAAATTCTCAGGATTTCGCGGAAAATTTCCGATGCCTTTTTCCACTTTCTTAATCGGTAATGGTAAAGTGCTTCATGAAACATCCCGATGAGATATGCCTGAGAAACCGGTAATTTCCCTTTTTCACAAATCAGTTCGTAAATGCGAATGGGAATTTGTTTACCCTTTACCTTGATCAAGTCGAGTTCTCTCGCTTCAATTGAATCTTTCACCTGTTCATAAGTGGATTCACTCACGATGATCTTCGTGCCAAATTCTTTATTCACTCCTTCGAGCCTTGATGCAAGGTTCACGTTGTCACCGATCGCGGTGTAATCCAATCGTTTCAAGGAACCGATGTTGCCGATAACCATTTTGCCGCTGTTCAGTCCAATTCGAGTCTCAAACACCGGTCCTTTTTTATTTTCGTCGAGCGAATAATACTTCTTGAGCTGATCTTGCACCTCAATCGCGGCTAAACAGGCATTTATAGCGTGCTTGTCCGACTGAAGAGGCGCCCCGAAGACCGCCATTATAGCATCACCAATGTACTTATCCAACATTCCGCCATGGTCTAAAACAATGTCGCATGTTAGAGTAAAATAATTGTTTAAGTTCGCAACCACTTCCCTGGGAGACATTTTTTCCGATAAACCCGTGAAATTTTTTATGTCGGAAAAGAAAACTGTTGCCTCCATTTCCTTCCCGCCGAGTTCCAGCTCGTTTGGATGTGTCAGAATCTCGTCCACAACCCGGGGGCTCATGTACCGGTTGAAGACTCTCCGCAACTCTCTGCGGCGTCTCCCTTCAGTTACGTAACTAACTGCACCGGAAAAAGAAAATCCGAGGATGATTGATAGGATCGGAGCACCGAAGGGAAGCCAAAGACTGTAATTGTAGAACGCAATAAATACAGCCACGATATAACCGGCAATTGAGGCGACAACTACGAGAGAGGAAGGAGTTATCTTTCCGATCTTGAAGAACGCCCAAGAAATAACAAGGGCGAAAATTGCAGCGAGAGCATAGGAGATCCATAATGGTGCCTCGCGCATAAAATCTCCCTGTAAAAAATTGCTGAGAACAGTCGCGTGGATCTCCATTCCAGGATAGGGTTCGTAGATCGTGAACGGGGTTGCTTTGAAATCCATCAGACCGACGGCGCTTCCGCCGACAATCACATATTTATCCTTGAAAGCCGCAGGAGAAACTTCGGGCGGCCTTCCTTCCATAATCTGGGCGGCAGAAACTATCAAGGCACCGATGGAGTAATATTTAAAAACTCCGTCAGGACCTCCCTTGCCGTACCAGTTTATCAAATAATCGCCGTTCCTGTCCGTCGGAATTGCATGAAGAAAATTGTTCATATCGGCCGCGGAATAATTTTCGCCGACCGCAAAACCGGCAAGCGCCAACTGCGGGAGGACCGTACCATGATACTGAAACAGGAGCGGGATCCTTCTCGTGACTCCGTCAACGTCCACTATGTAATTGGCGACCCCCAGCTGCCGACAATTCTGCATAAACCGGCCTGCAGGAAGGACGGCCGAGGTCAAATCAGGAATGTCGAGCCTGCCGTACCCGCTTTGCCGTGTAAGACTTATTCGAGATATAGGAGTTCTCGTTCCACCTGAATCACCGCCGATCAAGACCGAAGCCAGCACGACGTTGGCGGATGATTCAATAGAATTGGCAAACCTGTCGTCGGATTCGGTGTCCTGGATGTTTAACCTGTTAGAGAAATCCATGTCAAAAATGACGGCTTTGGCTCCGCCCTTCTTGAAGTAATCAACCAAGATAGCGTAGAATTCCCTTGGCCACGGCCAGCCGACAAGCTGCTGCCTATCGAAAAAATTTAGACTCTTTTGGTCAATTGCGGCAATGACAACAGAAGTGTCGGCATGTTGAGGATGGGAGGCTAGCCGAAACATATTGTCGAGGGCGGGTCTGTCTATCAATGAAACTAAGTTTGTCGCGATGAAGAAAAAGACTACCAGGGCCGCAACAGCACCTACACCTAACGACAGCGAAAACTTAGATTCGCTCTTTAGAAGATCACGCACCTATTTTAACATCCTCCTTGGTTCTGTCCCACTATGATTTCTTGTAAATGCACTCGGTCTTGCTCAAAGAATTTACCATAATGGGTGGAAAAGTCAAATAGCGAAGTAATAAAGTTACATCAGGATGTGACTCCCACCACTAAGCGGCAAGACTCATGATGGAAGAATGGAAGCTTCAAAAAGGACTAAATTAGAGGGTAGCAATCAGGCGGCAAAACCCCGCATAACTTCCGGGTTAACTATTGAGGGCGGTTTCTCACATTTCAGAACAGCGATAGCGTTCAGTGCCGCCATCTCCGCCATCTTCGCGCGAGTCTCTAACGTCGCACTCCCGAGGTGAGGAGCGAGGACGACGTTGTTCAATTTTAAAAGCTTACGATTCACTTTCGGCTCGTTCTTATAAACATCGAGCCCGGCTCCGGCAACTTTACCTTTTTTGAGAGCCACGATCAGCGCATCTTCATCAACGATCTCTCCGCGAGCAGTGTTAATCAAGATCGCATTATCCTTCATCATTGAAATTTCTTTTCTCCCGATCAATCCGCGCGTCTCTTCGTTCAACGGAACGTTCAAGGAAATAAAATCTGCATGCCTTAACAGTTCTTCCAAACCGACAAACTCACCGCCGCTCTTGTCGATCTCATCGTTTCTTCTGTGCGAAAAATAGAAAACCTTCATACCAAAACCATAAGCACGTTTTGCAACTGCAGTTCCTATTCTCCCGGCCCCGATTATTCCGATCGCTTTTCCCGAAACATCACTGCCGAGCATCATCATCGGCGTCCATCCGGTGAATTTTTCGGCGCGAACGAGCCTGTCACCTTCGGCGATTCTTCTTGAAACTGCGAGCAGCAGGCCGAAGGCAAGATCAGCCGACGCATCAGTCAAAACTCCCGGGGTGTTTGTCACCGCTATACCTTTTTCCGTGGCCGCTCCGACATCCACGTTATCATAACCGACCGCGAAATTCGAAATGACGCGAAGCGAATCAAGCTCCGAAATCAATTTCCTGTCGAACTTATTCGCCATTACCGCCACGACACCAAAGACGTCCGACAACTTTTGCCGAAGCTCCCCCCGCAACAAATCACGCTCTCGCTCATTCACGTCAACGATAAAATGACTCTTCAGTAACGCGATTCCATTTTCGGGGATTCGTCTTGTTACTAAAATCTTCCGGCGTCTCTGGCTTTTTTTAATCTTGAATTCTAAGATTCTGATTATCTTACGATGTTGCCGCTCCCAATGTCCGCCATGGTCGTAAGAATCGAAAGTCTTCCATCTTCTGAAGACGCCGCGAGCAGCATCCCGTTCGATTCGAGTCCCATCAGCTTCGCAGGGGCAAGATTCGCTACGATGATTACGTTCTTTCCGATCAAATCTTCGGGTTTATAATGTTTTGAAATGCCCGCAACAATTTGCCGCTTCTCTCCGCCGAGTTCCACTTCGATGCGCAAAAGCTTATCCGACTTCTCCACTTTTTCACAGATCAGGACCTTACCGACGCGGAGATCTATTCTCCTGAAATCATCTATTGAAATTTGCGGCTTAATGGCAGCAACGGTACTTTTCACCGCAGGCGATTCGTCAATCGCACTTTCATTTGCAGTCTTTCGAATTTCATCCTCGATTACCGAGTCTTCAATCTTGTTGAATAGTATTTTCAATCCGCCGATTTTATGGCCGGTGTTGATTTTCAATTCGGCTGCAGAATCCCATTTTGCATTTTCGGCCGCCGCATCAACGTTCAGCATCTTCCAGATATCCTCGGATGAGAATGGAATTACAGGAGACAGGAGGACAGCGAGCGAGCGGGTGAGCTGGACACAGATATTTATCGTCGTGGCACACTGCTCGGGATTCTCGCTGCGAGTTTTCCACGGCTCCGAATCGTTGAAGAACTTGTTCGCGGAACGGGCCAACGACATTGTTTCGATTACCCCATCGCGAAACCTGAAGTCTTCATGAAATTTTCCGATTTTCTTCGGCGCTTCGGTCATCTGTTCCACGATCCATTTGTCGAGGCTGCTAAGTTTTCCCGCGGCCGGGACTTTGCCGTCATAATATCTCTGGACAAATTGCAATGTCCGATTCACAAAGTTGCCGAGCGTGTCGGCAAGCTCGCCGTTCACGCGCGCCTGAAAATCTTTCCAATAAAAATCGCTGTCGCGAGACTCGGGAAGATTCAGGGCAAGTGCATAACGCAACGTGTCGGGGGGAAAGACATCCAAGAAATCTTTGAGATCAATCCCCCAACCGCGGCTTTTCGAAAATTTCTTCCCTTCGAAATTCAAAAATTCATTGGCAGGTACCGTGTCGGGAAGTAAGTAATGAGACTTTCCCCCGTCGTTCCAGGCCATCAAGAAAGCGGGGAAAATTATCGTATGGAAAACGATATTGTCCTTGCCTATAAATGCGACATACCTCGTGGCATCATCCATCCAATATTTTTTCCAGAGATTGGGCTCATTCCTTTTTTGAGAAAGTTCCTTTGTTGCAGAGATATATCCCAGAACTGCCTCGAACCAAACGTAAATGACTTTATTCTCATAGCCCTGCAACGGCACAGGTATTCCCCAGTGCAGATCTCTCGTTATTGCACGGTCTTCCAGGCCCTTCTTGAGCCAGCTGTCAATGTAGCTGCGGACATTGTCTTTCCAGATTCTTGAATCGACATATTCTTCAAGCCGCTTCTGAAACCTGCCAAGCGGAAAATACCAATGCTTGGTCTCTCGAACGACCGGGGTCGAACCACATATCTTACACTTGGGATTTATAAGCTGCGTTTGTTCAAGCCACGTTCCGCATTTTTCGCACTGATCGCCTCGGGCCTCCGGATTTCCGCAGACCGGACAGGTTCCCTCAACATATCGATCGGCAAGAAACATTCTATCTTTTTCGCAATAGAGCTGCTTCTCGCTTTTCTCAACCAATATTTTCTGCCGATAAAACTCGAGAAAGAACTCCTGGCCTGTCTGATGATGTGCAGGAAGAGTCGTCCTCGAATAATTATCGAAGCTCATCCCGAATTTTTCAAAGCTCTCTTTGTTCATCGCGTGGTAGCGATCTACGATCTGCTGGGGTGACACGCCCTCTTTGTCTGCCGTTATCGTGATCGGCACGCCATGTTCGTCGGAGCCGCAAATGAATAAGACGTCCTCGCCTTTCATACGAAGGTAACGGACATAAATATCGGCGGGCAAATATGCTCCCGCGAGATGACCTAGATGGATGGGGCCGTTTGCATACGGGAGTGCTGCTGTAACAAGAGTGCGAGAGAACCTTTGATGCAATTTTTATCCGCTACTGAGTTTTTTCTTGAGATGCAACATCCATCGACTTTCCGGAAGGAATCCCTGTCCGGGACAAGCTTCCGGTGTGGTTTTGTGTCTGAACTTGATAGGTCTTAAACTCTTTTAAATCGACCGAGTCAATCGTTCCCGTATCATGATATCTTAAGAAAATACGATCGTTGAAAATATCGACCCTTTCTACGATGCAGCTCCCTTTTGCCGTTATTAATTCCGAACCAAGCAGCGGAAATTTCTCCAGAGATTCGAGATAATTTTGATTCTCAAAGAGTATGCAGCACTTCAAACGCCCGCACGCACCTGCGAGTCGCGATGAGCTCAGGGCAAGGTTCTGATATCTTGCACAGTCGACATTTACCTTATGAAGCTGCGTCATCCAAGCCACACAGCACACTTCCCTTCCACAGATTCCAAGGCCGCCGACTTTCCGAGCCACGTCCCGCGCTCCGATTTGCCTCAATTCAATTCTTGTGTGATAGACGCTGGCCAGGTCTCTCACCAGCAATCTGAAATCGACTCTTCTTTCCGATATAAAATAAAAGGTGATCCGAGACCGATCGAATTGAAATTCGACAGCGGTCAATTTCATCTGAAGGTTATGGTTGGAACATTTTTCTCTGAAAACAAACGGCGCCTTTTCTTCGGTCCTGCGGATTTCGTCAAGCTGCTTCAAATCCTCGTCGTTAGCAATCCGAAGAATCTTGCCCATTGGCTGGCACACGATACCCTGCGAACGTCTTTTCCAGTGTACGACATCGCCCGTCGCTGCAACGATCCCAAGATCAATACCATGTTCAGCTTCGACAATGACTCTGGAGCCAACCTGCAAAAAGACGCCCGTCTCGTTTGCATAAAATTCAGCCCGGTTTGCTTTGAATAGGACTTCGACAATATCGAGAGCGGCTTCCTTATTCTCAAAGTCTGTACCCGCGGCGTACGAACCTGATGCGCAAAAGGTACAACTGGCACACGGTCCCCAGTAGTCTTCCACAAAAACCGGTCCCGCCTTTTCGACCCCTTTCTCGAGATTTCTATCTTCAAGTCTTTCTAAACTTTCCCCTGTCCAGACAGGCTCCTCTTCCGAGGGGATCCAATCAGAAAGGCCCGTAAAGTCGTCAGACATTTTGAAGCTCTTTTTTCCTGTTAAGCATTCCGCTCAGATTCATCAGTAAATTTACGAAAAGCAATCCTAAATTCACATTGCTGTACAATTGCGAGATTGCCCCATCTATGCTGTTGGCAGCGTCTACGAGCTTACCCCCGTCGAAGCTTTTCGTCATTCTTTCAAGAATTTCAGTCTTGTCCTGATTGATTAATTCTCGGGGCAAGCCCACGTGCATCACGGCAGCATCTCTTAACCAAATCTGGAGCATCTTCAACAGAGTTTCAATTCTTCTCAAATCTTTTGACTCAATGGCTTTCTTTCCTCGAAAGGCGATTCGGGAATAATTGTTCGTCGCAACATCCCTCAGAAGATCGAGTGCCTCTTCGCGGATATCGAGCGTGTCGGTTTCGAGGAGATCAACTGCTTTTGTGTAAGACCCACCAGCCAGTCGTGCTTTCAATTTTGCATCGGCCGTTGAAACGGCATGCTTTAAAATCAACGCTCTCATTATCTCGTCTTCGGATAGAAGATCAAAACGAAGCGACTGACAGCGTGACACTATTGTCGGCAATAGCGAGCTCCGTCTGCTAGTGGTTAAAATGAAAATCGTACCGGGGTTAGGCTCCTCAAGTACTTTCAAGAGCGCATTGGCAGACTCGGTTCCAACCTCCTCAGCCTGCATTACAATGACGACTCTATGACCATGCTGGTACAGCGAAAGAGAATCCTCTCTGATCACTTCTCGAATGCTGCTGATTTTGATTACCTGCGCCCTGGGGATAGAGATTCTGTGGTATGGGTTCTCAGCCTTTAGAGCAAGCTCTTCTCTTATTTTCCTGATCGTTTTCTCGTCGAGCTTGTCGAGAGGACCATCCTCCTTCGTTTCATTTTCTCCCCTGGGCAAGGGAAAAACAAATCGAATGTTTGGATGATGGAGTGCATTTGCCTGCCTGCACGAAATACACTCTTCACAGGGATCAACTTTATTTCTTTCGCAATTAAGCGTCTTGGCAAGTTCGATAGCGAGCGCATCTTTTCCGACGCCTTCGGGACCTTCAAATAAAAGCGCACTCGGCAGTTTGCCGGAACGCAGAATTTGCTTCAGCAAATTTTTCACCCGTTCCTGTCCGATGACTTTGTCCCAGCTCATCAGAACGCCTGTCCAATTCCAAAATGAATTACCAGTTGGTTTAAGAGGGTTCTTCTTTCTTGTTTGGTCCTGAAAAGTTGGAAAATGAATTGCTGACCGGCGGGTGCAAACGGATCGTAAAGCCTGTTTCCGAAATCGACTCTCAACGGTCCGAAGAAAGTATTATATCGCAGACCGAAACCGACTGCTCCGGCTATGCTTTTGAGAGTAGCATCCCTGTAAGTATCCCAGAGATCTCCTGCGTCAATAAACACAACACCGCCGAAATTTCCGATTATCCGAAATCTATCTTCAAAGTTCAATTCCAAAAGAGTATTGCCGCCGTACTCAGGAAGAGACACATCACCCAGTTCTCTTGTCCTCCAGCCCCTGACACTCCCCGAGCCTCCTGCAAAAAATCGGTAGCTGAGCGGGATGGGACCGGCAAGATCCTGTGCATATGTTCCATATTCCTGCGCATATCCGACTTTCGATTTGAAGGCGAAAATATTTGTTGCATTATCATTCATCGAAAAGTACCATTTACCCAGGAGAGTAAATTCCCAATACCGGGAGTAGGGAAAATCAGAATGAGTGAAGATTGAATGGATAAAATAGGGAAGAACTCCGCCCTCTTCGATTGTCATCAAATTGAAAAAGCCTTCTGTAGGATTGTAGATGTCGTCTGTCTTGTCACGCTGGAGCGTGAAGGAAAGGATCGAGTTGAATTGAGGTGTCTCGAGTCCCTGCGGTAATGGGTGTGCCTGGAGTGAATCAACCCTGGCACGCTCAATATCCCAATCTAGATAACCCGTGGTATATTCGGCAAACCTCTCACTTATCCGGACTTTATTTCGCAGTACGAGTTGAACATAAGGCCTCTGTTTGTCCACGAGGAACGAGATGCCTTCCGTTAAGCTTGTCGAGTTGGAAAAAAAATATGGCTGAGTCATCTGAGCGGAAGCATCGATTCTGCCGACCGTGACGGTATCGCTGAGCGCCTTTGAGCTAAAAGTAAGAAGTCCGATAGACTGTAGCTGAAGGCTCGTAGTCAGCGTTAAAAGTCTTGCGTCTCCGAGAAAATTCCGCTGAAGATAATCCAGCTCACCCCCAAAGTTGAAAGCGTTGTTTTCGTCGCTCACCAGAGGCCCGAGCGTAATTTCGTGTGCGGGGCGCGACTTCAGGGATAGCGTCCCTGGCAAGGTGTCTGAGATAGGAGGTCTGTTCGGAATGATTATTTTGACCGGCTCGAATAGGTTCAAAGCATCGATGCGTTGTTCGCTATCGGACTTCTTAGAAAGTCTGTATGGTTCTCCGATTTTGAAAAGGAGTTCACGCAGAACGACCCGACTTTCATACGAGAGATCGGCACTGTCTGAAGGCTGGACCGATACATTTCCCCAAAGATATTTTTTCCCCGACGAGAAAAAAAGATCGATGCCGACGTGCACAGTGTCCGAGTCATTCCGGGATAGCTTTTCGACATTTACAACAGGTGTACTATCTCGTCTCGCATATGGATATCCGTCGTTTTGCAAAATGCTATCTACTCGTGCCACTTCTTCATTTAGTCTATCAAGCGAATACCTTGTTCCGCCTGCCAGAAGAGGTTTTTCCTTCAGCATGTCGAAAAATTCCTTCGAACTGTCCGCAATTCCATAATAAGAGACGGAATCGACATAAGATGCCGGACCTTCTTTTATTTGTATCCCGATGTCAACTTCGTTATCCTCTATATTATACCTTATGGAAGTATCAACCTGACTGTTGAAAAAGCCGTTGTTCTTGTAAAATTGCTTTATTCTTTGTACATCCGCCTTAAGAACTAACGGATCAAAATATTCGGGCTGATTGCCAATATGAAACACTCTGTAAACAAATCTGTAAAAAGACGCGGGAGATTCTTTAGTAAGCATTATGGCCCGAAAGTCATCTTCAGGAAATGATTTATTGCCGTAGAAAGAAACCGAGTGAACCATGAAGGCTTCCTGTGCTGATGAAATGGAAGCAGCAAATAGAAGCCCCGCAACAATATAAAATGACTTCATCAAGTAAATATAAAGATATAAAAAAGCCCAGTCGAATCCGAGGACTCAACTGGGCATGACTTAAAATGCTAAATCTCAGTATTCGCTTTCGTCTTCGTAGAAAAAATCTTCGTCGCTTGGATAGTCTGGCCAAATTTCTTCAATGCTTTCATAAGGTTCATCGGTGTCTTCCAGCTCACGAAGATTTTCAACAACCTCTAGAGGTGCCCCGCTTCTAACGGCATAATCGATAAGCTCTTCTTTCGTAGCAGGCCATGGAGCATCTTCTAGGTAAGTTGCAAGTTCCGGCGTCCATATCATGTCGTCAACCTCCTTTCTGTCCGTGGCGAAAACGCCTTACCTTTTTGGTCACCATAACAAAAACAATTTAATGTTAGTTCGCTGTATTATAAGGCACTGCTTCGTTATACTCTTTTCCACTGAAGAAGTATGCTGTTGGATCAACATGTACGCCGTTTTTCATCACTTCATAATGTAAGTGAGGACCGGTGGACAAACCCGTATCTCCGGTCAAAGCTATCACCTGCCCTCGTTTTATTTTCTGCCCTTCATGCACCAATGGTTTAGATAGATGTCCGTATAAAGTGGTATAACCGAACCCGTGATCTATTTCGACCACACTGCCGTAACCACCCCTGGGACCAACATAAGAGACTGTTCCGTCACCAGTCGCGTATACATCTGTCCCGACATCAGCTACGATGTCAATCCCCTCGTGCATGAGTCGCATTCGCAATATCGGGTGGTACCTCATCCCGAAGCCATCGGTAACGATTCCGCCGTGGATCGGATCAATCGCTGGAATGTGCGCAAAAAGTTTTTGGTTGTTCTGATACTTATTCATTATTTCCGCGTAGCTCTGGCTTTGCAGTTTCGATTGTCTCTCAAGTGCATCTAAGGTACCAGCCGCATTCGCAATCAGTTCATTCGCATCTGAGGACACCCCGTAATCCGTATTCATCTCGACACCGCCTACAGCGGCTTTCCGCATGTCGTCCGGGATCGGTGGGAGGTTAACTGTGGTTCGCAATTGCTCATCACTTTGCCCTAGGGTTTTCATAACAGTCTGGAAAGATCCCAGCTGCCGATTCAAAGACGCAAGCTGAGCTCTCAAAATAGAATTCTCTCTAGCCATACTATCTGCGCGCAAGCTCTTTAACCCGAACAAATCGACTCCAAAATAACCCGACACCATAGTCAGAATTGATGCAGCTAGCATCACGATGACTATCACCGCCGACAGCTTTCCCCCTCCGACAGATTTGAAGCTCAAGTCGGCCTTAGAGAAATAGTAGAGTTTTCGCATAAGCCTAACCTCACTTTTTAAGATACGGATTGCCCTCGAGCAAACAACGACCCTCGGGCATGAAAAGTCGTATTCGAAAACAGGGTTGCCTTACAAACGCGACAAGTGGAAGTTAAGAAGGGCCGAAGTCTTTGTCAAGAAAAAAATTCATACCCCGAAAGATTTTTAAACCGAATTTGAAAAGTGCGTACTAGACTGGGAGAATTCAGAAAATAGATGGGAAAAAGGCGATTGCAGCACCCACCAGCAGCCCGTCAAGAACACCGAGCGCCAAAGAAAGCATAACCACTCTAAGCCACCTCCGCCCCACAATCTCGCAAATGATGAAAAGACCCAATATACCCCCGATCCCGCCTCCTATTCCACCGATCAAGATTCTTTCATAACTAATGGATTCTGTGGGAATTAAGCGAAAGGAAGAAGTCGCAATTACTGCAATTACAGTGGCTCCAATCAGACTGCCGAACAACGAATCGCGCTCTTCTCTTGTACCAAACACTCTTTTTGTATGCTCAGTTGCCGTCACTTAAAATAAGACCTGTAAACTTAGCCCTTCATAAGAAAACCTTGACCGATCAGCGGTTTCACGAGATTCATTCCAAAAAAAACGAGGCACTCCCGGGCAGGAGTGCCTGTTTTCCGCAGCGGGAAGAAGAATCTTTCTTGGGGTTTGACCGCTAAATTAGGAGGCTGCATTAGGGCATGCGAGTCGTGCTTCGCGATTTGTGGCAGCGTGGGATAACTGAGCGGCAAGATCTCCTTCCCATGTCAGGGGGCTGTTTGCGGGTATGCAAACTCATATTTTTCTTCGCAAACTGCTTGCCTGAGAATCAAATTTGTCTAATGAACTGTAAACTCATGTTTCTAATATACTAAGATCGTGCCAAAAAAATATTCAAAAAAATGATTCTTTTGGATGTTTTTATAACAGAATCGTTGCAATACGAGATTGGAAATCGCAAAATGGGATTTTTATCTGCGCGTATATTATTTTGAACAGAAATAACCGCACGTTATATTCGGAGGTGTGAAGTGGATATTGGACGGGTATAATGTCATCCTTGCCGATCATAAATTGGCGGCGATGGCAAGAAACAGCATAGAAGGTTCCAGAAGAGAATTGATCCAAGAGATCGCTTTCTCTGGGAAATTTCGTGGTGACAGGATAGTTCTGGTCTTTGACGGAAGATCGGGAGGAGCAGTAGAGAAAATTACTCCCAATTTCGAAATAAGATTCTCAGCCTCACATGAAACGGCGGATGAACTCATAAAAAAGATTGTCGGCAACCATGAGAAACGGAGTTCCATTACTGTCGTTTCGAATGACCGTTCAATCATAAATTATGCAAAGGAATGCGGCGCAAAGGTCATCGGAAGCAAAGACTTTCTTTCATTCATGCGCTGCCGGAGAAGAGAAAGAGAGACGATCGAACATCTTTCGGAAAAACCGACTCCAAAATTTGATCCTGAATTGTTGAAACTTTTTAAAGAGAATAAACATGAAACATAAATTCATTTTTCGGATGCTGCCTATCTTGGTGCTCCTATTTGCTGCGGCGGGAGCGAAAGCTCAGCTAAAAGTACTTGAAGGAAATGAAATCTCTTTCGGCAAGATTTATCAAACTGGGGAAAAAGTTCATGAGGCAATTACTCTAAAAAATTTGGGGAATGAGGCAATCAAGATAACGAATGTTGGCACAAGCTGCGGTTGCACTGCCGCCATGATTTCGGACAGTACTTTGGAACCCGGCGGGCAAGTCCGAATAAACATTGAATTTAATCCGCTGGGTTACATCGGCGAAGTCTCAAAAAATATTTACGTTTATACTTCCGATCCGAAGACCCAGCTTATCTCAATTCGGATGACGGGATACGTTGCTTATGCCTTACAATCGACTCCCAATAATGCAGTATTCGGCGAAATCAAAGTTGGTACAACCGACAGCACAAGCGTTACTCTGAGCAATACGTCGGACGAACAGATTCAAATAACCAAGGTAGAGATACCATACGACGAGATCACTTACAGGTTGGACAAAAAAGAACTAAAGCCTGGCGAGTTTACCGACTTACACCTTTATCTTAGTCCAAAGGACCAGAACAACATATCCGGCTTCATAAAAATTTTTTCCACAAGCACATTGCAACCTGTGTTACAAGTAAGGATTTTTGCGGGAACGCTCCTAAGGTAAGATGTAGAGGTCTATCCGTTCATTCATCGATCACCCCGACTCACTATTGCTGTCCCGAGGGACCATGGATACACACTTGGTTGGCAGTGAGCTTGCGTGTCTTTGTGGTTAGTTTCAACTCGCGGGTAAAGCGATGATAAATCAGGCTGAGGCTTGTTTCCTATTTGTCAGGAAAAGCGGATCCGCTCCGTCAGTAACAACCTCTTTTGTAATAATGCATTTGCCGATATTCGACATGGATGGAAGATTGTACATTATATCAACCATCTTCTCTTCAAGAATCGACCTTAGTCCTCGCGCACCCGTTCCGCGTTCTACCGCTTTCCCGACAATGGCCATAAGCGCCTTGTCTTCAAACTCGAGGTCCACCCCTTCAAGTTTAAAGAGTTTCTTGTACTGTTTCACGAGCGCATTCTTCGGAAGGGTAAGTATATCTTTCATCGCTTCATGGCTGAGGGTGTGCAAGGTCGCTACCACCGGCAAGCGGCCGATGAACTCGGGAATCAACCCGAATTTCAGAAGATCGTCCGGCTGAACGAGGGGCAACAGTTCGTTCACCTGGTCTTCTTTGACGGAATGCACGTCCGCTCTGAAGCCGATCGGATTCTTGCTCGTCCGGCGCGCAATTATTTTCTCCAGCCCTTCGAATGCGCCGCCGCAAATGAAGAGAATATTTCTGGTGTTTACATTGATCAGCGGCTGTTCGGGGTGCTTTCTGCCGCCGCGAGGCGGTACACCCGCAACTGTGCCCTCGAGAATTTTCAAAAGAGCTTGTTGCACACCTTCACCGGAGACATCGCGTGTTATCGACGGCGTGTCGCTTTTTCTCGCTATCTTGTCAATCTCATCGACATAAACAATTCCTCGCTCCGCGCGAGCAACATCATAATCCGTATTCTGCAAAAGATGAACGAGAATAGTCTCCACATCGTCACCGACATAACCGGCTTCCGTCAGGGTCGTAGCGTCTGCGATAGCAAACGGAACGTTCAGAATTTTTGCGAGAGTCTGTGCAAGAAGAGTCTTGCCTGTTCCTGTCGGACCGATTAGAACGATATTGCTCTTCTCGATCTCGGTGTCATCTTCGGAAGTCAGACCCGGAGGAAGAGAGATGCGTTTGTAATGATTGTAAACTGCAACGGACAGGATTTTTTTTGCGTGCTCCTGTCCGATCACATATTCATCCAGCGCATTTTTTATCTCTACAGGTGTGAGTGGAGCTCTTCCGGTGAAACTATCCGTATGCTGCTTATAAATGGGTATATTGCTTCGCAGAATTTCGACAGAGTGTTCTACACAGACGTCGCAGATATAAACGTCCCCCGGTCCAGCAACCAGACTCTTCACTTCCTTCGCGGCACGTCCGCAAAAGGAACAGTGCATGTCTTCTTGACGCTGCTTAGCCATTGTTATTTAGAATTCCTTCTCGACGTCCTTTTGTCGTCCTGACTTTAAGTCCGAGATCACCGTCGGAATAGAGATAGCAAACAAAACAAGAAAAATCAACATAACAATCAGGAGCAAACTGCCCATAATGTTTTTTGTAACTCCAATTTAGTTTCACTTCTTTTTATCGTCCCTTTTCATGAGAACTGTGTCGATTAAGCCGTATTTTACCGCATCTTCACCAGCCATAAAATAATCTCTATCTGTATCTTTTTCAATTTGTTCAACGGGTTTACCGGTATGTTGAGAAAGAATTTCGTTGAGTCTTCTTTTGGTTTTGATCACTTCTTCAGCTTGAATGCTGATATCGGCCGCGGACCCTTGAAAACCGCCCCACGGCTGGTGAATCATTATACGGGCATTCGGGAGAGAGGCTCGTTTTCCTTTTGCCCCGCCTGCAAGAAGAACCGCTCCCATACTGGCGGCAAGCCCGACGCAGGTTGTCGCGATATCCGGTTTGATGTACTGCATGGTATCGTATATTGCCAATCCGGCAGGAACGCTCCCCCCCGGACTGTTTATGTACAAGTTTATGTCCTTGTTCGGATCTTCACTTTCAAGAAAGAGGAGTTGAGCAATTACCAGGCTCGCGACGGTATCGTCAATCGCAGTTCCGATGAAGATGATTCTCTCCTTCAGCAATCGGGAAAAAATGTCATACGCTCGTTCGCCCCGGCCTGTTTGCTCGATAACGTAAGGAATCGTCAATTGATTGAATACTTCCATTTCATCAGTCCTCATGTTCGTGTGTCGGATTCTTTTCTACAACTTTAACTTCAGCATTGTTAATTATAAAATTAAACATCTCATTAAACAACAACTTGTTTTTGACGTCGTCGGATTGTCTGTAGTGTTTGATAAGCGTGCCCTTGTCAATGTTGTACTTCGTCGATTCGTCGTCGGCCGTCCGCTCGAGAATCGACTCATCGACTTTCAATCCTTCCTTCTGGATAATTGCTGCAGCGAGAAGATTCCACTTCACTGCCCTTACCCCGGCCTCTCGATATCGCTCCTTTACAAAGCCTTCATCGACTTCCTGGTCGCCGGATTGTTTCTTCAGTTCTGCTATCAAATCATTAAGATAATCTTCAACCATGCTTTCAGGAATCTCAAATTCATTTGTCTTCAATAGCTCCTCTGCGATCCTATCGCGAAGTTCCTCTTCGGCCTTGTCTTCGTAATAATGTTCAAGCTCTCTTTCGATGTCATCCTTCAAGGCGGCAAGCGTCTCCATTTTCCCGCCGGAAATTTTCTTTGCAAATTCATCGGTCAGATCGGGCAACACAAATTTCTCCAGGGTCTTCACAAATACCCTGAATGGTTTTTTGCCGCCCTGCTTGCCGTCCTTGTCGAAAGTCTCAAGCTCGATGTTAAACTCGTCCCCTTTATTGCCTTTCAACAGCCGAGCCTGTATCTCCGCCAATTCCGGTGCCTTTCTCCGCAGGTCGATTTTATAATTTTCTCTTCGCTGTCCGATTAGCGGCAAACCGCCCGCGTCGATTACCTGAAGATCGACCGTCACCATCCCTTTTTCATCATCGAGATGTTCTACTTCCTTTTTCTCGGCATTCGCTTCCCGGATATGCATCAACTCATGTTCAACATTCTGTGGAAGAATCTTGTACATCGAGCGCTCAAGTCTCATCTCCTTATATCCCGCCGGCTCGATTTCGGGAACGACTTCAAAGGTCAATCTGAAATGGAGCGGCTCGCCCGACTTTCTAGAGTCAAGGTTGTAGTCGACCACACCGGCAACTTTCGTGTTCTCCTTTTCGAATATTTCTTTTACAACGTCGTTAACTATCTCGGGTAAAGATTCCGATTCTATTTCTTCACCGAATCTTTTCTTGACAATTTCAATTGGAGTTTTCCCCTTTCTAAAACCGGGTATGACCGCCTTTTGCTGGAATTCATTATATGCAGATTCCAATTTTGTCTTGACTTTTTCATCTTCCAATGTTGCAGTTACCTCGAGCTGTTTTTTTAATCCGCCGAGGTCAATGATTTTGTAATCCACCTTATCTCCTGCTGACTAAGTTTTCGTTCCATCCGACTAGGATCCAATCCGTGAAGATCGTCTCAAGGAGGTCCTTCACGACAACGATGCATCGAGTCTATTTCACCAAAATATTTCTTCGTCGGCAAATGATTGATTTGCGATCAAAGATATTTTATTCCGGCGCCTAACTTTCGTTAGTGGGCACGGAGGGACTCGAACCCTCACAGGGTGACCTACTAGCTCCTAAGGCTAGCGCGTCTGCCAATTCCGCCACGTGCCCTCGCAATACCTGGTTCGGAAAGGAGCAACTGATTTTGAATGTAAAATATAATTCTTGCACCCCGAATCTTCAACATTCCAGAAAACGGTCAATCTGTCCGGTTTTAAACGATATTTGAAGTTATTTGACGATCAGCATCTTTTTTGTCGAAATATAATTGCCCGCCACAATTCGATAGAAATAAACCCCGCTCGCAAGCCGCGAGCCATTGAATCCGACCTCGTACTTTCCCGGCGCCTTGACCTCATCTACCAGCGTCGCCACTTCTCTGCCAAGCACATCGTAGACTTTCAGTAGGACATGGCTGATCGATGGGAGTTGATAATTGATGATCGTCGTCGGATTAAACGGGTTCGGGTAATTCTGTGAAATGGCAAAAGTTCTCGGCAGGAGATTTTGATGAACACTCGTAATGGTAAAAACCTTAACGCTCTGACTCCTTGAGCTTTCGTTCGCCGAGAAATCATATGCCGACAGAGCAAACCAATAGTTCGCTTCACTTACAAGTTGCGATATGACAAACGAGTCAATATTCGAAGTATAGATGGGGGAGCTGCCTTGCGCTGCTGCCGTTCCGGCAAGAAGATTAGTGCTGTCGGTCGAATAATAAATTTTGTAACCGGCTAGGTCGCGGATGCTATCCGCTGTCCATTTCAGCTTCACCCTGCCCGGTCCGGAGCTGTCGATTTCCGCGTTGAGCCCTTGCGGAACCGGAGGAGCAACAGTGTCTGGCACAAGTATGCCGGCACTCATTACGGTTGTGTCTATGAATGGCTGGAATAAGTTCACTGTCAGCGAATCGAATCCTGTCGAATCTTTATATGCCCGCAAGCTCCAGGTGAAATTCAAATGACCGCCGGCGGAAAAATCATTGATCGTTGAACTTGTGGCTCCGGAAAGTATGGTCATCCCGCTGGCCGAAACATCGATATTAAGATCGGAAACGTCTGTGGTTCCGGTATTAAATATATCTGCAGTGACCGTAAATGGATTCGGGGAAAGAGTATCGCCCTGCGATTTGAGTGCCCCCGGCGAAGAGAAATACACCGCATAGGGCGATTGCAGATATTTGCCCGGCAACAAGTATCTGAACGCTTCATTATTCGATTTGTTCAATTCATTTATGGAATTATTCGGATCGACCTTGACGTAAATCGAATGGTACTGCCATCCCGGCGGTATAACCATGGAGAACGACAATCTCGCGCTGTCACCGGCGGTAATTACCGGAACGGTTTGACGCAGCAGCACGGGTGCAACGCCGAGGTCAGGATTTCCATCATAAGCAACAACTGCAACATTCGAAGCAGCGATCGAGCCGTAATTATGGATCGTCAAGTTGAAAGTCACGTCCTGTCCGGCCTGGTAATTCGTCGTATCCGGCACGATATCGGACTGTGCAATTGCCAAATCAGCGAGGCTCACCGCCGGGTTTCTTATCGGCACGAATGCTCCGCCCCCACCCCCAAAACTCTCCACAACGGAAACGCCGCTGCCACTCTGAACTTGATAAACATTATCCCCAAGCTCAGTACTAATAACAAGTACTCCCCCATTTTGCAGAATGGTGTCCTTTATCAGTTCTTGCGATTGATATGGATGAGAAATGTCGCCGAGCAGCGTGATACGAACCTGGTTGTTGTCAGTGTAAGAAAAAATTGATAAATAAGTTTCAGTTGTCGGAACAACGAACGAGGTGCCGATGTTTTTCCCCGTTGAGTCCGCAACTTCGGTAAGCTGATAATAGTACGGGGTTATTCTTTCCCAGGATTCCTCGAAAGGGATGTTAGCGGCAGTGAGGGTTCCGCTTGACGCCACTTTCCAGAATATATCTCCGGAAACGCCGAGCGTTCTCACCTGCTGGTGATTGAGGGTATCGACCAAAATAGTATCACCATTAGACAAATCCGTAATAACAATCGAATTACTATCGGAATATGACGTGAGGGTAATCGAGTTCTCCAACCCGGAAGGATGTCCTGAGAAACCGTAGAACAAATTCCCGGCGAAGGTTCCGTTCGCACTGGGGATGTAATATCCCTGGTCGTTGTACGAGAGAGCGGACACCGGCTTATCACTTGAGACTTGAATTGCCTTTCCCTCCAGCAATGAAACGTTCGGGAAGTCAAAATAGCCCGAAGTGTCGATAAACCCCCGGTATATGAGATTTCCCGCTCCAAGATCTCTTATGGTGAATTGCGTAATCCCGTCGTAAGAAAAAAGAATAAAGTGCGCTTCAATATCTGAGCTGTTTTTCATCATCCAGGTATTCAGCTTAGTGCTTACACCGCTTCCGTTGGCATCTACCGCAAAATATCCGCTCGCGAAACTTGTGATCGCGTCTCCCGTCAGAAGCGAAAACGGCTCGTTTGCGGTGACCATGTAGATCCCATTGCCCGGCGAGAGGGTGTCAAATGAGTCCGCGCGAAGAGTCTTGTTTAAAATCGTATCGGCCGCCGACGTCGTGATTGTTACGCTCGTGCTGTCAATGTACGAGAAGACGGCTATGTCATTGAAGGTATAAAACGTCGTGGAGTAGGAGGTGCCATTCGTTCTTATCGGAGTCACAAAAGGGCTCAGTCGTGGGATCGAAGGGTGTTTCTCGCCGACAAATCCCGGTGGTGCTCCGGGATGCTGCCAGGGTTCCACATTAAACACCTTTTGTTGAGCCGGAAGAAGGCGCCACGAAAGGAGAACAACGCAGACGATAAATTTCCTCATCTAGTACTTCGATCTTATCCGAAATTCGGACAAAAGCAGCATGGAAATCATGGTCAATGATTATAAAAGTATTCTTCAGGATCAAGACAAACAAGGAAGCACAATTTGATTTACTCTGTCTTTTCACTAATTTCTTGGCAAGGAAGATGGAAATAAAATTCACCCCCCTTTCGCAAATCGGAGAATTCAAACTCATCGATGAATTCAAATCAATAGCCGCAAAGTTTTCAAATCCAGTCGTGCTACAGGGCATCGGCGACGACACGTCGATAATCAAGCCGTCGCAGGACAAACATACTTTGGTCACCACGGACATTCTGACACAAGCTGTCCACTTTGATCTATCATATACATCGATGAAACATCTCGGGCAAAAAGCGGCACTCGTGAACTTGAGCGATATTGCAGCGATGTCAGGACTGCCGGTTGCCGCATTCGTCTCGCTCGGAATTCATTCCGGTATCAGCGTAGAAATGATCAAAGAATTTTACGAGTCGCTTGCAAATGAGTTTGGGAAACTCAATTGCACCATCGCCGGAGGTGATACTTCAGCTTCACCGATCGGTTTCGTCATCAGCATTACTCTGGTTGGTGAAGTTGAGCCCGATCGTCAGGTACTTCGAAATGGAGCAAAAGCCGGGGATGTAATCTGCGTGACGGGAGACCTTGGACGCGCAAAGGCCGGCCTAAGAATTCTTCAGCGCGAAAAAGATAGATACATCGAAGCCGGCCAGCCCGCAGACTTCTCACCCAACTTTGAAGGGTATGATGACGCACTCCAAAAACATTTATTGCCCGAATCCCGGATCATGCTTTCGAGGACATTAACTGAAAAAATCAAAGTTCATTCAATGATCGATGTCAGCGACGGCCTGATTTCCGATATGATGCACATATGCCTAGCGAGCTCTACTCACGGAGGTAGCAGCCTTGCATCTGAGATCGATGAGGAATTAATTCCAATCGATCCAATCACTCGGAAAGTTGCCGACGAGCTCGGAGAAAACTCGTTAGATTACGCGTTGTTAGGAGGAGAAGATTACGAACTGCTCTTCACCATCGCAGAGAAAGACTTCACCAAATTGCATTCATTGGAAGGAAATGTCAGAGCCATCGGAAGGGTGAAAGAGGGTCAAACGAAGGTTGCGGTACGGCGTGTCGATGGAAAGACGGACGAATACGTCGGTTTCCCTTCATACCAGCATTTCACTTCCAATAGCAAGTAGCCGCGTTTTAGATGCTGCCTAACGGCTGAACGCCGGCAATTAAATCTTATCCTATAATTCGTCTTGTGACCGAGGCAACCGCCGCCGGATTATCCGATATTACGCCATCGACTCCCAACCTGATCGTCTTCTCAATTTTACGAAGCCCGTTTACAGTATAAACAAATACTTTGATGCCGAGGTTATGGAACTGTTGAACTGTAGTGCGATTGAGGAACAGATGATTAAGGACTATTCCCTGTGCCCCGTATTGCAGCGGGAACGAACGCGGGGTCGGATTGAAATTGTGACGATAGAGGGGTGCAAAACGAAGATGCGGCGCTTTGTAGTGAAGATAACGGAGCGCCTCTAAATTGAAAGAAGAAAAAATGACATCGTCACCCATCCGCCGGTGTTCGACTATCCTCAGACATTTGTCGACCAGCGCGTACACTCCATTATGCCGTCGATGCTTCATTTCGATGTTTAACCTGATACGGTTCTTCGCCATCTCGAGGACCTCGTCGAGGAGTGGCACTCGCTCCTCTTTGTATTTGTGACTGAACCAGGTCCCCGCATCCAGCATCCTGATGTGATTGAAATTGGATCTCTTTACGAGACCGTTCCCGTTTGTGGTTCTTCCAAGCCTATAATCATGGAACACGATGACCTGGCCGTCGCCCGTCATCATAACATCCATTTCGAGCATGTTGGCCCCCGCTTCCATCCCCTTCTCGAAAGCCACCATGGTATTTTCAGGAGCTATCGCAGAAAAGCCGCGATGCGCGACGTTATAAAATTCTACACCGTCTCCAAACAATGAATGGCTCATATTCACAGCCCACGGCCCGCGGCTATCAGCCGCGAGCTATGAGCCATTAGCTATCGTTATTTTAACTTTAGACTTGAGACGGTTTTCTCAAAAGCAGGCAGGTAATCTTTCTGCATTTCCTCCGCCCAATTAAGAGTTATACGAATCCATTTATTATTCTTCACAACGATGTACGCGCGGCTCTGAATTCCTTTGAACGGAGAATAGCTGATCTGGTACGCATCGAGACCGCTAACCTTTGTTTTCACGGAACGAGCGCTGGCAGGATAACTCCCTTTGACCTGATTAAAGATTTTGTCGACCGTCAAGTTCTTCGCATCATGAACGTCTGCTACGATGGTGCAATCGTCCCGGTAGCCCTTAATTGAAAGCGATGCCAATACACCGCCCGACATCCCTTTCGGAGTCACGGTAAAATTATCCGGATACTGGATTACAAAATAGTCGTTCTGATATGATGCCATGGTCGCCGCCGGTATCATGTTTTCCGGAAGCTGCTGCTGGGCCACCGCCTTGGGAACTATGCTGTAGGTCAGCGCCACGCTGTCAAATACATTCGTGTAATCTTTAAAATCGTCGTTAAATCCCTGGCACTCGACTCCGTATTCCATACTGTCGTTGACACTGATGATGCGATAAGAATATATGGTGTTGTTAGCATCGAGCTTCAACGAATACGGAATCTTCACGGCCGGACTCCCCGCTAACGTCGTCTGCACATCAGGATCGATTTGTGCCTGTTCCTGCCTCAATTGAGATTTGAAATCCTCCGCTGCAGCCACGAGTGTTTTTGCTCCTGCCTCCTGGGCATAAATGTACATCCTCACCGCCGATTTCGAACTCGATGTCGGATCTGCAAATCGATTCCATGAGTCCTGCGAATTATATATGTTCAGCTTCCCCGGCTCAGCGGACTGTTGCCACGTCGAGGGAATTTTTACGACAAAAAGATTTGAGCCATCTCTGTACTCCTGCAAAGGGGGAACGGCAACCGGCTCGCTCTTCTGACAACCCGCAATCACCAGGAAAGTGAGAACGAAAAACTTCGTAGAGATTTTTGTTTTCATAAAGCACTCCTCATATTTTGATATGCTTGTTTACGGGAAAATATATCAATAGTCGAAGGAATTTACAATAACGCCTGAATAGAATAAAACCCTGTTGAAGTTGCACAAGTGCCGCCACGCTTTGCAGGACCGAAGAGATTCCAGATTTTTCTGTGGAACCATGGAAACCTCCCAGCCGATCTGCCGTCTTATAGGGCAATTATCGACAGTGGTAAATGTCGTACCCCATTAGTTAAATTCACTCAAATCAAACCAACAAGAGGCAAATATGAAACAGGCTCTAACTTTTCGGATAGGAAAAAGTCTTCCCGTATCTGGCGGCATGTCGGCCTTGCTAATGCTGTTTGCGATTGCCGGCTGTTCGTCGTATCAAGCGACACTGCCTGCATCAAATCTATATTTTGATCCCGACACGGTAAAAGCAGGACGGTTCGACACTGGGAAAATGTGGACATTTGACAATCCACCTGCTCAATATTTCCAGGAAGCTTACGGCTTTACTCCGGATCAAGACTGGTTCGACGACGCACGGCTCGGCGCACTCAGACTGTCAGGCTGTACAGCTTCATTCATATCGGAAGACGGCCTCGTGCTCACAAATCATCATTGCGCAAGAACCGCACTTGACAAAGTCAACAAACCCGGTGAAGATCTTCCCGACAGCGGGTTCTATGCACCCACTTTGAACGACGAAAGAAAAGTCGATGGCATGTATGCAGACCAGCTTGTCCTGATAAAGGATGTCACGACCGACGTTCAAGCTGCGTTCGAGAGGGGAAAGACGGATGAAGAAAAAATCGCCGACAGGACTGAGGAAATTAAGAGAATTCAGAAGGATTATTGGACGCAGTACAAAAAAGATCAGCCCGCAGATTCGATGATTTTCCAGGTCGTGAATTTTTTCAACGGCGGAAAATATTCTTTATATGGATATAAACGATACACGGATGTGAGATTGGTTTTTGCACCGCAGATGATCGTCGCATATTTCGGGGGCGACCCTGATAATTTCACGTATCCGCGATATGACGTCGATTTCTCGCTCTTCAGGATTTACGACCACGACAAACCGTTGAAGGCCGGCCATTATTTCAAGTGGAGCAAGGATGGCGCAAAAGAAGGAGAACCTGTTTTTGTAGTAGGGAATCCCGGCAGGACAAGCAGGCTCCTGACGGTCTCCCAGCTCGAATTCAATCGTGATTACTCATATCCGTTCATTATAAATTTGCTGCAGGGGAATTACGATATCTACGACAAGTATATCATGGATCATCCCGACAAAAAGGTGAAATATGAAACCCAATTGTTTTTTAATTCAAATTCGCTGAAGGCAATAAACGGTTATCTCAGCGGTCTTCGAGACCCATATTTGATGGCGAGGAAAAAAGCATTCGAAAAAGAATTTAAAGAAAAAGTCATGGCAAATCCTTCGCTTGCGGCAAAATACGGCTCGGTGTGGAATGATATTTCCGCTGTTCAAATGGAGAAGGCAAACCTGTTTGCGGACGTTAACGCCTATAACACTACGGGTTTCGGCAGGTCACAATATTTATCGCTTGCGACACGATTGGTTCAATACGCAAATAACATGAAGATGCCGGATTCGAGCAGGCCGGGCGGTTATCAAGGCGCTGCATTAGAAGAGATGAAATCAAAATTTTTCCCGTCCGATTTCAACCCCGAGTTGGAAAAAATGATTCTCGCATTTCAATTGAAGTTGATGCAGAGTGTTCTAGGAACCACCAGCGAACCCCTCAACAAACTCCTCGGCGGGAGAACACCGGAGGAGGCAGCGGACTTTCTTGAAGGGTCAACTGAAATCAGCGATAGCGCAAGCGTTGCCAAGCTGTTGAGCGGCGATCCGAATAGAATATTGACATCTTCCGATCCTTTCATTCAATTCATAGTCGAGTCGCAGCAAGCCATAGGAGATTTGAGTTCGAAATACAGCCATCTGACCGCAGAAGAAGGGGCGAAGGTGCAACTCCTCGGAAGAGCGCTGTTTGACGTCTATGGGGCTACGATTCCGCCAGATGCAACGTTCACGCTGAGAATCGCCGACGGGGTCGTGAAGGGATACGAATATAATGGTACAATCGCTCCGACAAATACCACTTACTACGGAATGTATGACAGGTATTATTCATTCGGGAAGAAATATCCCTGGAGTTTGCCGGGCAACTGGCAGAATCCTCCTGTTGATTTCAATCTGAGTACACCGCTCGATTTCGTCGCGACAAATGACATCATAGGCGGCAACTCGGGCAGCCCGGTGCTGAACAAGGAGCTGCAGGTCGTCGGGTTAATATTTGATGGAAACATCGAGAGCCTCCCCGGCGATTTCATCTATGTCGACACGTACAATCGTTCGGTCGCGGTTCATTCAGACGCTATACCCGAAGCGCTGAAGTACATTTACCACGCAGACAGACTCGTAAATGAAATAAAGGACGGTAAGATTCAGTAATAGTAATTAGGAAGTCAGCGGAGAGAAACAGGATATTCACTAACCTTGTCGAGATTTACAGTCCAAAGGGTATCTTCGGGAAAATCCTGACAAGGTTATTTTTAATTCATTTTCACTACCCGGACCTCGTCAACCAGCATGGCACTCTCGACAAATCCGCCGGAGATCATCGTAAGCCAAAGACTTGAATCGGCTGGACAAAACAAAGTGTCTGCAGACTGATAGAGCGTCCAGCTGGTGTCACCAACGTTTATATAGATTCCGCCTCCCTCGAAAGCATTTTGCGATCCACCCAGAATAACCACGCCGCCAACGCCAAGATTTTTCCCCCAGCACCGAAGGACATAGTGACCATCTTGCGATATCTTCCCGATTTTATATTGTGCGTGCGGCACGATGCATCCACCCGAAACGAAAAGCGATTGTTTCCCTCCGCCTGAAGGAGCAACGTTCCTAAATTGCATGCTGCCGGATCCTGTCCACCCTACTGTGTCCGCAGCCGACTAAAAAGAATTAGAATAAATTATTCTCCCCGAGTTGCTCCCCGCATCGACTATCTTTGTTCCTCCACATCCGAATAAGAAAGTGCAGACAAGCATCGCCGACGCCGATTCCAAATATCCGCTTGCTTTCACGGCACATCCCTTCTCCCTTTCATCATTTGCTTCTATAAACATCCTTAGCATAGTATACTCTATTGCTGTCGTCTGCCCGCGTACAATAGAAGACGTAATGCGACAGGGAAAGATTTTCAAATTTCGCGTTGATCGTGTAGTTGCAAACACAGTTGCAAACCTGAGCGGCCGTATCCATCGCGACGACAAAAATTGTATCGTTGCTGATCCTGTTAGAGAGAAGGAACCTGTTCGAGTCCGGGCAACAGTTTCCGGACAGGAAGAAATTTACTTCGAGATTTTGGTCGAATTGATATGTGAAGCAAGAATCCCACATGGAAACCTTCCCCAGCTGGTGCGACCCACAGCCTCCAACTTGGGTGAGCGAGGTCTTGACCTGCTGTTTCCCCGGATCCGATGACTTATCGGAGCAGGTAATGAGAATTCCCGATGAAATCGCGAGAAGAAAAAACAGCCCGATTTTTTTCATAGCAACAACTCCCTATTTGAATTTCAAATAACAAGAATGAGGTTGTGCTACTCAATCACGCCGTGATTTTCTGACGCAGTAAATTAGCCGTCTGATCTTAAACAGTCAATAGCGGACGGCGGCCGAGCGTAACGCACTTCTGGAATTCTACGCGACAGCCTGCACCATAGCCACCAGGAATTTATAAAACTTCTCGACGCTACCGATCTCAACTTTCTCGTCAGGCGAATGAGGACCGATGATCGTCGGACCGAATGAGATGGTATCGACACCGCCGCCGACTCTATCGTTTATGATACCGCATTCAAGGCCGGCGTGTATTGCTTTTACCGCGGGCTCTTTGCCGAAAAGACTTTTATAAACCTCTTTCCCTTTCATGAGAACGGCAGAACTCACATCCGGCTGCCAGCCCGGATAACCGTCGCTCACTTTGATCTTGGCGCCGGCCAGCTGTCCGACGGCGGCAACCTGTCCAGCGATCATTTCTTTCTCCGATTCGATCGAGCTCCTCTGACTTGTCACGACTGTAACGCCGTTGCGCTCCGTTCTCATCACGGCCACGTTGGTAGAGGTTTCGACCAAATCCGGGATATCGCTGCTCATTCTGATAACACCGTGCGGCAGCGCGGCGAGCATTCCGAGAACCTTTTTCTTGGTCACGTCGTCGAACGATTGTTTTGCTTTTTTGCCTTCTTCCACGACGACTCTGACGTCCGGATCCACGGACTTGAATGCGTTCAGGAAAGTCTTCTCGCATTCGGCGGCGATCTTCCTGACTTTTTTCTCATCCGCTGGCGGAACAACGACAGTTGCATCCGCTTCGCGTGGAATTGCATTGTGCTTGCTTCCACCCTCGAGAGAAACGAGCTTCATTTTGGTTTTCGCGTCGATGGCCAGCAGAGTGCGTGTTAAAAGTTTCAAAGCGTTGGCTCTTCCAAGATGGATATCGACTCCGGAATGCCCGCCTTTCAATCCGCGTATCATCACATTCAGAACAGCAACTTTTCCGGTGACAGCCTTCTTCTTCGCAGGAACGGCAATCGTCGTATCTTCTCCGCCGGCGCAGCCGATGTAAAGTACGCCTTCATCCTCGGAGTCTAAATTCATCATGATCTTTCCAGTGATGAAACCCGGCGCAATGAAATTTGCTCCGGTCAGTCCCGTTTCTTCGTCTATCGTGAAGAGTCCTTCAATGGGTCCGTGCACCAGCGACTTGTCTTCAAGGAGTGCGAGGAGCGCCGCGACGCCGATGCCGTCATCAGAGCCGAGTGTAGTTCCGTCGGCTTTGATGTAGTTTCCTTCCCTGTGAAATTTGATCCCGTCCTTCAGGAAGTCATGCTGGACATCGCGGTTCTTTTCGCAGACCATATCGGTGTGAACCTGAAGAACGATGGTCGTCGAGTTTTCTTTTCCCGGACTTGCCGGCTTTGTGACGACAACATTTCCTACTTTGTCCTGCTTCGACTTGAGACCCATCTCTTGGGTGGTTTTCTTGATATACTCGAGTACTGCCTTTTCGTTTTTCGAGCCGCGCGGAATCTCACTTATTTGGTTAAAATAATGCCAGATTCTTTCCGGTTTCAGACCCTGAATGACCGTTTCGTTCATGGAATCAACTCCCTTTTGGAGAATGTTAAATTGTGAATTGTAAATCTTGAATGAAAATCAAAACTGAAAAACTCTCCGTTAAGTCCCGAAGGACGACCACCAAATGCTCTGTCTGCTCCATCATATCGAAGATCCCGTAGGCGGGACTGATGGAATCTATAATATAGAAGTGAGAGAAGCAACCGACCGGGAAACAGATTCCGGAAAAAAATCCAATTGACTCGTTCAGGGCTCGCTCACGCGAGGTACAGAACGATGCTACTTGAGGAATAGCATTTTCTTCGTCTCATGAAATCCCTCCGATTCAATGCGGTAGAAGTAAACGCCGCTCGCGAGACCGGAAGCATCGAACCGAACGATGTACTTGCCGGGACGCTTCATTTCATCAACAAGTTTTGTCACGGTCCTTCCGAGAATATCATAAACGGTCAAAGTCACGTGGCCCATTCTCGGGACACTGAACGAGATGTTGGTAGCGGGATTGAAAGGATTTGGATAGGCATTGTACAACACGTAGTCGGTCGCTGCCGACGGCGGCGCCTTCACTGAAGTCCCCTCTTGGTCGATAATGTTCTTGAAGGCATAAAAAATATTTCTGTCTATGCGATAGTGTTCTGCGTCCGCCGCGTACTGCGCCACTCCGAACGAATAATAATTTATGTTGTCGGTGTAGAAGATAGAGGATCCACTCTGGCCCGGTACGCCATAGAATCCAACGTAGCCCAGGTATATAGAATTAACAAGAGTCGGGGCCCCATAATTGTAGTACATTGTATCACCATTAAACACCTTTGTAGAGTCGAAAGGATCGGGGACACCAGGATAACTGAATTGATGCAATACCATACCTTTGAAGATGCTGTCGTTAGCTGGCAACGCAATCCCGATCCATCCTGTTTTGATTCCTATCGGGTCTCGTAACTTTATCAGCGCAATATCCTCCTCCAAAGGAAAAACAAGATCCGCCTTCGGCAAGATGTAAGACTCACTCACGCTCTCGCCAAACTCCGGATTTATCTCACCATCGTCATATGCCGGAACAACGAGCATACTATCCTGAAAAGATGCCGTGTCGTTGGATCTGAAATAGTAATGCAAACAGTGCGCTGATGTCAACACCAAATCTTTTTCAACCATCATCCCGGAACACTCCTGCGAAAGAGTGTCTTTCGCGTATCTGAACAATTTCACAGCAGCCCTAAGCGGATAGTTCGACACAGGGAAGAAAAGATGTGCCGGAGTATAATCCGTAGAGCCGGAATTCATGTAAGTATTCGTTGGTTCACTCGTATCGAGCGGACTGAAACCCGGGACGGTACCATAGAAACAGCCGGTGGAGTCGAACTTTATTACCGAATCCGGAGCAACACAAGGCAAGACGGTAATCTGTTGGGTCCTTACATCATAAGAGATCAACGTATCGAGCTGTGCGAATGAGAATTTCACATTGAGAACATTCAGAGACAAAATAACGAGAACTCTTATTCCAGTAGTCATGAAGTGAAGAATGAAAAAATTCGTTTAATCCCGATTTTCTCCGTCAATTCTCCTCACCCTTCCGACTTCGCCTGTTTCCAGTCTGACTTTGATTCCGCGCGGATGAATCGGCGAGTTAGTGAGGATATCTTTTACAATTCCCTCCGTCAGTTTGCCGGTGCGCTGGTCTTGTTTCAGAACGATTGCCACCTTCATGCCTGGCTTTACGTCGGATCGTTTTGTGCCGTTCAAGCAGTCACCTCAACCAATTTTTGTCACCGCCAGATCCGCCGCAGGATAGAACAGCGGGAACGGCATACCACGGCGCGACTTGTACACGTGGCGAACCTGGAGCAGACGGATCTCGAACTTCGCAGATTTTCCGAAGTCGACCGTCGCAGCGTCGCCGACTTTCATTTTGAGTTCGCGGCTGCGATGATCTGGAAAGATCACGGTGATCACAGCATCGCCTAAATACTCGTGCACCCTTTTTGCGCCGACGGTGATATTTGTTTTTTTCGCCAGCACTGTGTCATTCTCCGACACCGTGACCAAATCTCTCGGGCCCGTTCCAGTGGACGGCACCTTAGATTTGCCGCGTCGAGCCGGCTCCAGAGCCTTCGGAAACTCATATGAACTGTGAAACGAACCTCGACGATCCCAATTTTCTTTCACGAGCTTGAATGCCTCGTTTATTAGTTTCAGCTTCGCGGTTCCGATTCGCTGCATCTTCGTGTCGCCCTCGAAACGGTCCGGATGCCACGCCTTCGCCTGAACGTTGTACGCCTCACGCACTTCTTCGAGCGTCTTAGGATTGGAAAGTTCCAGTATGCGGAAAGCTTCCTGCCAGGTCATTCTCAAATTTTGAACTCTAAATCTTGAATTTCAAATTTAGTCAATTGCTTTTCCAATCTCTACCAGTTTCTTCATCGTCTCAAGATTTCTGCTTGTGGCAAGGACCTTCAAGGTTTTCTCGATGGAATTGTTGTTGAAAACCGACTTTGCATATCCCTTCCGACACAGGACATAAACCGTTCTTCCGATGATTTCGAAGTCATCATTCGGACTTTTTATCTTGCGAAGTTCTGCGACCTTCTCACTCAAAGGAGTCTGCGACAAAATTGTAAGATAAATCCGCTCACCTGCCTTTGGCTTATTTCCTTTGAATGGATTTTCTTCGATGATGTCACCAAGGTCCTCGAGATTCAATACAAGAACTTCGATGTCAAATTTAAATTGAGTTTTGACCGCAGCCTTTATCATTTCTTCCAACTGTGACGCTGTCTTCTTTCGATAGGCGAACACCACGTTTCCACTCTGGATATATGTTCTTACTTCCGAGAACTCCAACTTTTCGAAAAGCTCCGCCAGGTCATCCATCAGAATGATTTTGTTCCCGCCGACGTTTATTCCACGCAAGAGTGAAATGTAAACAGGCATGGAGGCTCTAGAGCTTCATTTGATGAGGCTGATCTTGCGGACGGCAAGATATCCATTCGCGCGCAATATTACCAAATAAACTCCGGTCGACAATTGGCTCGCGTCGAACTCAACGGTATAACTGCCTGCGTTCTCCCTCTGGTCCACCAAAGTCCTGATCTCTCTTCCGAGCACATCATAGAGTTTTAAAGTTACACGGCAGCCAGTTGACAGCCGATAGTCGATCTCTGTCGTTGGGTTGAATGGATTGGGATAATTTTGAGACAGGCTGACTTTGTCCGGAATTGTCGCGGGATTTCGAATCGCATTCGGTCTGTCCGCTTTCGACTGAGAAAAGACCCACGGCAGGAGAAATGGATCGTTGTAAGCCACATCCCAGATTGTGTGAGAGCCATACTGATACTCGGTGTACAAATGCCTGGCGCCATTTTGTATCTTCGCCGCAACCGCACTATCGGAAAGTCCGGTGCAACTTCCGTTTCCACAATTGGTGTAAACCACTTCGTCTCCGACCTCTTCAAGTGAATGCATCATTTCCCGCGAGCCCGAGACGGGAACGGTGCCGTCCAGCGCACCATGAAAATCCCAAACCGGGATATCTTTTATCACTTCAGCTTTCGACGTATCTCCAGCTCCCGACATCGGAACTGCGGCGGCAAATTTATCCGGAAACCGCACTATCAAATCCCACGTTCCGAATCCGCCCATGGAGAGACCTGTGACATAAACTCTGTTTGTATCGACTGAATATCTTCCGATCAATGAATCCATGATATCGAGGACGTTAAGCAACTCCGCGCTGATGGGTATAGCGTTCGTGCTGTAGGAGCCGGGGCCATACAAATACACCCACGATCCGGTGATCGGGCATTGTGGCACAAGTATAAAACATGGCCACTTAATCTGGTTTGTGTCCTGCGCCCAGACCGTCGCCATGCTATTTTTCTCCACGGCAGTCGAGTCATCGCCTCTCTCTCCGGCTCCATGCAAACAAAGAACAAGAGGATACTTCGAAGCAGAATTGTAGCCTGCTGGTACGAAAAAGTAGAATGGGAGTGTCACACCGTTGTACGTGTGATAGCTCTTTGAGAACTTTCGATATATTTCGTCCGCCGTTTGAGCCCTGGCTTCGATAGAAGCGATTGCACTAATCAAAACCGAAACAATGAACAAGGTATTACGAATTTTCAATTTACGCCTCCTGTTCTGCGACAATTCCACAAAGCAAGACCGGCCTCGCATTTTCCAAGAACACAGTCTATTCTTGATTTCCATTAAAATTATTCTTCCCCGCAATCAATTTCAACTTCGTGCCATTTTCTTGATTCACTGTAAACAAAACCCGGCCCCTTATCAGGACGAAATCATAGTCGTAATTTCCTCAGCTTTGGTGCAAACGTTCGCACGGCAGCCACAACCAGAAGCGTCATGCTTCCGCCGAAAATCACGGATGGGATCAGTCCCATCAGCTTTGCGGCGACGCCGGACTCAAACGAGCCAAGCTCATTCGATGCACCGAGGAAAATCCCGTTGACGGCCGATACGCGTCCCCGCACGGCATCGGGGGTGTACAGCTGGATGATGGTCCACCTGACGATCACGCTGACATTATCGAACGCTCCGCCGAGCATCAAGATCACTAACGACAGATAAAAATTCCTCGACAGCGCGAAGAAGATCACCATGAGTCCGAATCCGAACACGCATCGGAGCAGATTGCGTCCGGCCTGTTTGAAGACAGGATAATTCGCCTGAATAACCGACATAACGATGGCACCGATTGCCGGAGCGGCCCGCAGAAAACCCAATCCCTTTGCGCCAATGTGCATCACCTGATCCGCGAAGATCGGGAGCACGGCGACTGCCCCGCCGAAAAAAACTGCAAACATGTCGAGCGATATTGCGCTTAAAATCACCTGATCATGGAACACGAACTTTATCCCCTCGGAAAGACTTTGCAGAATCGATTCGCCGCGCCTACGCTCAGGCATCGGCTTATCCTTGATGGCCAGAAAAAGAAAAAGACCTGCAATACTCGTCGCAACTACCATTCCATACGCGCTCCCGACGCCCACGAAACCGTAAATCAACCCGCCGACCGCGGGACCTACAACGTCGGCTACCTGCCATGAGACGCTTCCCCATGTCGAAGCATTTCCAAACAGCTCACGCGGAACAAGCTGCGCTGAAAATGCAGCCTGAGCCGGAGACATCAATCCGCGCGTGAGGCCGGCAAGGAAGATGATGACGTAAATAGGAAGTGTTCCGTGCTGCACCAGGATCTCACGAAACTCGGTGGAGACGAGGAAGAGCGAGGAGGCGCAAATAACATAAGCCGAACTGCAAATTACGATTATTTTTTTTCTGCTCACGACATCGGCAAGATGACCGGCAAAAAGAGCAATCCCCAAAACTGGAATCGCTTCAGAAAGTCCGATTAATCCAAGCGAGAGAGGGTCGTGCGTCAATTCATAAATCTGCCACCCGACTATCACCGACTGCATTTGTACGGCGAACGTCATCACAAACCGCGCCAGGACAAACAGTCTGAAGTCCCACAACTTCAGAGTGGCATACGGATCGGTATTATCTAAGATCGGCACCACAGAGAAATTATTCCAGTACGGCGACGAGGAGGTACAATCCTGCTCCGACTTTTTCCATCATGAATGAGATCTCCACTCGGTCATTCCTTCATCGAACACTCTCTTAAATATTGAAAAATAGAAATAACCATCCCTGTTCGGTACGACAAGCGGAGGCAACGCAAAAGACTCGACATAGGAGGCAATTAAATTTCCCGTGAATAAATTGTAGACCAAAACTTCAGAAGGATTCACTATGATTGCGTATTTCTCGCCCCGATATTTTCTGGAAGGAAACAATTCCGCAAATTTCTTCGAATAAAAAATTGCAGGCTGGCCGTTAACGGCTATCAGCAGCGTATCCCTGACGCGGAAATAGAATCTCGAAGAATCCTCGGCGATATCCGATCCTTGAGTTAATTCGAAATTCGCGGGCAATTTTACTTCGATAATATTTCTTGAAATCTCCTTCCTCATAAAATCCGCATATTCTCTTGATGACGGCAGGTCACTCGTGTCGATTCGCATCGTGTCAACCTGGAGCTCCGCACCCGAACATTTCCTGTAGAGATTTATGTAGCCGGTAGCTCCCAGCTTTTCAAAAAGGAACTTCGAATACAGTCCGCTGACCGGATAAGTCAGACTCGCATCGTTCTCCATGAACTCCCGCCTTGTCAGCAGCTGCGAGAAGTCCATCATGCCTGACTGTTCCAGATAAAGGCCGGCCTCGAGAACGACATCAGGGTCCAGACCGCCGCGGCCGCCGAAGGCAACCGCAAACCCCTCCTGTAAAAACGGACTCGTGTAGAGCGGAAGAACTCCCAATCTGTAATTCATGAGAAGGTGCAGAAGTTCATGGTAATGACAGGTGTAGGTGCTGATGATACAATCATACGCAAGATTGTAAATGCCGCGGGTCTTGAATCCGGTCAACTTCTCGATCTCGTCCTGGTCTTTACAGATATAGTAATAGATTTTCTCGCGTCTAAGTCGTTCAAAGGCATCGCTTCCAAATCTCAGTTTGTTGGCAATTCTCTTTACAAACGCATCGAGGACGGCAATTGAATACGAGTTGCAGGCGTTTGTATCATCCACGATAAAGACAAAATACCGGCTATCGATGCGTTTCCAATTCCTCGAGTAATAGGCAAGCGGCGATACGAGCTTGCCGTTTCTGAAACAGTAGTCTTGCTGAATATTCTTGCCCGGTATGATAATACTTAGACGAGAGAATTGAGTATCGAGTGAATCGATTCGGTATTTGTAATTTCCGCTCTCGATATCCTGAATGATATCACTCCGTAGTTCGTAAGAGATGAGAAATTTGTTTTTCACTCCAATATATTTGATCCCTAGCCGCCCGGACAACCGGTATTCTGCCGGATCTGCGTCGGCTTTCAGTGAGTCGCTGTTCGCCGCGAGATGGCGGATGAAACGCTCGGCATCTTGATTTGACAAGACATTCGCCTGCGCCGAACAAACGAAAGACACGACATACGAGAAGACGATTAATCTAATCATTCCACACGATCCTGGCCCGGCACAATTCCGCGTCGCCGCTTTCGCGCCTCACTTCACAATAAAAATTTTCGCCGCCGCTTAAGACCGACTCGTCCCGCATGCTGGAGACATATATCTCATCGTAAAGTTTTGCTTCCGATAAGAAATTGATCTCGAAAGATTTTAGATTTTTTTTCTCAGAATATTCAGCCGGAAAACTGTCCAGCATCCACAGCAGATACTTTGACGAGTTGACGTGCCTATTCACATCAAGATCCGAAGAACGCACGACGTGTTTGAAATCGGTTTTATCTGCATCCCGTGTCTCTATTTTTTCCAACTTGGTCTCTATTTCGTCCCGGTAAAGCTGCGTCGGAAATTTTCTGTCAAGCGCATCAATCCTCTGGATGCGGGAGGTTTTCCTGTCTATAATCAGCCAGGCCGATGTTGCAGAGAGGAATTTTTTTTCCGATTGAGAACAAACCATGAAATCCCTCAGCCCGAAAATTTTGTCCGTTCCCTTTCCCCATGTTTCGACCGTTATCTCATCGTCCCACTTCGGCAGATCATGGAACACCGCGAGGAAGCGCGACAGCACCCAAAGCTGGCCTTCGTCGTTCAACTCGGAGTAGCTGAATTCAGTATCCCTGGTGTGTCCCCATGCGCTGTCGAGCATGAAAGATAAAAGTATGTCAGGTCTTGCAACCCCGCGCTGATCTACTTCGTAGGAGTGGAGGCGAAAGGTCTGCTTGTGAATTGCATTATTATCGTTTTCCATTTTACGTGAAGAATTTACTGAGGCAACCAGAGCGGCCGCAACATGCGGCCGTTTCATTTACAATTTTGCTGGTAGTTTATTTTTACTTCGGAGCGGGTCCTTCCGTTACCTGTGCCAGGTCATCAGGACGGATCCACTTTGCAAATGCCGACTTAACATCCTCTTCGCTCAACTTCAGATACCGCTGCGCCGCAAGAATCGGCTCATCCAAAGGAAGACCATCCATGGCACGGCTTAGCAAGCCGCGTGCGACACTATTCTCGCTCGATTCGGAGAGCGGGATCTCGCGCAGCAGCAGTGCCTTTGCCTGGCTCAATTCTTTCGAGGTAACCAGAGTATCCTGCATCTGTTTCAGATCACGCACAATTATCGACCGTGCTTGCGAGACCTTGTCCGGATCGCAAGCGTAGCTCACCTGGTAGCTCCCTCGAGTCTTTGAAATGTTGAAACTCGAGCCGACATAATAAACCAATCCTTCATTCTCGCGCAGATCGTGGTAAAATCTCGTTGCATAAAATCCTCCGCCAAGGACATGGTTGCCCAGCTGCAAAGCGTAATAATCCGGATTCGATCTGGTTATTCCAAGCGTTTCGGATAGATAGACTCTGTCCTGAACACGGCTCACGTCAGGCACCTCCGTCGTGGAAGGCCTGCTTAATGGTACAGACGACAGATCTGTTCCAGGCTTCGGCCCGGATGCTGTCCACTCCTTAAAATAATTCCAGATGATTTCCCTTGCGGTGTCGGCGTTTACATTGCCGATAACAACCATGGTCGTCATGTCCGGACGGAAGACCCGCGCACAGTAATCCTTCACATCATGGATACTGGCCGAATCAACAGTCAAAGGCGTCGTCTCTCTAAGTGCAGGATCCCCTTTCGGAAGAATGGCAGTGCGAATTGCTTTTGACGTCAAATAGTCCGGGCTCTCCAGCTGTCCGGCGACCGTCCTGGCAGTTTCTCGCTGTATTACCTTGAATGCTTTTTCAGGTAGCCCCGGATGAAGCTCATTATCGGCAAGGAGCTGGACACCTCTCCGAAAATTATTGCCGAGAACCCGGAGAGAGAAGCTCGAGCCGGCAGATTCATCTGCGCCGATATCGTCAAGCGCCTTCTGAAATGCCACTCGATCGAGAGTCGTCGAGCCGTATTCGAACAACCGGTTGAGAATCTCCGCTTCACCATCTTTGCCGTCTGGTTGTTGAAGCTGCGGGTTGCTTTTTATGCCGCCAAGAATAGTCACAGTGTTGCTTATCGATTCAGGTTGGATTATCAGCTTCATCCCGTTCGGGAGCGTATCGACGACCGGCTCGATTGTCGAGTGCGGTATCGCAAGTTTTCCGACCGCATTCTCGGCCCATGAAGGAAGCTCGACTTCTTTCGTCTCCTTCGGCGCAAAAGATTCGGCACCGCCAAAACCACTCGAAGATATCGGGTTCCCGGATGATTGCGGCGTCAACACTGCGATCAAGGCGTGAGTCGAATCAATATAAGTCCTGGCAATGCGGTTGACGTCTTCGACCGAGACTTTCCTCATCGCATCCAGATCATCGTCGGGCGATTGTCGTCCTTCGACAGCCACAGCATCCGACCAATCGGAGGCGAGTCCGGAGATAGAATTCTTGCTGAACTCGGCATCGGAAATCTCGTGCCGCTTGGATGCCTCGACGAAATCAGGAGAAACTCCGTTTTTTAACTCCTGTGCCACCACATCGCTGATATCTTTCAAGAGAGCGTTTGAGTCATATCCCTTCGGGAATCCCGCGATAGCGAAACCAATCCCCGACTTCGGAAGCGGATAGTACTCAAAGTCTGCAAACAAGGCTTTCCCTTCCGGGACGAGCGAATATAATTTTCCACGCTGGTTGCTCAGAACATCGGAAAGAACTTGAGCCGCAGCGTAATCAGGACTCTCAGTGCCCGGGAATCGATACGCAATTACTGCAAAACCGTACGGCAGGTCAGTAGGCATCCTCAAGGTGTCTGACTTGACTTCGGTGAAATTGAAAACGGGCTTTGGAGGCAAATTGCCGGAAGGAATATTCCCGAAGAGCTCCTTAACTTCGTCCAATGATTTTTGCGGATCGACATCGCCGGCTATGACCAGCACGGCATTATTAGGAACATACCACTTCGAATGGAATTCTTCCAGCGTTCCGCCGGTCGTACTGTCGAACGACGCTCGCGTGCCGAGTGCATCATGCGCGTACGGCGTACCATGAAACATCGCATCGAGGAGCTTTGTAAAAAGCAGATATTGCGGATTAGATAAATCCTGCGCGACTTCCTGCTCTATTGCACCGCGTTCTTTATCCCAGAGACTGTCGGTGCCCAAGATCCCTTTCATCCGGATTGCCTCAATATGAAGAGCGACATCCAAATCCTCAGACGGCACCGTGAAAAAATATTGTGTGACCATCTGCTGGGTATCCGCATTATTATCGCCGCCCATCACAGCAGAAATGTCGGCAAGCTGAGAAGCCGAAAGCCCCGGGCTTCCGCGGAACATCATGTGCTCGAGCGCATGTGCGGTTCCGGGAAATCCTTCGGGAGCTTCGTCCGAACCAACCAGATAGTTAATTTCCGTGGTCGCTACAGGCGCCAGCGGATTCCTGACGATAACGACACGAAGTCCGTTCTTCAACGTGGCACGGAGAACATTCTCCGAATCCGCCGCCTTGGCAGCACTCGCATCTGTTGGTTTCGCAAAACACAATGCAATTTCCCAAACAACAGCAGTGATCAACAGAAATAAGAATTTTCGATTTACGACTGAAAACTGGATATTACTGACCTTTCCCATTTTTACTCCCGTTGTTTTAGACGTGCCGCCTACCGATGGTCACGATCTATTGTCTACAATTTTAGTTTGGCAAAATTTCTTATGTTCTTCTCTCGCCGGAATGGCTGCTTTTTGGAAAAGAGCTCCTCCTATTCTTCTGATGGCTTCCATGGCGATGAAATTTCTTTCCGTGTGAGCTCGCCGGTTGAACAGCAAATTTCGGCTCCGGAAGAGGAGTCAGAAGATCGTCCTCGGGATAAACAGATTTGACATCTTCGCCTAGATATTCTTTTATTGCCGGAACGCTGTACGCATCCGTTTCCGTTGCAAAACTTATGGATATCCCGCTTGCACCCGCTCTACCCGTTCGCCCGATCCGGTGAACATAATCTTCAGGATTTTCGGGGAGTGTAAAATTCACGACATGACTTATGCCTTCGACGTGGAGTCCGCGTGCGGCGACGTCAGTCGCTACCAATACTTTTGTTTTGCCGGAACGGAAGTTTTCGAGACGCTTGATGCGCCTGACTTGCTCGACATCGCCGGACAACAGAGCACAGTTTATTCCGTGTGACGAGAGCCGGTCTTTCAATTCTCTCGCCGTATCTTTTCTATTTGCAAACACCATTACTCTCTGAAGACCGCGAACCGCGATCAGGTTGTAGAGAATCTTAAATTTCTCGAAGTCGGTCGTAAGATAAAAAATCTGTTTTATCGCTTTCACCACAACCTGTTCCGGCTCAATCTCCACGATGCTCGGCTCACGCGTCCATCTCGAGGCGAGCCTGTTGACTTCTGGCGTCAGGGTCGCGCTGAAAAGCATTGTTTGTCTCTTCGATTTCGGCGGCGTGCTCTCGATGATCCGCCGCACGTCGGGAATAAACCCCATGTCGAGCATTCTGTCCGCCTCGTCGATTACGAGAATCTCGACTTTGTCGAGGCGAATGCTTCCCTGCTTCATGAAATCCAGGAGCCTGCCGGGAGTAGCAACCACGATGTCTATCTTCTCCGCCGCCAGGATATTTCTCTGCTGCTTATATTCAATTCCGCCGAGCACTGCAGCGACATGGAGGCCGGAGTATTTGGATAGTCCGTCCGCATCTTTTTTTATTTGCAGAACCAATTCCCTCGTCGGAGCAAGTATCAATGCGCGAGGCGATTTCCGGATCGGCTGCTTCAGCGGATTCCTCAATAGATATGTCATCATTGAAATAAGAAATGCCGCAGTCTTACCCGTGCCGGTTTGCGCACGGCCCGCGGCGTCGAGCCCATCGAGGAGTTTGGGAAGGATTGCTGCCTGTATGGGCGTGCAATATTTAAAGCCCAGATCGGAAATCGCGTGCATGACTTCGACAGGCAAATCGAAATCCAGGAATCGTTTCTTTCCATCAACCGGCAAAACGGCGAATTGGGAGTTGTCCCATGTCGCCGGTGGTCTTATACCGGGAACGGGACGCCGGAAACTTAGATCAGGTTTTTCTTCCCCGACCTTCGCGCTCTTGAGTCCAGTCTCCGTTTTTGTACTCTTGCCGAAAACTTTCTTTAAGAATTCTTTAAACAATTACAGCCTCTTTCTGGAGCTTCACCCCGAATTTTTCAAATACGGCATTTTCAATGTCGGAAGCAAGCGAAAGGATTTCTCTGGCGGTCCCCGAATAATTCACCAGTGCAAGCGAGTGATTCGACGAGATACCGACTCCATTTCTCTTATAGCCTTTTTGAAAACCTGAGTTTTCGACGAGCCACGCTGCAGAAATCTTAATCCCGTTTGTGTCCCTGTAAGATGGCGCACGCTTGATTCCGGCAGAAACTAACCTTTCCTTGAAATTTTTGTATTCGACTTCCGACAGAATCGGATTCACAAAGAATGATCCCACCGATTTAGAATTCGGATCATCACGGTCGATTATCATGGATTTCTTCTTTCGAAGCGCCAACACCGCTTCCCTCACCGTATTCAAGCTTAACTCTTCAGTTTCCTGTTTCCCATTTCCAGTCCGTTTTCTTCTTAACTCAATGTATTCCCGAAGTTCATCATACTTTACAGTCGGCCCTCCTGCATTCATTAATTTGTAACCGGCTTCGACAATCACGAATTTATTTTTATCTCTGGTTTTGAATCGGCTGTTGCGGTAACCAAATTCACACCTCCCCGAATTTAGCTCGACAACCTTGAGCGATTCTATGTTGATTGCCTTCACGGAGACAATAGTATCCCTGACCTCCTGTCCGTAAGCTCCGACATTTTGTATCGGCGTCGCTCCGACCGAGCCGGGAATTCCCGACAGACACTCAACACCCGCAAGATCTTTTTCAACACACAACTTTACGAAATCATCCCACCCTTCGCCGGCATTTACACGAGCAACCGTGCGCGAGCCATCATCTTCGAAATGGATTCCTTTGTAATCGATTTTGATAACAAGCCCCTCGAAGCCCTCATCCGGAAAGATAATATTGCTCCCGCCGCCGAGCACGACAATCGGAAGATTTTCGCTTCTGCCGAATTCTATCGCAGAGCAAATCTCATCAACCGTCGGACAGGAAATAAAATATTTTGCGCTGCCGCCAAGACCGATAGTAGTATACGGAGCAAGGGAAACGTTGGATCTTATGCCTGTCAATCTGTCTTGCAGAACCGCCATATATTAAAGATAAACAAATTAGCGGATAGCTCATAGCTCACGGCCCGCAGGGATTGACATCGACGATGGTGTCATCTATATTTTCAAGGAAGAAAAAGGAGGTCATGTGGGTCACAGCCTTTGGATAATTCTTTTAGCATTTGCGATTCTCGGCACCGCAGAGAGTTATGGCCAAGTTGAAACTGGAGTCCCTTTTCTAATGATCCCTATTTCTGCCGAAGGAAACGGCATGGGCGGAATCGGAGCATCATTAATTTCAGACGATGCAATCTCCACGATTTCAAATCCGGCACAGCTCGGGATTTTCAGTTTGGATAATTTGTTTAACGCCGGCACATATAGCCCAAAGACACCATGGCTGCCGAGTTTCTCGAATGATCTCAGCTTAGACGCTACTGCATTCAATGCCGGAATGAACTTCAACAAATATTTTGCTCTTCCTGCACCGATCAGTCTAGGAATAGGATATTCACAGGTCTATTTTGATTTGGGAAATTTCACAGAGACCTCGCCCTACGCTCCGACTCCAATCGGAACATGGCACGCTTACGAAAAGTCGGACAACCTTTCTTTCGGGATTGGAATTGATTACAAAGTGAAGCTCAGCTTAGGTTACAGTTTCAAGTGGATAGATTCAGAATTAGCACCTCAGGATTCGGGCGTAGGCGCAGCAAAACTTCCCGCGCACGACTACGGAGCCATCCTGCAGGTACCTGTAGTGGATATTATTTCCGATGCATACGAGACACCGATCAGGTGTAATGGGAAAATTTCTCCGATGTTCGATTTAACGTTTGGCTATGCAAGAAGAAATGTTGGAGGTGAAGTTAACTACGGCATCCAGGGGCAATCCGATCCGCTCCCACGTCAAGGCGTACTCGGATGGAATTTCGAGATTGGCCTGAAATCAGAAGTGAAAAACAAACCATGGAAGGTACTGACATTTACATGGGGACGGGAAGCTGAAGACATTCTTGTAAATGTCTCTTCTGCGAATGACAGCCCGTACACAAGAACCATTTCATACAAGAACGGCCTTGGCGGCATCAGACCTTTCGACAATCTCGTTCTCGGCGAAACATTCGGGCAAATTTATTTACAAACAGGTTGGCAGTTCCAAATTGCAGAGTGCCTATATATCCGCGGTGGATCATACACGGCGTCAGGAGAACTTATTTACTCCACTTATGGCGAGAGCTTCAAGTTGAACGGATTTTTACAGCTTCTTGCGTCGTTGAACATTATTGAACCGGATTCAAAATTATTTTCTTACTTCCTCAATCATTTAGATCTCCAGTACCATTTCAGCAACTACATGAGCAGTGTAAACAGCCTCATTAGTGGAACAACATTTCAGTCAATAAACATAGTCCTGAAATGATATTCCATCAACAAGAAACATTTGCGATCAAACAAAGAACGAGGTCGAAAAATGAAAAGAATTCTTTTGGTGTTGTGCCTCTTTAGCGCAACAATCCAAATTGCAGATGCTCAAGGACTACTTGACGCTGGAGTCATGGAGATTCAACCTTCCGCCGATGCGAATGGAATGGCGGGAATCGCCGCGTCTCTTCCTTCTGACAATGCAACTGCGACGATCGCGAACCCGGCTCAGCTCGGTCTTTTCAGCCTCACCGGATTTTTGAACACAAGCATATATGTAGAAAAAACCCCCTGGCTGCCAAATATCTCGTGGACGAGTGATCATTCTTTGAATACCTCAGCGGCAAACATCGGGATGAATTTAGGAAACTTTTTGAAACTTCCTCTTCAATGCAGCTTAGGCGCAGGTTATTCAAGAGTATTTCTTGATCAAGGAACAGTTGAATGGACGACTGCGCAGATGGACACGTCTGGTTTCTTCCACCTGTCGGAGAGACAAGAAGATTACGCCATCGGAGTAGGATTCGATTGGTTCGTGAAATTGGGATTAGGGTATACTTTCAAAAGTGTAGCTTTAGAAGAAGCAGGTCTTGATTCGACCGGGAACCAACTCAGCCCCAAAGCAAATGCTCATGACTACGGTATCATGGCACAGATACCAGTTGTGGAAATTGCCTCTCATCTTGCCGATCAACCGATTATTCTGTCGCCAGATATGAGCCCCATATTTAACATAAACATAGGATACGCGAGACGCAACATAGGGGAATACGTGTCCTATCCACCGAGCCCGCTTTTACCCCGAACCGCAACCCTTGGATTAAATTTCGAAATCGGCATAAAGACGGATATCAAGAACAGAAACTGGAATCTGTTTTCGTTTATCTGGGCCAGGGAAGCAGAGGATCTCCTTGCCGCAGCAAAACTGATTGCCATAACCCCAGTAAGCAATAATGGATATGGATATTCCTACGAGAACTTTTATAAATCCGGCATCGGCGACATTGAGCCTATCGACAACCTGATTCTTGGAAGGACATACGGGAAAGTCGCCTTGCGAAAAGGTTGGCAGGTACAATTGGCGGAATTCCTTTACGTCCGCGGCGGCTCCTTTGAAGGTGTGGAATTTCCATTTGGAGTTACCTATCAAGGAATCGGATATTCCTATTCTACTCTTGGAACGAGCGTCAAGCTAAGTGGACTTCTCAAGTTACTTGCAGCTTTTGATATAGTTGACATCGAGGATGGACCTCTCGCCTTCTTAGCCGATCACCTTGATCTGCAATATCACTTCAGCGAATACACGAACGGCGTCAATACGGGTGCCGATGGCACGACTTTCAAAGAGATAAATCTCGTAATCAAGTAACTAAGATTCATGTAGAACCCACGACTTAAGTCGCGGTTCTATTCAAGACTACTAATCAGCATCCCCGACAGAAGCTTCGGATAAAAGTAAGTCGACTTCTGCGGCATGACGGCGCCTGCATCCGCGACCTCGCGAACCTGTTCTACTTTGGTAGGATTGAGGAGGAATCCGATCTGACCTTTGCCGGTCGAAGATCCCGCCTGCGGGAACTGAACCGCGCTATCAACTTCATTCTTATCGATGGTGTAGTTGATGTTCAACTTTTTCTCCTGCGCTTCCTTCGATATCCCGAGCGTCTGCCCGAGAACGACATCGTGGAGCAGCGTGACATCGAGCCTCTTCACAGGTGCGGGAGCGTCTTCCTTCACAATCGAAAGAACATCCACGCCTCGCTTCAACGTCATGAGAAAATATTTCTTTTGAGGAAGTATCATTCCGAAAGAATGGGCGCCGGCGGGTGCGAGTGAGTCTGCTAATTCTCCGACGTCAGACTTGGGATCCAAATCAAAGTAATTCTTCGTTGCCTGTAAGAACTTTCCCGAATCGAAACTGCTCAAACTGTGAATAATCCTGTGGGTCGGATAAACGACAAGCCCTGAATCGAAGATATTCGTGAAGTACATCATTATATAGTCGTACGCCGCTTCGCCGTCCTGTTTCCGACTCTTCGCGCGCATCAACTTCTGGTATTCCAAAGCCGTCTCGTACCTGTGATGGCCGTCGGCTATGTAAACAGCCATCTTGCTCATGACGTTTTGAAAGGTCTTCACGATGCCCATATCGGTGATACGGTAAATTTTGTTATTCACTCCATCGTAGTCGGCTTCCAAATACGGTTTCGCGATTCTCAACTTGTCATATTCCTTTTCAGCGACCTTATTCCCATCGCCGTAAAGACTGAATATCTGGCTGAACGAAGCTTTCGTTGAGGTCATCAGATTCAGCCGGTCAATCTTCGGTCCCGACAGCGTGTGTTCATGCGGAAGAACGACGCCGGCTTCAAACGGCTCCAACTTGATCCACGACACAAAACCGCGGCGCGTAACCGATTCCCCGCTCTGAGTATCAAATGTCTGGAAGTAAGGATATATCGCCGGCTCACTATCCTGCACGAGAATTTTTTCTTTCAGCATCCTCTGCATCTCTGCTGCCGCTGCCTGATATGGATTTGTCTCGCGATTCAGATCGAGCCTTATGATGTTGTTGGGATCTTTCTCGTAAAGGCTGTTCTGACGCTTCTTATCGATCACGTCATAAGGCGGCGCGACGACTTCCGAAAGATTGCTGAGGTTGTAGTGTACTGCTTTAAACGGTTTGACAGCCGCGCCCGCATGCGGAACCTTCTCCATGGTTTTTCTCCTTGATTTCTTTATGCTCATTCGTCGAACCTGATTCTGCTCTTGTGCACGCCGCCTAACTTCCGGATGTTGGAACTAATCGTCGGAATGCAATAATCGTAGAGATGATCGTTTATCTGGCGTCCGTTGAATCTGAGAACATCCCAGCCTGCCGTCTTCAAACTGTTGTCGCGGAAATTATCTGCCGCCGCTCTCTCGGGATTCGCATGCCAATAATCTCCGTCCGTCTCGACATCCATTTTGCCTTCCTCACAATACAATGCAAAATCCAACGCACAGAATTTCCCCACCGGCCGGACGAACATTTGTCTTTCAGCCGCGATCTTCATTTTCTTGAATCCCGCCCACAGCCTATCCTCAAGCTTGCTCTCATCGAACAAGTCATTTATTTCCGTGGCCTTCTGGAATTTCTTAAACGTTGTGGGAATGAAAATCAGACGCCTCCCCCTGTTGCTTCTGATCGGTTTCTCTAGTTGTTCCAGAGAAGAAAGAACAATCTTGTAATAAAGACGGGCCGTCTTGGGATTGTCAGCTTCGTTTGGAAAGAGTTCACACCGGCGCGCTTCCCTTATCTCTTTTACCTTCCCGTAATAGCGGATAGAATACTTTTCTTTTCCGAAAATGCTGGTCTGATAAAAAGCCATCAATTCAGGAGGCCAGCGCTTGCTTAACCATTTTTTCGCGCTGCTGACAGGGATACGATACCAGAGATTTTTTCTTAGTATCTCAAGATCATCTTCATTGTTCAGGATTGAGACTAAGACTTCACCACGAGGCATGATATAAGATAAAACCCGAGCCTTGAAACTAAAATCCCCCGATGCAACATCGCTTGCCTCTCGCTTCCATCTTCCGGCCTCTTATTACTTATACCCCAGACGTGATAATGTCTTCTTATCGTCCCTCCATCCATCCCTCACCTTGACGAACAGCTCGAGAAACACTTCGTGGCCGATCAGTTCTTCTATTTGTTTTCTTGATTCTTGCCCGATCTGCTTCAGCGCCGCACCTTTTTTGCCTATGATTATTCCTTTCTGGGATTCCTTCTCGACATAGATGATAGCACGGATGTAAGTTTTGCGTTCGTCATCCTTTTCTCTGAACTCCTCAATCTCGACCGTCGTAGAGTACGGCACTTCCTCTTTGAACGTTTTAAAAATCTCTTCGCGCACCAGCTCGCTTACGAAAAATCTTTCGTCGCGGTCGCTCACATAATCTTCGGGATAAAACGCGTGCCCATCCGGCAGGTATTTCACGATGGTATTTTCAAGGTCCTCAAGATTTTCACCGGTGAGAGCAGAAACCGGAATGATCTCTTTGAAAGGGTAAACCTCGTTCGCAGAATGAATGAGAGGAAGTATTTCGTTCTTCTTCACGAGATCGATTTTGTTCAACGCAAGAAAGACCGGCGTACCCTTCGGGAACGACCGGCTGAGGACGCTTAAGTTTTTCAACGATTTGGCCGCGCCGCTCGCGTCGAGAATGAAAACGACGATGTCTGCATCATGGAGCGCCGCGTTCGAGAAAGCCATCATCACTTCCTGAAGCGCGTACCTCGGCTTGATTAGTCCGGGTGTATCGAGGAAGACAATTTGAAAATCTTGCTTGGTGAGGATACCCGCGATCTTGTGGCGTGTTGTCTGAGGCTTGGGAGTTACAATCGAAAGTTTTTGACCGAGGAGCCCGTTCAGCAGAGTCGACTTCCCCACGTTCGGCTCACCGACAAGTGCAACGTAACCGGCTTTGAAGCTCATGTTAAACCGATAGTGAAGAGCGAACCGCGAAGAGCTTTCAACTTTTCACTGGAATTGCTATAATGCCGCTTCGCCGCTCTCTTCGGTTCGGACCCGTATGACGTCTTCAACAGGATAAACAAAAATTTTCCCGTCCCCTACCTGGCCCGTCTTCGCACTTTTAATAATCGTCTCTACAATCTTGTCAACACTATCATCCGGAGAAATGATTTCTATCTTCATCTTCGGCAGGAAATCGATCTGATATTCCGACCCGCGGTACATTTCTGTGTGCCCCTTCTGGCGGCCGTATCCTTTGACTTCCGTTATCGTCATGCCTTTGATTCCGATTTCAACCAGCGCTTCGCGGACGTCGTCGATTTTGAAAGGTCGAATGATAGCTTCAATTTTTTTCATGTTAGCCCTTATTTAAAAGTTAGAACCATTCCCGCTGATTTAGAACCGATAATGTGCGCGGGATGCCGTATCGCGGCATTTTCTCGCTTAAATATTGGAAAGATGAAGTGAAGATGCAACCGCCTCATAAATTTTCGCCGGCAAGACTTTAATATTTTCCGTGCCGCCGCATCCGATCACTTCAGGGCCGCATAATATTCACATACTTTATTGACGACGCATTCTTCGCATTTCGGATTCTTAGGGCGGCAGATTTCCCTTCCGAGAAAAGACATGCCCATTCCCGCTGCCCTCCAATATTCTTGGGGCACTTTCTCCATGATCTGCTTCTCGATTTTTTCCGGATTGGTGCCCTTTGCGATTCCAATCCTCGGTGCGACTCGGAGAACGTGCAAATCGACGATAACTCCTTCGGCTATCCCGCCTGACTCGCTGATGATTACATTCGCAGACTTTCTTCCTATTCCCGGAAGCTTCGTCAACTCGTCAAGGGTAGACGGAATACTCTCGTCATCGCCAACTGCCTTAGCAATTGAAGTAATCCATTTTGCCTTGTTAGGAAAGTTTGTGACCGTATTAATGTACGGATAGAGATCTTCCGGCTCCAATTTCGACAGCTCCCTCATCGACGGATATTTCTCAAAGAGAGCTGGCGCAATAGAGTTTATGTGCCTATCCGAGTCTCTTGCCGACAGAACAACCATGACCATAAGTTGGTATTTGTTCCTGTAATCCAGCGGGTGCTTCCTTTGTCCGTAGTTCTCGAAGATAGGATTCATAGCCTTGGCCCAGTCTCGAACAACCCTCACGCTCGACACTTTCTTCTTGTGGATGATTCGTTTGGGCTTGGGTTTAGATCTAGCTTTAGAAACAGATTTGGTTTTAGGTTTTCTTTTCATGTACAAAACATAGAAAATCGATGGCACAAAAGCAATTTTAAAGGAAGTAGATTCTAAATAGGAAATCTTAGACACGCCGAAAATCCAGAATCCTAAATTTCAAAATTCGCTTCCTTACACCTTTGATAGTTTTGAACCTTCGGCCTTTGAATTTACGATTTGTTTAAAGTCCAGTGATTACGATTTAGAGTTTTCGCTCGCTTCGGATTGTAATCAACATTTCCGATTCGTATTTTTAATAAAAGCACGGAGAAAATAATTGATAGCTAAGTTGGCACTTGAAAACGGAATTGTCTTCACCGGCGAATCGTTCGGAGGTTCCGGCGAAACGGCGGGAGAAATTGTGTTCAACACAAGCATGATCGGCTATCAGGAAATTCTCACTGACCCATCTTACTGCGGTCAGATCGTCACGATGACTTATCCTCATATCGGAAACTACGGCGTAAATCCAGAAGACGTCGAGTCCGCAAAGCCTCAGGTCGCAGGATTTGTCGTCAGAGAATACAGTAAATTCTACAGCAACTTCCGCGCGACGGAAAGCCTCGGAGATTACCTCAAGCGGAACGATATAGTCGGGATCGAAAACATCGACACGCGCAGGCTGACACGGATCATCCGGACCACCGGTGCAATGAACGCGGTAATCTCTACCACCGACCTCGACGACAAATCGCTCGTCGTGAAGGCAAAGAAGTTTCCATCGATGTCCGGCCTCGACCTGGCAAAGGTCGTCACCACAAAAAACCAGTACAAATATTCTTCAAACGGAAAAGATGATACCGAGAAGGGCTTCAGAGTCGTTGCATATGACTACGGCATCAAGACAAACATCCTCCGCAAGCTTCATGAACGGCACTGCGATGTAACCGTTGTCCCTGCAAGTCTCCCGGCAGAAGAAGTCTTGAAGCTCAACCCGGACGGAGTCTTTCTTTCGAACGGACCCGGCGATCCAGCAGCAGTCACTTACGCGATTGAAAACGTGAAGAAGCTTATCGGGCGTAAACCGATTTTCGGAATTTGTCTCGGACATCAGATACTCGCGCTTGCGGCCGGCGCAAAAACTTATAAGCTTAAATTCGGTCACCGCGGCGCGAACCACCCCGTGAAAAATTTGTTGAACGAAACAGTCGAAGTCACCTCGCACAACCATGGTTTCGCAGTCGACCCCGGTAGTCTCCCTTCCGATTACGAGGTGACTCACATAGACTTGAACGACAATGTGCTCGAGGGATTTCGCCACAGGAGTCTGCCGCTTTTCTGCGTGCAGTATCATCCTGAAGCGTCACCGGGCCCCCACGACAGCGATTACCTCTTCGACAATTTCATGTCTATCATGGAGACGAAGACTGCCTTGACGCATACACAAACTAGCGTTGCAGCAAAATGAGAGAGAGGCAAAAAAGAGAGGGGCACGTGTCATTGCGAACGAAGCGAAGCAATCCCCATGTTTATTATGGCGAGACAAAGGGATTGCTTCGTCACTCCGTTCCTCGCAATGACAATTTTCTCATAATGCGCTTCTGGGACGCGTTCAGAGAATTCCTGAAAGGATTTTTCTCCGACCGCAGCAACGGTCCGCGCTGCTGCTGAAAAATTATCCCTTCCTTCAAAAACCCAACTGACATGCGCGTGCAAACTTTGCACGGAAACCGAGCAATCTTTTCGCCCTCTCAAGAACATTTAAACCAAAACAAATCATTTTCGTCTATTTTTTTCGGCACATCAAATGAACATTATGCAGAAAAAGAAAAGGAGAGAAATATGTCTTTTCGGAAAGCGATAGGCTGTCTTTTAATTTCATTCATTGTTTTCGGATGTACAAAGACGACCAACCCCGTTTCCTCATCTTCATCAGGGAATGTTACTATGTCGGTCGCGTTTTCAAATACAGGTACGCCGGTTGGGTTTAAGAAAGCAAGCGCCACAACGGCCGGAGTAGATTCTATACGCATCGACAGTGCGATCGTAGTCTTCGCGAGAATAAGGTTTGAGTCCGACATCGATACGGTCACGGTTGATACCAGCACGAGCATCCCGTTCATCAACGTCGATGAGGACAACTCCAGCGTGACTTTCCGCGGACCCTTCGCGGTACACGTGGGCGATACTGCAGCGATAAGTTTTGCCAGCGATACCCTCCCGGCAGGAACTTATACTGGAATAAAATTCGATATTCACAGGCTCGCACCTGCCGAGAGATTTTGGGACAGCGACGACTTTAATCACAAGCCCGGCAGCACGGACGACTCCTCTACGACAAACTACTCGATAGTAGTCTGGGGAGCGGTTCATAAAGACACCGCGTGGGTTCCGTTCGAATTCAAAGACAATCAGAACCTTGAGTTCAAGGTGAGAGGGACCTTCACGATTACGAATCCGACAACGATGGTGAACGTTGCGCTCAACTTCAACATGGGATCATGGTTCGTCAATCCGTTCAACGGAGCCATTCTGGATCCGACGGACATGTCGCTGCGCACTTACCTTATGATCCAGCAGGCGATAAGAGCTTCGTTCAATAACGGAAGATGCGGCGACTGGGATGATCACTGGCGCTGGGCGTTCTGATATTGACCAGTAACGTGTAACAAGCGTCTCGATCTTCCATGTAGAATCTGAATTTTACTCGAAGGAGAGCTGGAGGTTCGTTGAGAAATCGGCGGACCTCTTTTTTTGTAATCAAAGCCATGATGCAGCGGATGAAACGAGCGTCGTCGATTGCCGGCATCTAATTGCTATTAATTCCTCCGCCGAATAAATTGGAAGAAAAGGCAGGGCATATCTTGAAGACTAGAAAGACGTATCGCGAATTGACCCCGGAACAGTTGACATGGCGTTGTCCGGAAAGCGAACTGAAATTCAAATCCACCGAAGAATTAGAACCGATCGATTCCATCATAGGCCAGGAACGAGCCGTGAAGGCTCTGAAGTTCGGCGTCAATATAAAGAGTCCCGGCTACAATATTTTCGTCAGCGGGCTCGCCGGCACCGGGAAGCTCACCACGATCAAACGGCTCTTGGAAGAAATTACGGTGGAGTGCACGCCATCCCCCGACAGGTGCTACGTCTTCAATTTTAGAGAGCCGGACAATCCGCATCTGCTCGAATTCGACCGCGGTCAGGGGAAAAAATTCAAGGAAGATCTCGAAGCGACGGTCCGCTATCTCATCAGAAAAATCCCGGAGTTATTGACAGGCGAAGCTTACACAGATGCGAGGAGCAAGATTGTTGAGTCGTACGAGAAAAGAGAGAAGGCTCTCCTCACGGAATTTCAAAGGAAGATCGAAAGTGAAGGATTCGCGCTCGTGCCCGTCCAAATCGGACCGATCACCCAGCCGCAGGTTTTCCCTGTCTTTCAAGGCAAACCCGTTCCCATCGAAGAGCTTGAAAAGCTTGCAGGCGAAGGCAAATTGACAACAAAAGATTACATAGATGCCGAACACAAACTACAGGAGTTCAGAAAAGAGCTTGCCGCGGTGGCGCGAAAAGGCTCTACGGTTGCGGGAGAAATGGTAAGAAAAATCCAGGACATGGAGAGACAAACCGTCTCGGTGGTCGTCAGCTCAATATTTGAGGAACTGGAGAACCGATTCAAAATGAACCAGGCGGTCCTCGACTATCTCAAGCTGGTGCAAGAATATACATTGAACAACATACAAATCTTCAAGGGAGGTGAAGAACAGGATTCCGAGGCTCAGCCGCCAAGACCGGCAAGCGATCCCTTCATCGTCTACCGGGTAAACCTGATTCAAGACAACACGGATCGGGAGCGTTGTCCAGTCGTAATTGAAACGAGTCCGACTTACACAAATATTTTCGGAACAATCGAAAGACTGATCGACGCGCGTGGATTTTTTCAAACCGATCATACAAAAATCAAAGGCGGAGCGCTCCTTCGCGCGGACGGCGGCTACATAGTGCTGAACGCGCTCGACGCGCTGACCGAGCCAGGAGTTTGGAAGGCTCTAAAGCGGACGCTGATTTACAGAAAATTGGAGATCCAGCCGCTGGACACTTTTTTCCAATTGAACTCGATCGCTCTGAAACCGGAGCCGATCAACATCAACGTGAAGGTCATACTCATCGGCGATCCGTATGTCTACGACATTCTGTACGACGCCGAGGAGGACTTTAAGAAGATCTTCAAAGTGAAGGCAGACTTTGACAGCGAAGTAAGACTAGACTCCGAGAAAATTACAGAGTATGCAAGGTTCATCTCGCGAATATGCAGGGCGGAAAATCTGATGCACTTCGACAAATCAGGCGTGGCAGCAGTAATCGAGTTCGCTGCACGTCAGGCGGAGCGGCAGGATAAACTCTGGACCCGGTTCAGTGACATCGCCGACCTTCTCCGTGAAGCGAGCTTCTGGGCAAGCAAGAATGAGCACAAACTCGTCAACAGAGAAGATGTCGGCAAGAGTCTCGAATCGCTCATCGAAAGGAACAATCTCACCGAAGATAAAGTCCAGGAAATGATCGAGAGGGACATGATCATGATCGATACGACTGGTGAACGCGTTGGACAGGTGAATGGACTCGCCGTTTACGATATCGGATATTACTCTTTCGGAAAGCCGACGCGCATTACGGCCGCAGTCGGAATGGGCAAAGCGGGAATCACGAGCATCGAGCGCGAGGCAAATTTGTCGGGAAAAGTCCACGATAAAGGCGTCATGACACTTTCAGGTTACCTGCGCGAGAAGTTTGCGAGAGAAAAGGCACTCTCGCTTTCGGCAAGTATTGCATTTGAACAATCGTACAGCGGCGTCGATGGCGACAGTGCGTCGTCAACCGAACTCTATGCGCTGCTGTCGAGTCTTAGTAACCTCCCGATAAAGCAGGGCATCGCAGTCACAGGAAGCGTGAACCAGAAAGGCGATGTTCAGCCGATCGGTGGAGTGAACCAGAAGATCGAGGGCTTCTACCAGGTCTGCAAGTCGAAAGGTTTGACTGGCGATCAGGGAGTCATCATACCTCAGCGAAACGTGAAAGACCTCGTGCTCCGCGATGAAGTAATCCGGGCAGTGAACGAAAAGAGGTTCCACATTTATCCGGTCGAGCGAATTGAGGATGGGATAGAAATCCTGACCGGTGTAGCTGCAGGAAAGCAAGACAGGAAAGGCCAGTACGAAAAAAATTCCGTGTTCCACCTTGTGGCGAAGAGATTGAAGGAGATGTCGGGGGAAGAAAAAGAAACGAGTAGGAAGAAAAGCAGGAAGAGAAAAACTAAGTAGGATTTCCCCTACGGGTTGTGCGAGGATTGAATCCTAGCACTAGTCAAAGTTTCTTATCTAAAACCGCCTTGATTATCACACTCGGCTTTTCGCCGTGCATTGGCATTTCCAAATTTAATTAAAGCCAAAAATTAATTTGACATCAACAACGCGGTCTACTTGTCCAGCACACCCCGCATTTTCTTCAGAAGGTCGATCACATTAAAGGGCTTTTGTATGAAATTGATATCATCCGCAAGAACGCCGTGATGATTGAGCTCGTTCGCCGTGTAGCCTGACATATACAGGACTTTGGTGTCGGGTTTCAGGGCGAGAATTCTCTTGCTCAGCTGCTTGCCGCTCATGGTGGGCATGATTACATCGGTCAGCAGCAAGTCGATCTTTTTCGGAAATGCTTCACAAATCAAAAGCGCCTGGTGAGGATCTATCGCCGATAGTACGCTGTACCCAAACTCTTCCAAACTGAATTTTACCAGATCAAGAAGTTCAGCCTGATCTTCGACAACGAGGACTGTCTCAGTTCCCTTCAATGGCTCTTCAGAAATGTCCTCTTCCAGCTCCTCCGGTTCGCCGCAATAGCGGGGCAAAAAGATCTGAAACCTTGTCCCCACTCCCGGTTTACTTGCCACATCGATGGCTCCATTGTTTTGTTTCACTATCCCATACACCGTCGAAAGTCCAAGCCCGGTTCCCCGCCCTTTCGGTTTCGTTGTGAAGAACGGCTCAAATAATCTTTTCAAAACATCTTCCCGCATTCCTCGTCCGGTGTCGGTGATCGACAGGACTGCGTAGTCGCCCGGACTCAAATCGACAGGTCTCTCGGCGCTTTTCTCGTGCACATGCATATTGAAAGTCTTGATGCTTATCGTCCCGACTCCATCGATTGCATCCCTGCTGTTTGTCACCAGGTTCATTATGACTTGATCCAGCTGCGAAGGATCTATGTAAACGTTCCACAGGCGATCTCCGGGAATAGAGACGAGTTTAATATTTTCGCCGATTATCGTCTCCATCATTTTCCGAATTGACTCTATGGAAGAATTCATGTTGATGGCTCGCGGTGATACGACATCTTTCCTTGCAAAAACGAGAAGTTGTCTCGTCAGCGCAGCCCCCCTGTTTGCGGCAGACATGATGACCTCAAGCCGTTGCCTGTCGGGATCATCTTTTTCCAATTTTGATCTCAGGATATCCGTGTAGCCCATGATAACGTTCAAGATATTGTTATAATCATGAGCGACTCCACCTGCGAGGAGTCCCAGTCCTTCCAGCTTCTGCGATTGGATAAGCTGTTCCTGAAGCTGGTTGCGTTCGGTCAAATCGCGGATAACGCTTACCAGAACACGTTCGCCTCCCATCGTCAGCCCACCCGATCTTACCTCGACCGGAAAAGTAGACCCGTCTCTGCGCCGGTGTACCGTTTCAAGAACAATTCCACTTGAGTAAGCCTTGCCTATTTGCGCCTGCACCTCTTCGGAGGTTTCATTGACACTGAAGTCATAGATAGTCTTGGTGAGCAGCTCATCACGGGAATAACCATAAGCAGTCTCGGCGGCTCTGTTTGCTTCAATAATTTTGCCGTCGGAGTGCCTGAAGTAAAGAATTACATCTGCAAAATTCTCGAACAATAATCTTTGCCGCTTCAGTGCTTCCTCGGCTCGCTTTCTCTCCGTGATGTCGCGGCAGATTCCTTCGTGGTACACCATCTTTCCCTGATCATCTCGAACATAACGCGCATGGTCTTCGAGCCAGACTTCAGTCCCGTCTTTTCTCTTGAGCCGATAGATTTCGGTTCCCGACTTGGATTCGGGGTCCTTCACGAGATCGTCCCGCTCCGATTTGTCAAAATAGAGAGCATTCGGTATGTCCATCTCAAGTAATTCTTCCCGCGTATAGCCAAGGAGTCTTGCAAAAGCCGGATTGATGTCGATAAACTTGCCCTCCGGCGTGCTGCGATAGTATCCATCAGGCATGGATTCAATCAACCTGTGGTATTTCGATTCACTCTCGAGGACCGCCCTCGCGGCATTTTTTCTATCGGTGATATCCTCATAGGTTCCCAGCACTCCTATGACTTTTCCGTCCGCGTCATGCAGCGGAACTTTGCTGGTTATCAACCAGGCCAGCGCACCGTCCGATCTAACTTGAGGCTCCTCATACATGAGTTTCGGCAAATCTTTTTCAATTATCTCGCGGTCATCAGCCCGGTAAAGATCCGCCGTTTGGACCGATGCTATGTCGTGATCATCCAAACCAATAACGTCTTCAGGCTTTTCATAACCGCAGTCTTCCGCAAATGATTCGTTGCAGCCTAGATATTTCAGGTTCTGATCTTTCCAAAATACGCGCTGTGGAATCGTATCGAGTACTAAGCGGAGCATTTGTCTGGAGGTAAACAATGCAGCTTCCGCTGATTTACGCTCATTTATTTCATCAGTTGCTTTATGCAGAGCATTTCTTATGCTTCGCGTCACCACACTTGGAAGAATTACGGACAGGGAAAGGACAAAAGTATGCGCGATCCAGAACCTGATATCATTAAAATGTGATATAGGAGCAGGCAGGAGGCCATGAGCGCTCAGGTACACGAAGCCCAGGTCGGAGAGGCTGCATACGATGGCTGCGAAGATCGCGACATTCTTTCCAAAGAACAGGCCTGCGCTGAAGACGAGACCCAAATACATGACAGCAGCCGGACCTCTTATGCCACCCGAAGTCAGCGCAAATCCGGTTATCACCATCCAGAAATATATAAGGGCGCAAATGACGACAGCCCGGACATGGCCCCTTCCGTTCAACCACAAAGCAACAAATGTGAACGTAACCGTCAAGGCCTCCAAACCAATCCATCTGAAGATGTGCTCGCTGAATACGATTGACATGATGGCCGCATAGAGAGTAACGGCTATCGCCAACAACAAAAGGACGGCGCGGACGGAGCTTGTGCGCTCGGCAAGTTCCTGATCGGAGTAGCTTTCCAGCTTCAATCTAAAAAGCGTTCTTCTTCTCCTTTCCTCTCTATCAGATATCGGACGGCAACGACTGAATTACTTACGTGTGAGATTCTACATATAGATTCAGAGGTCGTTGTCTTGGATAACCTCTCGTTCCGTGTATTGACCAACTGTTTAAAAGTGAAGGAACCTGCTGCAGAAAAGAAATGGTTAGAAAGATCGATCCTCCACCCGGTCGTCTGGCCATACTTAACCTACGTTTAGATACTATTAAAGAGGGTTCAAAGAAGATGCCACGACAAAGCCCATGAAACACGCTGGAAAATCGTATGATGCCGTTACATTTTCAGGACCATTACCTAAGAGTAATCTCCATGGTGGTAAATGTAACTCCCCCTGTTCCACGTTCACTTTATCAGGCACAACTATTGCGTTCTTGGCCAGCGTGTCGACATTCCGAGAGACAACTAAGTCTGGCGTCCAGACTTTGCGTCCGAGATTATTTCGCGTGTTCTCCTTTCGTGGCACCGATGGGCGTCCGACAGGCTTTCATTTCTATTTTGCCGTCAAGATTGAAACCATTTTGTGATTTGGCGTGCCATGGCTGTCGACCACCGGGAAATCTCCCTTGTAGCACCAGTGACAATATGCAATGCCGTTCTCGTTAAATATCTCGCACACGTCTTTGTAGTATTGAAGCATTATATCCTCCGGAATTCTCGGATAGACTCCGTATTCGCCGCAGTACAATTGCAGATGGTATTGCTTAGCGATCTTTATTGCAGGCAGCATCTTTTCTGCCAGCACTTCCTTCGTAAAATATCCGTTCGCAGTAGTTCTCATGAAATCCGCAGCCGACGGAGACATCTCCTTGTAGTATGACGTGTCAACTACCTGTCCTGGATAATTTACCGGCCCGTTATACTCGGCAATTGGAGTCCATGATGCAGTATGATGCGTCAAGGCAAGCGGACTGTAAAAATGAAAACTTAAGATCAAATTTGAATCGTTCTCCGGAAATCTCAATTCGGGAAACGTGTCCGGAATCTGCCATCTGTTTGAGCCGACGACGATCTTCCTTTCAGGTTCCTTAGCTCTTATCGCAGCTATGACTTTGTTAAGCACAGTATTCCAGTCCCCGGGATTATCGGCAACAGGCTCATTCAGAATTTCGTAAGCAAGCTTGTCGTTCGGATATTGGTGCAGCTCATCCGAAAGGCGGCGCCACATGTTCACCAATTTTTCCTGTTCTGCCGGATCGGTCCACAATTTGTTCGACCCGGCGTTGAAGTGGTGTGCCCGTATGATATGGAGATCCACAATGACGCGCAGGTTTGCAGCGAATGCCCACTGTATCGCATCGTGCAAAAGCTCAAATCCTTCGGCTTCTTTATTCCCGAGCGAATCCCAGAGCTGCACTTCGTCAACGGGTATCCTCACATGATCGAATCCCATCGAGGCGATCGTGTCAAAATCGGCTCGCGTAATATAACGCCTTCTATCCTCACCGCGTTTCTCGCTCTGCGACAGCCAGTGACTTACATTGACACCGGTCCTTATCTCAAACGGACCTGTCATTGCAGAAGATCTCGAATCCTGAGCGCGCGACATGGCCAGCGATCCGAGAATTAACATGAACAAACCTGCTTTAAACATGATGAGACCTCCATGGGTTTTAGCCCGTTGATTAATCCGGTTTCATTTCACCCGGGAATAGCCATCCTGCCGGAATCTACCTTTCGCCGACGTGAACTATCTGATGCCCGTCAACCATTCTGGTGGCTGCATATTTCAACCCCGCGCCGGCGAACAAGCTCTGAAACTCTTTTGTGCTGTAGAGTTTAACGTGGGCAGGCTCAAGCATTCCTATTATCTTGCCAGCGACCTTCACGATCCATTTGTCGGCAGTTGGATCGAGCACATAAACTTTCCCGGTGTTTTTCAATAGCCTGTGCATCTCCCTCAACGCGTTGTCCGGATTTAAATAGTGGTGGAAAGAATTCGTGCATATTATAATGTCAAAAAAATTATCTTCGAGCGGAATAGATTCTACATTTGCCTTTATGAAGTGGAAATTCGCTCGTCCTGTAAAGCTCTCCTTTGCTTTTTCGATCATCACGGAAGATATGTCAATGCCAAAGAATAGGCCGTTATCGCCGACAAGCTTGCCAACCTGACCGACTGCCCACCCTGTTCCACATCCAATGTCGAGGAAATTAACTCCCTCTCTGACATCCAACAGCGAGATGAGACCGGCTTGCATCCGGCGCAGATACCGATATCTCCAGCCATCGCCGTCTAGTCTATGAGACCACCCGTCCCACTTCGCCTCGTTCAGTCGAACGTGCTCGGCTTCGCTCTTCATTTCTGCTCCCTCACCGAAAAGGGATCGAGCCGGTCTCTTTCCTGATTCCCGTATTTCAGCTTCTCATATGCCTCTCCGGCTGCCGATTGTTCCGCAGCTTTTTTAGTTTTGCCCGTCCCCACTCCGCACGACTCATCGCCGACCAACACTTCCACCGTAAACGTCCTGTCGTGATCAGGGCCTTCTTCTTTGAGAACGTTGTACCGCGGTGCGCCGAGACCGCGTGACTGTGCCAATTCGAGGAGAGCGCTCTTGAAATTTCTATCAAGTGCGTTAAACATTTGCCGGCTGAGCTGTTTCTTCTTTGGCAAAACCATTTTGTCGACAAATCTCTTTGCTGCCTTCATCCCGCCGTCCAGATAAGTCGCCGCAATCACTGCTTCCAAGGCATCGGAAACAATCGTCTCATATCCTTTGTCTATCGCCTGCTGGGCGCTCGTGCTTAAAGAAAGAAAAGACGAGAGATTGATCTCGGAGGCATATTCAGCGAGTGCGTGCTGGTTCACAAGAAGGCTGCGAAGTCGGGTCATCTGCCCCTCATCGATTTCCGGAAACTCGTTGAAAAGAAATTCAGCTACTAGAAAATTAAGGATCGCATCGCCGAGAAATTCCATGCGCTCGTTGGAGTTCTTTTCCTCGTACGACGGGATTGACAATACCGAACGGTGGGTCAACGCCTCCGAAAAATAATTTTCGTTCCTGATTTTAACCCCGAGAGTCTTTTCAAGCTCGCGTTTTTTCCTGAGATGACGCCGCTTCGCCTCGAACGTGTCAGTCCGGACACCTCGAAACTTCCCAAGGATTTTTTTTGGAGAAAAAAACATAGCTTAATTCACAGCCCATTGCTGACGGCCACGGACTATGATTTATGAATTATGAGCTGTTATTGTTCTCTAAATTTCGTGAACAGCAAACAATTATTATGTCCGCCGAAACCGAAGACGTTGCTCATGGCCGCTTTGATAGTTCTCTTGATCGGTTTGTTGGGAACATAGTCAAGGTTGCAATCGGGATCAGGGAACTCGTAATTTATCGTTGGCGGGGCTGTATCGTTAGCGATCGCCAGAATGGTTGCAATAGCTTCTACGGCTCCCGCTGCACCTAACAAATGCCCGGTCATCGATTTCGTCGAGCTAACCAGAAGTTGCTTGGCATGCTCGCCGAAAACTGTTTTTATTGCCTGTGTTTCCCCCTTATCGCCGGGGGGCGTCGAAGTTCCATGGGCATTAATGTAATCAATATCTTGGGGATCAAGCCCGGCGTCTTTCAAACATAATCTCATCGCCCTCACTGCACCCTCACCGCCGGGCGCAGGCTGAGTAAGATGATACGCATCGGCTGTGAGTCCGAAGCCGGCAAGCTCAGCAAGTATTTTCACGCCGCGCTTAACTGCACTTTCATAACTTTCGATGACGAGGATACCCCCTCCTTCGCCCATTACAAACCCGTCGCGTTTAGCGTCGAAGGGTCTGCTCGCGTGAACACAATCTTCATTGTTTGTCGAGAGCGCCTTCATAGAATTGAAGCCGCCGATTCCCATCGGGCAGATCGCAGCTTCGGCCCCGCCGGTTATCATCAGGTCCGCATCGCCGCGCTGGATCAACATCGCAGCATCTGCGATCGCATGGCCTGAAGTGGCACACGCGGACGTCGTCGCGTAATTCGGGCCCTTCAATTTATACCGTATGGAAATGTTTCCGGCAGCAATGTCGGAAATCATCATCGGGATGAAGAATGGACTAATGTGCTGTGGCCCGCGATCGTTGAAAAGAGTCTCCTGCTGCCTCTGGTAGGTCCACATACCGCCGATTCCGCTTCCTACAACCACGCCCACGCGGTCTCTATCGATCTTCTCGAAGTCGATTTGCGCTTGCTCGAGAGCCTGAGCGGCGGCGGCCATGGCGAATTGCGTAAACAAATCCATTCGCTGTGCTGTTTTCCTGTCGAAGTATTTAAGCGGATCAAATCCCTTCACTTCACAGGCGAATTTCGTGTCGTATTTCGAAGTATCAAAGTAAGTGATGGATCCAGCACCACTTTTTCCATCCATCATACTTCTCCAAAATTCGTCTACGGTAAGCCCAATCGGAGTTATTGCTCCGAGTCCCGTAACAACGACACGTTTTCCGCTTTTCATAAATTTCCCCGTTATTAGCTTACTCTCTGTTTCAGATAGCTGACGGCATCACCGACGGTCCGAATTTTTTCAGCATCCTGGTCGGGGATTTGGAGATTGAACGCCTTCTCAAATTCCATGACAAGCTCCACGGTATCGAGTGAATCCGCACCGAGATCATTTGTGAAAGATGCTTCAGGCTTGACTTGAGACTCCTCAGCACCGAGTTTATTGACAATGATCTCTTTTACTTTTGCTTCGACATCTACTGCCATTTTTGTTTTACCTCCATTTGTATTTGTTTAATATTAAATTGACAACCCGCCGTCGACAGAAATCACCTGACCCGTAATATAATCCGAGTCGGGTGAGGCGAGAAAACGAACTACACCTGCAACCTCATCCGGCTTTGCAACTCGTTTCAGCGGAATTGAATCCAGGAAAGCCTTTTTTTGATCTTCTGTAAAAACAGATGTCATATCTGTGTCAATATAACCAGGAGCCACTGCATTGACAAGGATATTTCTACTTGAGAGTTCCTTGGCAATTGACTTTGTAAAACCGATTATTCCTGCCTTAGAAGCGGAATAGTTCGATTGCCCGGCATTGCCGATGATTCCGACGACGGAACTTATGTTTATTATTTTCCCATAACGTTGCCCCATCATGGTACGCGCGGCCGCCTTCGTATAATTAAAAACGCTCCTCAGGTTTGTCCTGATGACGGAATCCCAATCTTCTTCAGACATCCGAAGAAGCAGATTGTCCTTGGTAATACCGGCATTGTTGACGAGTATATCGAGCCTCTTGAATTCCGTGACAACCTTTTCAACGGCTTTTATCGCACTTTCCATGGATGTCGCGTCCGCCTCAATGGCAAGCGCTCTTCGTCCCATGGCTTTCAATTCCGAGACGAGCGAGTCTACAAGCTTCGCGGAGCTCCTGTAGGTAAATGCTACATCCGCTCCGTTTCTGGCCAGTTCGACGGTTATAGACCTGCCGATTCCGCGAGCACCGCCTGTCACAAGAGCAACTTTATTTTCCAACATTGACTGCATCCTTTCCCGCATACGTTATGCCCGACTGAACACCTTCAGCGGTTTTCTGATTTTTAGAATCAAAAACACTATTTCGATAGTGATTCAAAACCTCGTCGTACTTTGAAATTCCGAGCGCATATTGAAGCTCGGTGGAACATGATTCAATCATCTTCATTGCACACTGATCTGACGCGGTACAGCAATCTGACTCGCCTTTGCAGAAATCGTCATACTTGAAAACTCCGTCAATCTTCACAATCGGAAAGAGAATACAATAGTACGGCTTCAGTGAAAATCTCGGCATCTTTTCCTCAGTCTCGACAACTTGCAGGACGCACCTGCCTTTCCTGTCGAGAAACGTGCACTTGCCATTATAAACCTCGGTGCTCACGCATTTGCCCGACGGAAAATCGGAATCCTCATCTTCAGTGTTGTCGAACCACTTGCTCCGGTCTTTCGTCTGAGTGTCGTCGAAATATTTCTCGATGACGTCGGCGTGATCGAGAATTCTGTCGCGTTCCGCAGGATCGAGATAGACACCATGGCGGCAGCATTTCGAAGTGCATGCATTAGGGCCCCTTCGATCCCTGAACCCTTCCGTGAAGATTTCAATGTCAAACTTAGTTTCGGCTACTTCAACACACTCGCTCATCGATTTTCAGTCACGCTCCTCACAACTAGGTCCGCTTCACTCATTTTGTCTATTCCGAAAATTTCTTTCGCCGGGACGGTCCTTTTTACAAGTCCCTGAAGAACTTTACCGGGACCGATCTCCACAAATTTGGCAATCCCATCGTTGAACATTTTGACAACCGATTCCTGCCATCGAACCGGACTCGTCAACTGCCGGACGAGAGCGTCCTTGATCTCATCGGCGTCCTTGAGGGGCTTTCCGCTGACGTTTGCATAAACCGGGACATTTGCATCGTGGAACGGCGTAGCATCTATCGCCTTTTTCAATTCCTCTTTAGCGGCTTCCATGAGAGATGAATGAAATGCGCCGCTTACGACGAGCTCCTTGACGATTTTCGCACCCCGGACTTTTGCAAGCTCCATGGCACCGTGAACAGCTTCCACATCGCCGGAAATCACAATCTGTCCCGAAGAGTTATAATTCGCCGGCTGGACGATTCCATCTTTTGACGCCTCCCTGCAGATCTCCTCGACTAAATTGTCTTCAAGTCCGACAACCGCAGCCATGGTGCCACGGCGCACTTCTCCGGCGTGCTGCATCAACCTGCCGCGCAACCCGACCAGCATGAGTGCATGCTCGAATTCAAGAGCTCCGGCCGCAAACAATGCGGAATATTCGCCGAGCGAATGTCCGGCAGCGGCACCGAAATTTTTTTCATCCAATAAACTGAACGCGATTGCGCTATGAAGAAATATTGCGGGCTGGGTGACTTCCGTCTGTCTCAATTTATCTTCAGGGCCGCGGAAACAAATTGCGGCAATGTCGAATCCGAGGATCTCGCTTGCACGACCGAACATTTCCTTTGCTTTCGGACTATTATCGTGCCAGTCTTTTCCCATGCCGACGTATTGAGAACCTTGCCCCGGAAAAATGAAAGCGATTTTGCAGGAAGAATTTATCTCAGACATCGTGGATTTACTCTCGCCCAGGACAATTTTCCATCGACCATTTAACCAAAACCGCTCCCCACGTGTAGCCGGCGCCAAACGCAGACAGCACGAGCACTTGTCCTTTTTTCAACCGTCCGCTCCTGTAATACTCAGAAAGACACAGTGGTATCGTTGCTGCCGTGGTGTTTCCATACCGGTCGATGTTCAACATAACTTTCGAGTTATCGAGCTCCATCCTGTTGGCGGTGGCGTCGATAATCCTCTTGTTCGCCTGATGCGGGACAAGCCAGTCGATATCTTTGCCGGTGAGGCTATTCTTTTTCATGATTTCGTAAGACACATCGGCCATCCCCACGACTGCAACTTTGAAAACTGCCTTCCCATCCTGGTACAAGTAGTGCATTCTCTTATCGACAGTTTCGTGAGTTGCGGGATTCAAGCTTCCGCCGCCGAGCATATTCAGGGATGGTTCACCTGCCCCGTCGCAGTACAAGAGGTGGTCCAAAATTCCGTACTCCCCCTCTTCATCGGGTTCGAGCAGAACCGCGGCACCGGCATCGCCGAATAAAATGCAGTTTGCGCGGTCGGTATAATCTGTTATCGAAGACATCTTGTCCGCACCGACCACGATGACTTTCTTATAAGCTCCGGTTCGAATGAATTGCGCACCGGTGACAAGCGCAAAGACAAATCCCGAGCAAGCCGCCGACAGATCGAATCCCCACGCCTTCTTTGCCCCGATTTTTTCCTGGACCAGGCAAGCGGTCGACGGGAAAAACATATCGGGCGTGACGGTCGCAACTATGATCATATCTATTTCTTCCGCAGAAATTTTTCTCCTCTTCAGCAAATCCCTGATCGCCCCGGCCGCCAGGTCGCTCGTTGCACCTTTTTTCAAAATCCTTCTTTCGCAAATTCCTGTTCTCGTTCTAATCCATTCATCCGTCGTGTCGACCATCTTTTCAAAATCGGCATTGGTCAAACGATCATCAGGTACGTAATGACCAACGCCTGTTATTATCGCATGTTTTGACATTTAACGAACTTTCACTTCTGTTTTTTAATTGAGTCTTCTATCAGCCTGCTGATCTTATGATCCACCATCTCTTCGGCGCGGAGCACCATGTTCTTGACCGCAAGCGCAGTTGAACCACCGTGTCCGATGATCGAGATTCCGTTCACACCCAGGAGCGGTGCACCACCTAAGGTTTCATAGCTGAAACCCTTCAGGACTTTCCTCAGCGTTTTCGCTATCGATCCAGCCTGCAGTTTCCGGAAAATATTTCCGGAAGCGTAAAGTCTGAATCTCGTCCTTAATGTCGGCAAAATACTCTCGGCAAACTTCAAAACTATATTTCCTACAAAGCCATCTGCGAGAACTACGTCGGCCTTTCCCGCCAGAATATCTCTTCCTTCTACGTTGCCGATGAAGTTCAACTCGCTTTTTTCCAGAAGCGGGTAAGACGAAAGGGCAAGCTCATTTCCTTTAGAGCTTTCTTCGCCTATGTTTAGAAGGGCAACGGTAGGATTTTCCTTTTTCAAGATCTCACGGGCGTAAATTGCGCCCATGAAACCAAACTCCACAATATGCTGCGGACGGCAGTCAGAATTAGCGCCCGAATCGATGAGAAAGCATGTGCCATCATTTACAGTTGGAAGAGGCGTTCCGACCGCCGGGCGACTTACTCCCTCGACGCGTCCTAAAATCAAGGTAGATGCTGCCATGAACGCCCCCGTGTTTCCTGCGCTTATGAAAGCATCTACTTTCCTTTCCTTATGAAGATTCAATCCGACCACTATCGATGAATTCCGCTTCTGCTTTATCGCGATGTTCGGCACTTCCGACATTTCTATTACTTCAGGCGCATCCACGATAGAGTAGTTCAAACCTTCGGGAGAATGGCATGAGACTTCTTTTTGAACCTCCTCCCTGCGTCCGACAAGGACGAGCTCGAAACGATTACCGGATTCTCTGAGGGCCTGCAGTCCGCCTTCAACAATTCTGAGCGGCGCTTCATCGCCGCCCATCGCGTCAAGTGCAATTCGCATTAAGGAATCTTGATTTTTAATTTCAAACTTTGAATTGGGATTCTAATTCGGAAGTCCCCTTAAAGGATCATCCCGAGAAAATTCATAACTCAAAATTTTTGCTGGCTAAGCGCTCTTCGGAATGAATGCGACCCTTCCGCTGTAGTAGCCGCAATTTGGGCAGGCCCGATGCGGAAGTTTTGGTTCATGGCAATGCGGACATTCGGAAATCGTCGGAGCGGTCGCTTTATAATGCGTCCTTCTCTTTGCCCCTCTCGATTTAGAATGTCGTCGTTTCGGATTTGGCATTTTTATTCTTCCTCATAAAATTTCTTGCAAACTCAAAGGTCAAAACCGCAACCTGGAAATCAAAGCTATGTCCCTTTGATATTCAATCGGTGTCTACCGGCTTTTTTGATCCTTCAATTTTAATTTTCTAATTTTGTTCTCACATTTCGGGCTAGTCTATTCAGCGGCGCAGCTGCACGTCTTGTGATTCAAATTTATGCCGCAGGTCACGCACAATCCCGCACAGTCTTCCTTACACAAAAGTTTCAGCGGAACCGCGACGAGTATATACTCCTTGACGTCGCCATCTATTTTAATCTGATTCATGCTGTGATGAATTACGGCGATCTCATCCTCATCGACTTCTCCGGCATCGTCGCGATCATAAACATAAGTCATCCTGTAATCGATGCTCAAGTCCCTTTCGAAATCATCGAGACAGCGGTCGCATACAAACCGACCGGAAGTTTTAATGTGTCCGGTCAAAAAAAACTGTGTCCGCCGCCTTTCAACTTCAACCTTAACAAAGACCTGCTTCGAAAAACGTTCGTCCAGTCCGATCGAAGAAGGAGCGCTCTCAAGCTGATACTCATGAACTCCTTCCGAGAGATTCGAAATATTTATTTCCAACTGAATTAACCGTACAGCTATTCAAAAATAAACCGAGCACCGCTTCGCAGACGCTCGAACCGTTTGTTCGGTGCCGAAGAAGTCCCTTCGGGAGGAGCCGAATCCCTTCAGAATCACATTTTATCGGGATGATTTCTTAATCGGCTGAAAAAGCATGTTAATATAACAGAGGGAAGGAAGTTTTACAAGAACGAGTGAGCCAACTGCGCTGGATCGGGCATTAAGCATCAATATCGCGGGAAAAACAAATTTACGAGGCATGATGTGGCCTGAAAACCTGTCAACTCTCGTAATCGACGACCCTTCTTTCTTCCCGAGCTTCCGCGACGAACGGCATGATCGCCCTATGCTCAGGATGATTCTGGTAATTGTTCAAATCGTCCTTTGATTTGAATTCCGAATACAATGCCACATCGAAACTGTCATTCGTTCCGGAAAAATCTGCCCCGACCTCCAACTTCAACATGCCTGGAATCTTGCCATTCAGTGATTCTAACTTCTCCTTTATCAATCTCGCATTTACCATTTTTGAATTCCCGTGAGCTTGCTCCTTCAATTTCCACATCACGATATGCTTGACCATTTCTCTCCTCCTATTTTCTACGTTTTTTTCTCAAGTCAGATTTGCCGCTTCCGGTTTTCGCGCCCTCCCGATCGACCACTTCAAAAGCGGCGGCGTGACGAAAGTTGTCACCATGACTGTAACAACAATTGCAGAAAATATTTCATCATTGATAATTCCAAGCGATTTCCCGATCCCCGCGAAAATCAATTCGACCTCTCCCCGCGGAATCATTCCGATACCGACGACCAGGCGGTCAATTCCTTTCCTGCCTACGATGAATCCACACGCCTGTTTGCCTAGAACTGCCGCAACAATCAGTCCCATGGAAATTCCAATGACAGATGGGTTCAGAAAACTCTCCAGGTGGACTTGAACTCCCATCTGGACAAAAAAAATCGGCACGAGCAAAGTGGATACGGCACCGAGGAGGTTTTTGATTCCAATATCGCTGCCGAAATTTCTAAAGTGGACTTCCTCGAGTACCAATCCTGCGGCGAAGGCCCCGACGATAGGCGCAAGACCCGCCATTCCTGCGAGCGACGCAAGACCGAAACAGATTACCAATGCCGTGATCAGCATTAGACCGCGAGTTCTGAATTTGGCCGCCGCTTCGACCAGATGCGGAATCACAAGCGACCCGATTACCAGCGCCCCCGCTAAGAATCCGACTGCGATCAGTGTCAGCTTTGCAATTACAAAAGAAGAAATGCCCGCACCATTTTCATTAGACGTGACTATCGCAGAAACGGCGGCAAGCATTATCAGGCTGAGAACGTCATCCACGACAGCGGCTCCGAGAACGACTCGCGCTTCGTTTAATTGAGACCTGCCCAGGTCGCGAAAGACTCTTGCCGTTATGCCGACACTCGTCGCGCAAAGCGTTGCTCCAATAAAGACATGGATAATACGCACGTCAAAATTCGGAGATGCTGCCAGGATTTTGCTCGGCACTTCTCTGACAAAAATGGTCGAGACAAGGTAACCTAAAACAAATGTGGCAGCGACGCCAACGGTTGCGACGAAGAAGGACAAAAATCCGATGCGCCTCATATCGCGGACGCTTGATTCCAATCCAACCTCGAAAAGTAGAATTATGATTCCGAGTTTTGCCAGCATGTCTATGTTGACGGCGGCATGATCTGACAGAATCGCGGATCTCATCGGCTCAAAAAAATTCCAATTATGGCTTACGAGGACAAGATTTCCAAGAATGACGCCGGCAATCAATTCACCGAGGACTGCCGGCTGCTTCATTCTTTCAAAAATTTCTGCCCCCAACTTAGCTGTAGCTAAGATGGCTATCAGATAGATGAGTACTTTCACGAAAGGATCTACTGTATTCAGGTCGACCATCTTGTCCCAAGATAAGGGGATTATTACGGAAGCGCAAGTCGAACGGAGTATGAGTCCGCTCAGACGGAGAAAATCGATTATGAGTGCGCAACGGGTTCGGGAAACCGGTGAGACGCCGGACTTACTATTCGTGCTGGAGCAATTGAGACTCTACATCCTCGGATGTAAGATCCTCTTCTTCATCGACGAAATCCAGCTCTTCGACCGCCTTAATGACGAGGTACGCGATTCCCGCAGCAAAAGCCGCAGCGCTGATTATTACAAGGAGCTTTTTCATTCTCAACAGGAGTTACTTGATCGAAACTCGATTACGAAATATTTTAACCACGATTCATACGACTTGCAAGTACACCATGATTCCCGCGGTAAGGATCGCAGAATGGACCGTCATATATCGACCGATATTCAGTCATGAAAATCCTTCCCGACGATTCTCATCGTATCCATTGCGATCACGAGCTCTTCATTCGTCGGCAGCGCCATGACTTTGGCTTTAGACGCATCACTGTTTATGACTTTTTCTTTCTCTTGAGAATTATTTTTCGCCTCGTCGATCTCGATTCCCAAAAATTCCAGTCCGCTGCAGCTTGCGGCACGAACATCCGGGCTGTTTTCGCCGATCCCGCCCGTGAAAACAATTGCATCCAGGCCGCCCATGGCAGCAACATACGAACCTATGTACTTTTTAATCCGGTAAGTAAAAACCTGAAACGCGAGCTCTGCCTGCTTGTTTCCGTTTTTCTTCTCCGAAATGATTTCACGCATGTCGCTCGTCAACCCGGAAATTCCCAGCAGACCGCTGTGTTTGTTAAGAAGAGTGTTCGCCTCTGCAAGCGATAACCCCTCGCGTCCGACTATATGCAATATTATTGAGGGATCAAGATCGCCGCTGCGCGTTCCCATCAGAAGTCCTTCAAGCGGAGTAAACCCCATCGAAGTATCAACCGAGATGCCTCTGTCAACTGCGGCGATGCTGCATCCGTTTCCAAGATGTGCCGTTATGATTTTTAATTTTTCAATGGGTTTCCCGAGTAACTCCGCCGCGCGATGCGAGACATAATAATGTGAGGTACCATGGAAACCGTATCTGCGAATTTTATACCGTCTGTAAAGAAGGTACGGGATGCCGTATAAAAAAGCATACGAGGGCATTCCCTGATGAAACGCTGTATCGAAGACTGCAACTTGCGGAGTTCCCGGCAAATGTTTCAACACAGCCTGAATGCCGCGAAGGTTATGAGGATTATGGAGCGGGGCAAGCTCTATGTTCTCGCGTATATCATCCATTACTTTTTGGTCAATGAGCACACTCTCCGAAAAACTCTCTCCGCCGTGCACCACTCTGTGCCCGACCGCATCGATCTCGGACTTATCCTTGATAACGCCATGGTTCTGGCTGAGAAGAACTGCCAGAACGTATTCTATTGCCGTTTGGTGGTCGAGCACCTCGGCGCTGATTTTTACTTTGTCGCCGTCGAAGCGCTCGTGAGTCACGACGGAATCGCTCATGCCTACTCTGTCGATGATCCCCTTCGCCAGGACCGAACGGTCTCTGGCATTTATGAATTGATACTTTACCGATGAACTTCCGGAATTTAGTACGAGAATTTTCATTTCAATTTTCTTTTCTGATGCGCGCTCTCACCTGCCAGGCATTTATTCCGATGGTGGCGGTTACGCTTACTACTTTTGATTGTCTATTTTTTTCCCTGACTCGTCGTATTTGAAAAAGCCTTCGCCGGTTTTTTTCCCGAGATGGCCTTCCCGGACCTTGCGTCGAAGTATAGGACTTGCGCGGTACTGCGGACCTCCGAGCTCATGGAACAAAGTATCGAGCCATGTTAAAACTTCGTCCAATCCCATTGAATCGGCCATCTCGAGCGGACCGACATTCAGCCCGTATCCCAGCTTTATCGCGGTGTCAATTCCTTCAGCGGTGGCGATACCTTCAAGCAAAACCTGCATCGCTTCGTTTAACAGCGGCAAGATGACCCTTGTTGTAACAAAGCCCGGATATTCAAAAACCTCGACGACCGTTTTGCCCAAATCCTCGGCAAATTTCTTCGTCTTCTTAAATGTTTCGTCACTTGTTTTGAGCGCACGGACAATCTCGACAAGCGGCACCCGCGAGACCGGATTGAGAAAGTGCATCCCGATGATTTTGTCCGGCCGCGATGTTGCTTCGGCAAGTTTTGTCAGGCTCAGAGTAGCCGTGTTCGATACGAAAATCGCTTCGGGCGGGCAAATCTTATCGAGGTCCCTAAAGACCGCCTTTTTCGCGGCAAAGTCCTCCTCGATCGCTTCGATGACGAGGTCACATTCCACAACCTCAGTCAGATCGGTAGAGAATTTTATCCGAGAGAGGATAGATTTCTTTTCATTTTTTGTGAGTGCCCAGCGTGCAATCTCCTGATCAAGCATCTCGGAAAGTTTCTGGCGGCATTTCTCTGCCATATCTTCCGCAAGTTCTATTATCAATACATCGATTCCCGCCGTCGAGGCACATTCAGCGATCCCTCTTCCCATTAGTCCGCCACCGACGATTGCTATGTATCCTGCCCGCTCTGATTTTGATTTATCGTGCTTAATGTTGAAAATTTCAGTTAAAGGTTCTTCTCGTGCCATAATGCATTCTTAATTTTTACATCGTGTAAGTTAGGATATGAACCGGTGCCAATCAAGAAATCGGAATTGACCTGACATTATTTGAACACAATGGCACGCGAATTATGCGGCGGAGACCGATTTTTTTGACGGGACGCGCGCCCTGCGGAGCCCCGCGGGCTTTGCCGGGCCTGCGATATGGCGGCACATCGATTGGTTCACTCGTTTTATCTTTGCAGACTGGCGATGTCAGATCTGCATCCTTCTAAACTTCATACTGCAGCAAGATTTCTTATTCGTTCCCTGGCCGCCTGAACAAACTTCCGCGCTTTCGCATTTTCCGGATTCGCTTCGACAATTCTTCCGAGAGTCTCGGCTGCGTCAGAAAATTTCCCGAGCTTAAACTGAATCAGTCCAAAGAGTTCCAAACCCTGCATATCGTCATATCCTAAATTCATTGCACTGCGAAATGCACATTCCGCACCTTCGAAATCACCGACTTTCATCTTACAATTAGCCAGACTCGACAACGAAACAGCATCATGGTCCGCAATTTTTTCAAGCAGCCTCGCCGCTTCCAGGAAATTTCCAGTATCAATGCAGGCAGAGGAGACGATCCTTAAATACCAGCCTTCGTTTTCGTAATCACCAAATCTCTTCGAAGCCTCAACGGCATCATCCCACATTTTATTTTTCACCAAAAATTCAAAATACCTCGCCACCTTTTCGGGCTTCCCTTTCGTCTCGGCGGCAAGCCCATAGTACTTCTTTGCCGCTTCCAAATCTCCGCCAAGGGAAGAAGCCGCAGCGATTTTCGAATAAAGAACGTCGATATCGAATACCGGCTCGATTGCCGTTGCAGCTTTCCCCAGAAGAACGCTGGAACGATATTCTTCAAGTGCTCTCATAAATGAATCGACAGATTCGCGATACCTGCCGTATTTGAGATAAATATCGCCTTTCATTATCAAAGCAAATGATTGCGACGGAGCAGCGGCGAGAGACTTATCGCATGCTTCCAACGCGCCTTCTGTGTCTCCCTGATTGAATTTCTTCTCTGCGATGATTCCGTAAATCGAAGCCTCAACAGGTTTGCCAAAACCTCCGGCGGCAATCGCCTCGTATAGATGCGCGATTCCCTTTTCGACATCACCAAGGACCATCTCCGTCTGGCCAAGCTGATAGAGAGCATAGCCGTAATTTTCCCGTCGTTCAATTTGTTCGAGGAGCAGAAGATAATTTCGCTTCGCCTTCTCGCGAATGACATCTTCATCTTGCGCATAGCCGAGATGGATAATGGTTACGTCGGTTTGGACAATCCTTGCACGCGCGGCAAGGAGCGAATTGTTAATCTGCTCATGAACTTTTCCTGTAAATGCAACTCCCTTCATTTTCCTGAACAGCCGCGGATAAGAGACAAGATGGTACTGCGAATCCTCTTTGACGCCTATTTTGCTTTTTAGATTCAGCAGGAGTGCATCTCCGCCTCCGGACGAAATGAGTTTCCTGATCTTCTCGTGATGACATTTTTCGATTCTTTCATCCGCATCGAGGTAGAGGACCCAATCTCCGGTTGTTCTTCGCATCGATTCATTTCGTGCAAGTGAAAAGTCGTTCTTCCATTCAAAATCAAAGACTTTCGCGCCGAAATTTCCGGCGATGGATTTTGTTTCGTCCGTCGAGCCGGTGTCCACGATTACTATCTCATCCACGAGATCCCTTACGCTTTCCAGGCACCCCGGCAGGAATCTCGCTTCGTTCTTAACGATCATGGATAACGAGAGTTTCACTTTACCGACTCCGGCGGCTTCACACTGACCGCATCGATCACCTTTTTTCTGAAAGAAACCTGCTCGACGGGCTTTACAATAAAATCATTTGCTCCGTATTCCACCGCTTTCTTGACGTTCGAATAATCGCTGTAAGCCGTCATGATAATAACCGGCGTAGCCTTGTTTATTGAGTCCAAGCGAATGCGGTGCAGAACTTCAAGCCCGTCCATCTCGGGCATCATTATGTCCAAGATTATCAAATCATATTTCGAGTTGCTTGCGAGCGTCAACGCTTCTGCTCCATCAGCGGCATTTGATATATCGAATCCTATCTGCTTCAAATGGAACTCGACAAGTTTCCGGATCATCGGGACATCGTCTGCTACTAGTGCTTTCATCTTTGCAACTTATTTTTTAGCATGATTAAAACCTCCTCTGCCTCTTCCCAGTCTATCGGCGATGTGTGAACCAGTTCGTTGAGCCTGACTGCGAGCGCCGCCGCCCCGCCGTAACCGAATGATCCGCCGGTCCCGCGGAGACTGTGCGTAATCCTTCGAATCACATCGACGTTTTTTTCGTGAACTGCCCGCTCGAGGTCTTCTACTTCTGCCGAATAGTATTTCAAGAATTCCTCGACCATTCCGCGAACGACCTCATTGTACTCGTCCTCCTTTACGCCGAATGGATTTTCAGTTTCCTTTGGATCGCGCGGAATCACGGACCGGACAAACTTCTCTCCGAAGATCTGCTTCAGTTTTTCAAAAAAAATTTCTTCCGTCAAGGGTTTCGTAATTACCGCAGCGGCGCCAAGCTTGCATGCGGAAACCACATTTATTCTGTCGGAATATGCGGTCATCACCACGACCGGGATATTTTTCGTCAAATCATTTGACTTAAGAACCTGGAGCGTCTTGAATCCGTCGAAGCGCGGCATCATGATGTCCAGGAATATCAAATCAGGTTTTGAAGACAGTGCGAACTTCAGCCCTTCATATCCATCGGAAGCGGCATAGAAAACGAATTTGAGTCTTTTAAAGAATTCTTCAATATAGCGTTGTACCATCTTGTCGTCGTCTATGACAAGAACCGTTTTCCGCTGCGGCTTAGCCATTTTTCTTTCCCGAAGAAGACCGCCCGCCCGAACCCGAGCCGCGATTTTTCGACAAAATATTTTTTAAAATCTTCAGCTTCTCTTTATCAATTTCCGATGATGCCGCCACGTTCTCCGCAGCTATCTTCTTGTAGATTTCTTCCCGGTGAACAGGAATTTCTTCTGGAGCTTCGATCCCCAACTTTACACTTGTACCATCGATTGAGACGACTACGACTTTTACCTTGTCGCCTATCTTGATGGCTTCCCCTAACTTCCTTGTTAAGACTAGCATTTTGTCCTTCCTTGGTCATTTAATTTCGTATTTGGTGGAATATTTATCCGAATCCAATATTACCTGCCTGCCGGTTTTGGAAGAGTTGTTAAGAATAATCGGAGCTTTCAAATTCACCGTCAGCGGTTCCGGATCGCGATGCAGCGTGACGACGACTAAGGTGCTTGACAGATTCAATTCTTCTTTCTGAATCTCGCTCTTCAGCTCAGGAGCAGCCTGCAGGAGTTCCAAAACCGGGAAGCCAATATTCGGCTCGTCAACCGACAACAGCCACTTTAATGGCTCGGTATCTTTATCGTCGATCACGATAAACTCGTGGAATTCTTCAAATCCCGGCAAACCGCCGGGAAAATGATAAACAATGCTCGGCTCAAATTCCAGTTCGCCAAACTGTATAGTCTTTAGCTTCGTTTTCACTTCTGTCTTCACCTTAATCCTTTGCTGTGCTGTTGAGTATGACAATGTCGACTCTCCTATTTTCTGCTTTGTGTAACGGCGTGTCGTTCGGAACAAGCGGGTGGAATTCACCGTAACCCATGATGGACACTTTCTCGGGTCTAATTTGATAATTCTGCAAAAGGTAATAACCGACATTCAGCGAGCGCGCGACCGACAAATGCCAGTTGGAAGGAAATTGAGGCGTGTGAATCGGTGTATTGTCGGTATGGCCTTCGATATAAATTCGATTCGGAATTGACTGCAGCAAAAAGCCGAGCGTGTCGAGAACGGGGTACGCGTTCCGGTGTATCTCCGATTTCCCCACCTCAAACATAAACTTTTCGAGAAAGTGTACGGTTACTCCGCGTTCATCATGAGTAATTATAGCCCCGCCGCCTTTCAGCGCTTCACCGACAGCCGCTTCAACTTTTTTTTCCAACTGGACCGACTCTTTTTCATGAGATACCGGCGACAGGTTGTTCATGACGCCCTTCTCGCCCATGAGATTCCCGGTGGCCGCAGGCCCGCCACCGAACAAATTAACGAAGGCCGACATTACTTCTTTGTACTTTGCTATGTCGACGCGTGAACTCGCGTACAATATCACGAACAAACCGAGGAGAAGAGTAATCAAATCAGCGTAGGTCAGGAGCCAGCGCTCAAGATTGTCGTGTACGCCTTCTGCTTTTTTCTTCATCAGACTTCTCCCTGTTCGCGGCTCGGCAGCATCGATCTTAACTTAGCTCTCACTATTGCCGGAATTTCTCCCGCCTGAAGAGACAGGACTCCCTCCAACGTAACTTCCATTATGAGATTTTCTTCGCCATGGATCGTCTTCAACTTGTCGGCAATCGGAAGCCACACAATATTTGCCATGAAAATTCCCCAGAGTGTCGCGATGAACGCTGTGGCTATATGATGGATCAGTTCATTCGGATCTCCGCCGGCATTTGCAAGGGTCACTATCAGACCCATAACCGTACCTATGATTCCCATTGTCGGCGAATAGCCGCCCATTTTCTGGAACACCGCGGCATTAGATACATGTCTCTCGTTTAAGAAACCCATCTCCGCTTCGGCGACAGAGCGCATCGTCTGCGGATCGGTTCCATCTATTGCAAACCGAAGCATCTTTTTCAAAAACGCATGGGGGATGTTGTTCAATTCTTTCTCGAGAGCAAGCAAGCCGTCCTTTCTGGCCTTCGTGGAATACTGGACGATCAATTCTATGATTCTATCCACATCGTGCTTTGGCGGCATGACAGCGACCAGGGCGAACCTCCAGATTCTCGCGAACTGCTTGAACGACGTTCCTATCATGGCCGTAGCAAACGTCCCGCCAAATACGATTGTCATCGCTGGAACCATTATAACGGCGCCTAACTTTCCACCTTCCATCATGAACGAGCCAAAAATGGAAACTATTCCAAAAACTAAACCGGCAAGCGTGCCTATCTCTATGGTTTTCTTCATCTCTTAACCGCCAGTTGAAAGATAATTTGCGAGCGAGAGTTGAACGACTCCCGCACCGGCTTGTAGAGCGGCTTGAAGGGCGGTTTGCTGTTCTTCTAATTTTATCGTTGCTGCCGCTATGTCAGTGTCGCCAAGATTCGACATAGTCGTCTGCAATGATTGTGTCTGGGAGCTCAGCTGCTGTTGGATCAACTGAAACCGGTTTCCCATTGCCCCGGCTTTGGCGTTCGTGTTTATCATCGAGTTGAGATAATTGTCCACGGTCGCCACGTCTGCCTGACTCGGAACTGTACCGCCGTTCAATTCGTCTCGAATAGCAATAAGGTCAGTAAACATTTGGCCGCCCGCAAAGGCTTCCTGCCCGGTGATGTTATATTGGTCGCTGATCTCGAAGCCGACGTCTAACTTCAGCGCGCCGCCCACACCTTCGGGGTTCGCTGTAACGGCACTTCGATTTGAATTCATGAAGAACGGCTGGACGTTTGTCTGCGTACCGCCAAATACGTATTTGTCGCCGAATTTCGTGTTGGCGAGATCGAGAAGTTGATTGATGTACTGGTCAAGCTGCGTCCCGTAATTTTGCATGTCCTGAGGAGTTTGATCGTTGGCCGCTGAAAGTATCATGGTCTTGATATTCGTCAAGACATTGACTGCACTTCCAAGCGCACTGCTCTGTTCCGTGACAAAGCTCGACGCATACTGAGTGTTCTGAGTGTATACATTGTTCTGGTTGACTTGATTCTGCAGCAGCATCAATCTCTGAGCGAGGACCGGATTGTCCGAAGGCGTGTTTACCAGCTTGCCGGTCGAGATTTGTTCCTGCAATTTGTCGACCGATTCGCGGCTCTGTCCGATTGAATAGAGCAGATCGCTCACAACCTGTGTTTCGTTGATTTTCATTTTACGATACCATTCCAATTATTGTCTGATACATTTGGTCCGTAGTGGTAACGACTTTCGCGGCGGCTTCGAACGAATGCTGGTATTGAATCATGTTCGTGAGCTCCTCATCCAATGAAACTCCCGAAATAGAACTCTGAAATGATTTCATCTGGTTTTGGGAGATCTGGAGAGTCTGCACGCTGTCGCTGGATTGCTGAGATGCAATCCCCACCTGCCCGATAAGCCCCTGGTACGAATTCACGATCGACTGGCCGTTATTCATCACCGGGGCATTCATCACGTTCGCTATTGCGGTGGCATTCTGACCGTCTCCAGGATCTCCGGACGATGAAGCCGCAATGTTGTTCAGATTCGAAACGATGTCGGGAGACATTGCTATGCTCCCGGCAGAATTTCCAGCGAAGAAAGATTTTCCGGTTTGTGCAGGTGTCCCGTTTGTCGAAAGAGTATAACCCGCCGAATGAAACGCGTTCACGGTCTGTATGAGCGTATCGGCGATGTTGTCAAGCTGGGTTGCGAAGGAGGAGACATTCCCGTTGTAAGAATCAAGAAGCCCGGATATTTCACCCGAGGTGACCGTGGCAGGGAGAGAGGAATCCGAACGTCCGATCGTAATGCCTCCGGATGTCTGAGTAGTCTTGAAAGTGTAAGCCGTACCAGCGGCTACTACGACAGTTCCGCCCGCCGTTACGTTCGTTATCCCGGTTGGATCGGTCGTCACTTTTACATTAACAAGCTGGCTCAATTGGGAGACGGCGCTATCCATTTGGTCCTGCAAATCCGGAGAAGTTTTGCTCCCGGATGGACCCGATAGAATTTCTGAGTTTATACTTGCGATCGTCGAAGCGAGCCCGTTGATCTTCTCGACGTCCGAATCTACCTCCTGTGCAACCTGATAGCGAATGTTCTGGAGCTTATTGTTCATGATGTTGAACGTAGTGGCAACTTGCTGGCCTGCCTGCATGACGGTTTGGCGAATTCCTGTGTCTTCAGGATTCTGCGCAAGTGATTGGAATGCCGCGAAAAGATTATTCAACTGATCGGAGAGCCCGTCACCAGATGTCTCATTAAAAATACTTTCGACATTCGACATCGTCTGCTGCTGCGTCGTGGCTTTGCTCAGGTCGGAATTTAGACTCATTGCCTGCTCATCGACATAAGCGTCTCTGACGCGCATAATAGTTTGAATTTGAACGCCCGATCCCAGGAAACCGTAAGTGGTTTGAATCGGCGTTGCCGCTTCCGTGACCACTTTCTGTTTGGTGTAACCATCGGTATTCGCATTTGCAATGTTGTGGCTGGTCGTGTCCAGCTCGGCCTGTGAGGTCATCAGTGCTTCGCGAGCTATGTTCAATAACGATGAAATACCGCTCATAAATTTTCCAGCTTATGCTTTCCTGTCGATAAGTTTTCTTTTGCCGCCCTCGGTCAGTATGTTGATGTTTTGCCTTATAAAGGCGAGCGAGTGTCTAAGCAAGGCGCGGCTGATACCATTCAGAGAAACGACGCGCGCGAAAGATTCTTTTAAATTCGAATGAAGAGACGCAACAATTTTCGAGTCTTCTTCCCCAAATTTTTTCCTGATGACCACCGAGTCGTTCAAATCTTTCCCGGACAAAGACAAATCCTTCAATATCATGGCACGCTCTTTTTCGATGGTTTGAATCCGCTTGAGCCTCTCCAATTCTTCGACCAAGATCTGTTGTACCATCTTAGAATGCAGCTTCGAGATGGCTTCATGTTTTGCATTCAAAATGACCGCCATCCTGTCTAACTCGGCGGTCTCCTGCTCCGTCAATTCCATCAAACGTTTCGTCTTATCGTTCATCATCTGCCCCGCTTACCATTCCAGCAATTGAATCCTCGCCATCGAACATCTGAAGATAGCTCTTTACTCTTTTCACATAGTTTTGAGTTTCGTTGAATGGCGGAACGCCCTTGTATTGTTCGACTGCTTCAGTGCCTGCATTGTAAGATGCCAGCACCAGTTCAATGTTGCCGGAAAACTTTTCTATCAAGTTCTTTAAATATTTTGTCCCGCCCATGATATTCTCGCGCGGATCGAAAACGTTCTTCACTCCGACCTCCTCGGCCGTTGTATCGACAAGCTGCATCAATCCTTTGGCGTTTTTGGTCGAGACAGAATCTGCATTTCCTCCAGATTCCGCAGCAATCACGGCTTTTATCAGACTTGGCTTCACGTCGTACTTACCTGCCGCTTCATTTATTATATCGGAGTATTGTCCCACATTCTCCAACACCGAGCCGGAGCTATAAGAGCCGATTTTTTGAAGAACACGCTCCCGAGTTCGTTCATCAGGAAGGATTTGCCTTAGCATTTCAGGTATTGAATTTGACCTGCCCGATATTCCTGAATCCATGTCTTCACCGGTGAACTGCTTGTAGAGCATGTTGCCGATTCCGAGATTGGACTTGTCCGTAACGTACCTCGCCATCTCCGTATCGAAGAGTCCGGTCATGATATCTTTTCCGTAGCCCTGTTCACTGTCATCTTGTCCGGAAATTTTTTCACTCTCCTCCATAGACTTCAGCATGTATTGCATGAAAACCGCCTCAAAGTCTTTGGCAGCTGCCATGAGTTTTGTTTTCTGCTGTTCGGTGAACTGCGGATGGATTTGCGAAATGTTCGGGTCTATCTTTTCCATGTTACAGTATGACTAGTTCCGCCTTCAATGCACCTGCCGCTTTCAGCGCCTGGAATATCGCGATGATGTCACGGGGCTTAACCTTCAGTGAATTCAATGCGGATGCAATGTCCTGGACGGTAGCGGCGCTGTTGATTGCGACCATGGAGCTTTCTTCTTGATTCACTGCAGCGGTTGCTTCTTGAGTTACCACAGTCTGTCCTTGCGAAAACGGCGCAGGCTGTGAAATGACCGGATATGCCTGAATCTCTATATTCAAATTACCGTGCGAAATCGCTACCGGGAGCACGGTAACGTTTTGTCCGACCACAACCGTACCGGTTCTCTCGTTGATGACGACGCGTGCCATGACATCCGGAACCACCTGCAGAGATTCGATTTGCGCGATAAACTGTACCAGCTTGTCTTTGGATTGGTAAGGCTGCGGTACCTGGACATTTATTGTGGCACCGTCTATGGCATCGGCGATTTTGGATCCTGTGTTTTGATTGATGGCGTCCGCCACCCTGTTGGCTGTCGTGAAGTCTTGCTGAGAAAGAACAAGTGACAGCATCCAGTTATCAACAAATTCGATCGGAGGAGACTGCTGCACAAGTCCGCCGTTAGGGATTCTTCCGGTTGTCGTGAAATTCCTCTGTACCATCGTGCCGGCGGCACGAATGTCGAAGCCGCCGACTGCGAGCGGACCTTGAGCTGTCGCATAGATTTTGCCGTCCTGCCCGATGAGATCCGTGAGGAGGAGCGTGCCACCTTGCAAGCTGGTCCCATCACCCATCGAAGAGACTGTCACATCGACAGCAGCCCCGCTGCTTGCAAATGCTGGAATCGACGACACCACCATAACTGCTGCGACATTTCGCATCCGTATCTGCGATTGAGTCACGGTTATGCCGAACCTTTTCAACATGCTCGCGACCGATTGCTCTGTGAAGGTTGAAATCTGCGAGTCGCCGGTCCCATTGAGCCCGACTACGAGTCCGTAACCTATAACCTGATAATCATTTACGCCTTTGACGTATGCAATGTCTTTTATACGAGTCGCATCGGCAAGAGACGTCAACACTGTCAGGATAAGAAAAATCTTTTTCATGGTACACCTCAGAAAAGCCAGTGGAAAATTTTGGTCAGCCAGCCGGGACTTTGCGCTCGGTCGATAGAGCCGGACCCTTCAAAGATTATTTTCGCGTCGGAAATGTATGATGAAGAAATTGTATTGTCCGGCTGAATATCCGAGGGACGGATGATGCCGCTGATTTTCATGATCTGATCCTGACCATTCACGGAGATGAACCTGCTTCCCGTGATTTCGAGATTGCCGTACTCGTCGACTTTCACTACGCGCGCACTGATGACGGCTTGCATGGTCCCGGCTTCGCTAGTCGAGCCGCTCCCTTTGAATTCATTGTCTGTACCGAGTTGAAGTGAGCCAGAAGGAAGATTCTTACTCCCGTAGGTGGCCTGACCGCTTCCACTTATTGTGCTTTGTCTGCTCGTGTTGGTCGAGGCATCCTTCGAGGCGGAATTCTGTTCCATCACGATGACCGTGACCGCATCTCCGATTTTCGACGCCTTATAGTCCGCAAACAGTGAGTTGCTCGGATTTTGCATCACCTGAGCGAACGCGATTTCCGAAAATAATATTACTATAAAGAATGTTTTCATCATCTCAACTCCATTCTAATGAGGCAACTGCGCGCCGAGGAACGTGCCAATTTGTGCCTTTGCTATTCTAACTATTTTTACCTGCTGCTCCATGCTCAATTCACCAAAGCGACTTCGCCTTTGCCTGTAACTTTCGCGTGAAGATTGTCTCTGTATTCATTTATGACGCTTATTACATCGTTCAGCTTCCCATCCTGCATCGCGCTGCCCTGTTCACGCACCACGACATTTTTGGTCTTAACGATGATCACCACGTCGTCTCCTCGCTTGACCATCGGTTCATCATCAAACATATCGAGCGTCAGCGCCTTTCCGCTTTGTATCCATCTTGAGGTCCATTTGCTCTTCAATTGATTTAGATTTGTAACGGGATTCGACATTTCAGTCGATTCCGTCTTCACTACAGTTACTTGCTCCGCTTCAATCACGCAATGCGGCTGTATTGTTTGAGCCGCCACGACAACATTCTGAAAAGTCCTGATCTTGACCGTTACTGGGATTGTCACAACATTATCCTGCGGGGAGACGGCCTTTATCAAAAAAGTGACAAGCCCTTTCATGTTGACGGAATTTGCCGAGGAAACAACGAGGCTACAGTTTACCTGTGGCGATGAGTAACTCTGCTTCAAGTCTTTGAATTCGATTACTGCATCTACCGACGGCGGTACAGATTTTCTTACGTAGTTTTCCACGGCTGACTTCACTGATTCGCCGGTGATGCTTTGTGCGAGCAAATCCACAGGGACGGTCGCAAATACCGTGACGATTGCGGCTACAATAAGAAAGGGGACGTGGGGTGAACTAAGTGATCGCTTCCTCATGTTGGCAAGTCTTTTCTTTCTTAAGCGCCATGAAACGCCTCGATCTATACCGGCATCCATCGAATGACCCAATGCTTGATCACTCCAATATTCCATGTTGTTATTGTCCCTTGAGATTATTTGCCTGCTGCATCATGTTGTTTGCGGTTTGAATTGCCTTTGAGTTTATCTCATAAGCTCTTTCGGCTTGAATCATGTTGACCATCTCGGTTACTACTGAGACGTTAGACGATTCCAGATAACCTTGTTGAATCATGCCGAAGCCTGTGGAACCCGCATTGCCGAGAATTGGCGTCCCGGATGCGACAGTTTCTTGATACAAGTTGCTTCCGACAGCATGCAGTCCCGCAGGGTTTACGAACTTTGCAAGCTGAAGCTGTCCGAGGGTCACGGGATTTGTCTGACCGGAAAGAGTTGCCTGGATAGTTCCGTCGCTCCCGACGGCCAGACCTGTCGTGTCTTGCGGAATCGTAAGTCCTGGCTCCACGATATAACCGTTGGAGGTCACAAGATTTCCATCGCTGGAAATCTTGAAGGAGCCGTCACGGGTATACGAATCGGTTCCGTCGGGCATCCTGATTCTGAAAAAGCCGTCGCCCTGTATGCCGAAGTCGAGCTGGTTCTGTGTCGGCGTTAGGCCTCCCTGGCTGAAATCTCTCGTCGTGGATGATGGTACAGTCCCATCTCCAACCTGAAGCTCAGCCGGTGGCGTGCCGCCTTGCTGATCGGGTACACCGGTAGCGCGCAAGGTCTCGTACATCAAATCCTGAAATTCGACTCTTGTATCCTTGAACGCGGTCGTATTTACGTTTGCCAGGTTGTTTGCTATCGCATCGACGTTAAGCTGCTGGGCGTACATTCCGCTTGCCGCCGTTTTCAATGCTCGTTCCATTTTTCCCTCCGAATTAAAACGCTAATTCTAAAATTCTGACTTCCCGTTTTCATGGTCCTATATCTTGCCGACATCGTTCGATTGCCCGAGCGATGTATCCTGACTTTGGATTGCCTTCTGGCCGGCTTCGAAATTCTGTTGAATCTGGATCATCGCGACCATTTCATCGATCGGGTTGACATTCGAGCCTTCTAAAAATCCCTGCCTGACCGTATATGCTGACGGATCGATTTGCTTTAAGGCACTATCGGTCTTGAACGTGTACGAATTTTCTCCGGATTTCGAAAGCTGATTCAAATTCTCAGGAGACACAATTTGAATTTGTCCATAGATTTTGTTCCCTGCCTTGACCACTCCGTCGCGCTCAATTACGAGCTGGCTCTTTTGCAGATCCTGTATGTCGTCAATTTTGATCGATCCGCCGGTTCCCATGACGGCATCGCCATTTCTTGTAACAAGAGTTCCATCGGTCGAGATCGTAAACGAACCGTCACGCGTGAGCTTTACTCCATCATTTGTTTCTACCGCAAAAAAACCCTGACCGTCAATTGCTACATCTAGAGTATTGCCTGTCTCGCGAAGCGTGCCCTGCGAAAAATCAGTGGTGGTTTGTTCATCGACGTCTTTCTCAACGGGATCGGTTGTACCATTATGCAGGAGAGTCTTTGCAGAGATCAACTCGTTTGCAAAGGCGTCGTCCCTTTTGAACGCCGTCGTGTTCACGTTGGCAAGATTGTTTGCAATCACTTCAAGTTTCTTTTGAAGCGGCAGCAGTCCAAGCGCGCTCGTGTAAATTCCTTTGATCATAACCCGTTCCTTTCGGTGCTCCCGGACAAATGTTTTGAATTTGCGATCTTGCTTCTCTTGAGGGCAAGTATAAGCTCAAGCTCACCCTTTCCCATGTTTAGTTGACGTGCGAGGACGGTCAGGTTAGAATCTTCGCTCACAAGAGCGAACGCCTCTTTAAATTTCGCCCCGCCTTGCCTCGCCGACTGTGAGGCGGCGGACAGCGCGAAGTTCAGGCGTTCGGATTCCATTTTGTGTGACCTTGCCATCTCGTGGATCGCCTCATCAGAGTCGAGCTTGCCATCATAGTCAACATAATAATTTCCGTGTGCCATCTCGTAAGCCTTAAATTTTTCGGTCGCAATTTGATTGAGAATTCTCTCGACCTCCGCCCGCGAGATGGAGGGCTGCATTTTCGCCTTTATCTTCTGCACGTAGGCGATTCTGCGATTCTGTTCCTTTGCTATCTTGCGGAATCGAATTACCAGAGCAACAAACAGCCCGGCCATTATCAGAATCATAGCAAGCTCGGTAATCAGCACAAATTCGGGCACTTCTAAAACCCTCTGGACAAAACTCTGACTTGCACTTCCGGATGCGTTAGTCGCCTTGTCAATGTCCCGGGACACCAGCGCCCTAATGTCCACCGCAGTTGAATCCGAAAGCAAACATAATATCATCCCAAACATTATCTATTTCCTCCGTTGGTTGTCTCTAAACTCTTCTTTACAGGTATGAAAATCGTAAATGTCGTACCACGACCTTCGACGCTGTCAACTTTAATTTCTCCACTGAGTTTCCTTATGATTCCTCTCGTTATCGAAAGTCCCAATCCTGTCCCTTTGCCAGGTTCTTTTGTCGTGAAAAAAGGCTCGAATATCTTTGCCATGTTTTCTTTCTTGATCCCGACACCGGTATCTGAAAAACGGATGAATATCTTTCCGTCATGATACTCCGTAGAGATCAGCATCTTGCCGCCGTTAGGCATCGCGTCCTTGGCATTCAAGAGTAAGTTGAGAAAACCCTGCTGCAGATAATTCTTATTGGAATCGAGCGGCGGAAGATCATCCGAATATCTCAAGTCAAACTCAATCCCGCGATTTTTGAATTGGTAGTCCACCAAAGCGATTATTTCATCGATCGCCCAGTTGACGTTCAGGGGCTCGTGATCAAGCTCGTCCGGAACGCTTCGTGAGAATGAAACAAGCTGCCTGGTAATCTGTGCGATCCGTTGGACCTGGTTTCGTATGATTTCGATTCTGTGCTCGACATCCTTGCCTTGCGAAAGAAGGGCGACATGGCCGAGCAGAATTTGGAGAGGATTATTTATCTCGTGTGCCACGCCACCGGCAAGTTCGCCAAGCGAAGCAAGCTTTGCAGCGTGAACCATCTGCGATTGTGATTTCTTCAATTCATCGGCTGCATTCCGGAGTTTTTCAACATTTCTGAGGTTCTCTATGGCGACCGCCGCCTGGTTTGCGAGCACGCCGAGAAGTGCCAAATCGTGTTCGGAAAGAGCCTTGCTGACTCTTTCGGTATGAATCACATAAACTCCAATCGCTTCGCTCCTCAGTACGAGCGGCACCACGACAAAATTCCGCTCGCCTATTTCCCCCACCGAAGAATTTAAATCGGGAACCACAGTCGTCTTTTTCTGTTCGATTACCCAATCGAGAATTCCTTCCTCCAACAAATGCTGACAACTTTTCATCATATATTCCGTGCATATCTGAAGAAACGGATTGACACGCGATCTGGAATTTCCGACTTCGAAAATCATGCTCTCTTCGACGGGGATGACCTGACGGGTGAGATCAAGCAATGAATCGAAGACCGAGACAGAATCGCTCGAGGTGCTAATGATATTGCCGAGCCGTTGGACAGCCAGCAATTCATCGATCGATTGCTTTATCGTGCTTTCCGTTTTTTCATGAAAGTCGATTTTGTTTTTTAATGCCTGAACGGCAGTTTCCAGTGCGCGGACATAACTTTCGCGCGTTTCCATGAACCGCTCGACGACTTCGACGGCATCAGTGACGCTCGTCTTCACACATTCCTGTTCAACAACTTCTTTTTTCATTGCCAACGCTCCACGAATGAATCAGATTATCCCGACAAAAGTTTTTTCCAGATCTTGACGCAGTCTCGACCCGAATGTATCCAGGAAAGATTGGGTGACCTCCGACTCGGACAAATTCAGAGTTTTCAGAGCTTGAGGATTGTAGGTTTCAACCCTTTCGTAAGAGAACATGCCGATCTGAAGTTTATGACACAAGTAATCGACAAAATGGATCAGTGCGGTCAGCTGGGGATTTCTTTCCGCAAGTTCGGGCTTGTGATGAAATTTTATCGTTTCGATAAGCTGGTCGGGGAGATTCCATCTTTCGGCAAGCCATGCGCCTATCTCTCCATGTGTAGCAAACAACACTTCCTGCTCCGTATCCTGGAACGTTGCTTTCCCGTCCGTAACCGCTTCGACAATTCTCTTGTAATCCTCGTAGAAATACTGGTGGGTGACGAGGATGCCGATGTCGTGGAGAAGCCCCGCGACAAACGACTCACCGCTTATCCTGTATCCCAATTGCCTCGCCAGAGTACGTGCTGCAATGGCAGATGCTAGCGAGTGCTCCCAAAATTCACGCGAGTCGAAATACTTGTCCTGTTTTTTCTTGAATGCACTTATCAACGAGACGCTGATGAGGATTTCCTTGAGAGAATCGAAGCCGAGTACCATGATGGCAAAATCGAGTGTCGATATTTTTTTCTGGAATCCATAGAATGGAGAATTCGCGATCTTAAGCACCTTCGCTGTCAATACCTGATCAGCGGAAATTACCTGCGTGATCCTCGAGACGCTCGTGTTCGGGTTGTCGATGAGCGAAGCCACCTCCACCGCAATCGCCGGGAGAGCGGGAAGCTGGATAATATTCTGAACTTTCTCTTTTAGTATCTCGTTTTCCATTGGTCCAACCTGTTTGTAAGTATCGCACGTTCTGCCATTTGTTGAAGAACCGAAACGGCGTTCTTGTAATACTCCGCAACTCTTGCCTCATCATACCCCAGCACTATTGCAACCTGCTTCATATCCAAGCCTTCAAAGAGCTTCAAAGTCAGCACGAGTCTCTCGGTCGTCGGGAGGAGCTTAATCGCCGCCTTGAAAAAATTCCGGAGTGTCTCTTCGGTCGTGTCTTCCGTTAGAGATCTCTTATGCTTTCTTTTCCCGTCATGGCCGTCATCTCCAAGAGCATAGTCCATGATTGGAACTTTGATACTCACAGCCAAAGAAGAGTCATCATTTATATACTTATCGGCGAGCGAGGCGACCGAGACTCCAAGCTTGTCGATGCCCACTATTTGGACCGCGGCAGGATCAAATTTTGACGGATCATCAGAGCATGAATAACCATCTGAGCAAGCAATCTGATTTGCCACATGGACTATCGCGGTCAACTCGGGATTGATTTGGGCAGAGCCCGGCGCATGATGATATCGTATCGCCTCAACAAAATTCAGAGGAAAATTCCATTTTTCTGCAAGCCATGCTCCGATGTCGGCATGAGATGTTCCGACCACCACGAGCTCTGCCTGAGAAAGTGTCATGGCGTCACGACCGACCAATTTTTGAATTTCGGCGAAATCGTCCGGGAAAAACCTATACAGGACAAGGACTCCGATATCATGGAGCAAACCGGCAGCATAAGCCTCGCCGGGAACTCTATTCTTCATTTCCTTCGCGAGCGACCTCGCTGCGCATGCGGTATCGACTGCATGTTTCCAGAATTTTCGCGGATCGAAGTTTTTCATTGCCGCGCCTCTGAAGAGATCGATCAAGGTCAGGGACAGCACGGTCTCGCGAAGCGTCTCGAAACCAAGGGCTACTATTGCCCATTCGATCGTCGAAATCTTCTTAGCAAAGCCGTAATACGGCGAGTTTGCAACTCGAAGTATTCTCGCCGAAAGCGCAGGATCTCTTGAAACTATTCGAGAAAGTTCTGCTGCGCTCGTTTCCGCGTCGCTTGCGAGCCTCATCACTTCCAACGCCGTAGTCGGAAAGGTGGGGAGCTCTCTTATCGATGATAATTTGTCAGTCAATTGTCCAACCTCTATCATAGTTCGACTGCCTTTCTGAAGAGATCCTTGACTTTATCGAGAACTTCGGAATGGATTTGAGAGACTCTCGATTCGCTTATGCCTAGGATTTTTCCGATTTCTTTGAAAGTGATTTCTTCGTAATAGTAAAGAGTCATCACCATACGCTCTCTCTCAGGAAGCTGCTTCAATATCTCGACAAGCTGCTCTTTCGTTTCGTCGTCTTCATATTGTTCGACGACTTCGCTGTCACCGCTTACCACATCTTCAAGAGTCATGTCGTCTCCGATGCTCTTCGTGAGTGATACCGCTTCCGAATTCGCAAGGTAACCTTTTATCCGATCAAACTCTCTGACCGTCATGTTAATGGCCTGGGCATACTGCTCGCCGTCGATTCTATCCATGTCAAGCTCGCTCAGCGATTTCCAGGCCTTCTTATATTTGTCACGGATCGACCGCGGGAGCCAGTCGACTTTCCTTATCTCATCCAGCATGATCCCACGGATTCGCTGTGAGGCGTACGTTTCAAACTTCACTCCACGGTAGGGGTCGAATCTCTCGATCGCTTCGCTGAGTCCGATGATCCCAATGCTCATAAGATCGTCATTATTGAATACGCATCGCGGAGGAAGGCTTATTCCCCTTGCGGCGAATTTTACGAGATACATATAAAAGAGCACAAGCTCTTTTTTTATCGAGGCGGTCTTGCGCTTTGAATATCTCTGCCAAAGAGACTCAACATCCTGCGTCTTTGCCTGCGTAGTCATGCCTGCATCTCAACTTTCTTCCCGGTATCTTTGACGCCGAGAGTTTTTATGTTTTCGTGTCTGCCTTCGCGAATAGTCAAAAAGAAAACCAGCATCATGGTCAATATTAAAATGATCAGTGCGGTACCGAAGGCAATCAAGAAGGATCTGACTATTGAATCGATTGCGTCGGATCCGTTTGATACGAAATAGATAACCGCCAAAAAGAATATCAGCGTTGGTATTTTTATAGCTAACTTTTCCATCACTCTTTCCTTCCGCTGGATTCAGATTCTCGCCTTGCCAGGATTCCGTCTGCGATCAATTTGATTGCGCTGGATGACAGGGAATCAGGAAATTCCTGCAACAGTGGCGATTGAACGCTCACGGCTTGCTCAATGGCCTGATCTGAAGGAATGAAGCCTGCGTAATCGACCTTAAGATTGAGGAAATGTTCGCTCACGAGGTCGAATTTCGCTTTCACTTCTTCGGCTTCCTCGGCGCTTTTCGCCATATTGATGAGTAGCTTCAAGTCTGCGTTGGAATTGATCCGCTTCAGCACTTTCACGAGGACATAAGCATCCATTACAGCCGTCGGTTCAGGCGTCGCAACCACAAACACTTCATCGGACAACAGGGCAAGCGAAATGGATTCCTGCACAATTCCACCCGCCGTATCGATCAAGGCATACTGGAACACCGGCTCCATTAGTCCAACTTCCCTGAAAAGAACAGCAGCATCACCCGAGCTCAATTTTTTCAATCTCCCATCGGAGGATCCCGCAAGGAGAAACACGTTAGGTGATATTTCTGCAACAGCATCTTTGAGCTGCGCTGTGCCGTCAACGACATCAAGGAGACGATATTTGGGAGAGGCGGCGCAAAGAATGTCCAGGTTCGACAAGTTCACGTTGCCATCGACTAACAGGACCCGCGCCCCGCCGCGGGCTAACGCCATTCCGAGATTGAGAACGATGTTGCTTTTTCCAACCCCCCCCTTTCCGCTGACGACCGCAACCTTGTACGGCAATTTGCCGATAGGCAAGACTTTCGTCTGCGCGCTTACAACTTCCCTTAGTTTTACAGCCTGGTCAAGCATGCGTCTCTCCCAAGAGTGCCAATGCTGACACGCCGGAGACACCGGTACGATAAATCATCCCTGCAAGTTTCTTCGCCGACACAGGCTCGATATCGTCGGGGACGTTTTGACCGTTAGTCATGAATGAGAACGGAAGTCTTGAATCTCGTGCCAGGCTGAGAATCGTTCCAAATGAGACCGCTTCGTCGATTTTTGTGATCAGCAGCCTGTTCGGCTTCAAGCCCTTGAATTTTTTGTAGACATCCCGTGTAACCGACAACGAAAAGTTTGCACTCATCACAAGGTGTACTTCATTTGGATCCGCGGCATCCATGAAGCGGCCCAGCTCGAGGATCTTGTCTGCACTTCGCTGGCTTCTCCCAACCGTGTCTATATAAATGGTGTCGAATCCTGAAAATTTTCTTATAGCCAGGATCATTTCATCAGGCGTATAAACAACCGACATTGGAATCGAAGCGATGTCTGCGAATGCCTTCAGTTGGTCGATCGCGCCGATCCTGTACGTGTCTGCAGTTATCAAAGCTACTTTTTCGCCTTTGACTAATTTATTGATCGAAGCGAGTTTCGCGACGGTCGTGGTTTTGCCGACTCCTGTCGGTCCGACCAGTGCCACGATATATCCCTTCCTGTCGAGCCTCCGGACCGGAGACTCCATGATGCGCTGCGTTATTGAATTATAGATAAAAGTATCCACCGTGGACTGATTGTCCAGCTCGTTCCCGTTGAGCTTGTGGTTACAGATTTGGACAACTTCGAGCGCGATATCTTCCTCGACTTCGCTTTCGACAAGCGTTGTATAAACATTTTTCAAGGTCTCCGGAAGTATCGGCATCTTCGAGTGTTTGATATGCTGTGCCAATTCACCGAGCGCGCTCTTAACATCGTTGAGCTCTTGCTTAAGCATCTCACCGCCGACGCCTGCCATTGTCCTGCCGCTTTCCCGAACAGCGCGCTTCTCCTGTCCTCTCGGGGTATTGATATCACTTTTCCTTTTCCCTTCGAATTGCGATGTAAGCTGGCGCAGCCCGTTCAACACCTCTTCGCGAGCATCAGCAGGAACAGGCTTCGATTTTACGGGAGACTCCGGCGTCAGTCCTTCGTCAAATGCGGCAGTCACCTCGAAATATTCGCCGCCGCCGACACCGAGTAACCCACCTTTGGCGAGTCTCCGCGTGTTCAAAATAATTGCCTCTTCTCCAAATTCGGCGCGCATCTTGTCGGCCGCTTCCTTTGCCGTTATTCCAAAAAATTTCTTTATTCTCATTGTGCCACTATCCTTCCGATGATGTCAATCTCGGTGCGGGCCGGAAGTTCCGTGTACGACGTTACGGAAACCTGCGGTAAGTTTACGTGGACGAGCCGGTAGAAATACAAGCGGACAGTTGCGGAGCAGATGACTATGGGGTCATATCCCAGCGTTTGCGCACGCTCCGCATTACTTGCCACGCTGGCATTGATGACTTTGGTAACTTCCGGCGAAAGTCCAAGAGTAGTTGTTACTTCCTTCTGTGTTTGAAGCGAGTTTGATAAAATTTGTTCAACGCTCGGGTCGAGCGCGATAGCGTGAATTACTCCGGCATGATCTGCGTAGAGCGCTGCGATGGTTTCAGAAAGTGCGTGTCTCACATACTCGGTGAGGACTTCTGTGTTCTTCGTGACTTTAGAATAATCCAGCAGCGATTCGATGATAGTTACGAGGTCGCGAATCGGTATTCGCTCTTTCAAAAGATTCTGCAAAACTTTTTGGATCGTGCCGAATGGCAGCTGCTCCGGATTGATCTCATCGACGAGCGCCTGGTACTCTTTCTTGAGGTTATCAAGGAGCATCTTGATCTCCTGGCGACTTAGGATTCTGTCCGCGTTCCTCTTCAGCGTTTCGCACAGATGAGTAGTAAGGACTGCCGGAGCTTCCACGACTGTAAATCCGAGAACTTCAGCACTGTCGCGCTGTGATTTCTCAATCCATATTGAGGGCAACCCAAACGTCGGATCGGTAGTGAAAATCCCCGGCAGATCATCTTCTTTCATATTCGGGCTCATTGCAAGATAGTGGTCGGTGTATAATTGGCCTTCAGCAACCTGCACTCCCCGTATTTTGATCACGTACTGGCTCGCCTGCAATTGAAGATTGTCGCGGACTCGAATCGGCGGAACCATCAGACCGAGTTCGAGCGCAATTTGCTTTCTGAGATTTGTGATCCGCTGGAAGAGATCGCCGCCGGCTTCTTCGTCCACCATGGAGACCAGGCCGTAACCGATTTCCACCTCGATAGGATCCACCTGCAGATAAGATTCAATTTTTTCTTCCTTCTTGGGAGCGGCTTGCGCTTCAACTGCAGCCTTCGGAGGTTCCTTCGCCATAATCTGCGAACGCATGTATCCGGCGGCGGTAATGAGTGAAGCAAGCGCAAGAAATGGTACGGTCGGCAGGCCCGGAATTATCGCGAAAAATCCTAGCGTGCCGCCCGCGATGTACAGCGCCTTCGGCCGCGAAAAGAGCTGGGCCTTTAATTCCACATCGAGTTGATTTCCCGATCCACTTCTTGTGACAACCATGCCAGCCGCCGTGGAAATGACAAGCGCAGGAATTTGTGTCACCAGACCGTCACCGATCGTCAACAGCGTATATCTTGCAAGCGATTCCTGGAAAGTCAGATCCATCTGGACCATTCCGATAATGAATCCACCTATGATATTCACGAGAATGATCACTACTCCTGCAATCGCATCGCCGCGCACAAACTTACTCGCGCCGTCCATCGCTCCAAAGAAGTCGGCCTCCCTCTGCAATCTTGAACGGCGCTGCCTCGCCTCCTGTTCATTTATAAGACCGGAGTTCAGATCCGCATCGATGCTCATCTGTTTTCCGGGCATCGCATCTAAAGTAAATCTTGCCGCCACCTCAGCTATTCTGCCCGAACCTTTTATGATAACCACAAACTGTATGGTCGCGAGAATAATGAATATGATCACGCCGACCACATAATTTCCTTGTACCACGAAAGATCCGAATGCGTGGATGACTTCACCGGCATATCCCCGGCTGAGAATCGATCGGGCCGAAGCGACGTTCAACGACAAACGGTAAAGAGTGAGAATGAGGAGCAGCCCCGGAAAGGCGGAAAGCTCAAGCGGGCTTGTAACGTACATCGCAACCATAAGAAGGACGATCGCAAATGTTATGTTAGCAGAGATCAGGACATCGAGCATGAACGGTGGCAATGGGACGATCATAAGGGAAAGTATGAGAATCACCAGACCCGCAAGGACAAGGTCCGTGTTGCTTCCGACAAACTTAAACGCTCTACTGTTCGAAATTCTTTCTACTGCTGCCGACATGCTAATTTCTTCTCAATCTTGGTTTTCTATTTCCGGGTGAACGCGATTTCATTTGATATATATAAGCAAGTATCTGTGCCACTGCCCTGAACAGATCCGGCGGAATCTGTCCGTCGATCTCGACCGTCTTGTACAGAACTTGGGCGAGCGGTTTATCTTCCACGATAGGAACATTGTTTTCGATCGCAATCTCTTTGATCTTCTGCGCAATAAAATCTTTGCCTTTTGCAACGACTTTTGGAGCCGGCATTTCCTTTGCGTCGTATTTGATAGCGACTGCATAGTGCGTAGGGTTCGTCACAACAACGTCTGCCTTCGGCACAGCCTGCATCATTCTCATCCGATGCCGTTTAATCATCTCGCGGCGGATTCTTCCCTTGACTGCCGGATCGCCTTCTTCCTGCTTGTGCTCTTCCTTTACTTCCTGCTTGGTCATTCTTATCTCACGCTCAAATTTTCTCCGCTGGAAATAATAGTCGACGCCTGCAAGCGCCACGAAAGCCGATGAGACCTTCATCGCGACCGAAAATGCGCTTGTCCCCATGAACGCAAAAATTTCAGAAGGTGAGCTGTCCGTGAGTTTCACGGAACTTGATAGAAGATTCCTGACGGTAAAATATCCGAACAATCCGACGAGGCTTAATTTGAAAATGCTTTTAGTCAATTCCATCATGGACCGCTGAGAAAATCCCAATTTCTTAATCCCGTTTGCCGGATTGAAAGTGTTTCCTTTGGGCCGGAGAGGTTTCAAAGTCAAAAGAAAGCCCGACTGCAATAAGTTCGTTGTGACGCCCGCAATCATTACCACGAGAAGAATGGGCCCGACGATCAAGACAAACCTCAGCAAAAGAGAAAATGCAAGTGCACCGAGATTACCTTCGTTCAGATCGTATCCATGAGAAAGAGAGAGGAAATCTCTCATGATGTCCGCAATCTGTGCAACAAATTGTCTGCCGAGCATATACATGATCACCGTTCCAATCAAAAGCACTGCTGCTGTGGTGAGTTCGATACTCTTGGCAACTCTGCCGTCACGTTTCAACTCCCGACGCCGTTTCGGCGTTGCCGGTTCGGTTTTTTCTTGAAAACTCTGCTCAGCCATTAGTCATTGTCCATATTTCGCATAGTCATTTGCATTGCGGATACCCTCACATCAGCCTAACCATTTCGATTACATCTCTCTCGAAAGCGCCCAACAGTTTTCCAAAAACAAAAACGAAAAAAGGAAGCGAAGCCATAATCGTAAAGAGCCCGATGCCGGCTTTGAGCGGCATTCCGACAAAAAACACATTAAGCTGCGGAACCATTCTTGAAATTATTCCCATCAGGACATCGGTGAGGAACAGGGAAACGATAACCGGCGCTCCGACTTTTATTGCCGTCAGGAAAACCATGCCCGTCAGATGAACAAACGTACTCACGACCCCTTCGCTTATCTTCAATCCAGATACTGGTACAGCAGTGTAGCTCATCTTCAATGCTTCCACGAGGAAAAGGTGCCCATCCAAAATGAGGAAGATGAATATCGCGACGATGTACTCAAACTGGCCGATGACCGGAACGTTGAACCCGTTCTGGCGATCGATCACGCTTGATATTGAAAAACCCATGACAATCCCGAAAAGGTCTCCGGCATAAACGACGCCGTGAAAAATAATTCCAAGGGAAAATCCTATTGCCGAGCCCACGATGGCTTCCTGGATTCCCAGGATAATGAGCGAGCCGAGATCAAGCGATATCGTCGGATTGGCGGATGCGATCAACGGGAAAATTGCAAATGCGAAAAATGCCGCCGCCCAGATCTTGAGTTGTCCGGGGATTGCCTGGTTACCATACAACGGCGCAGTGGCAAACATCGATGCAGTTCTGATAAAGACCAGCAAGAAGATCACGAATTTTTCTGCGTAGAAATTCATCTTAGTTTCTTTGCTTTTCTATTTTCGCGGCACTCTACCTGTAAACTTCTTGTCTTCATTTCAATGTCGGAATTATCTCGAATATGTGTTTAGCGAAATCAAGAACCTTCTCCATCATGAAAGGAAGAAGAATGATGCAGACAATTCCGATCGCTATGATTTTCGGAACGAACGTCAGCGTCATCTCATTGATCGAAGTTGCAGCCTGGAAGATCGAGATCATTAAGCCGACGATGACGGAAACCAGAAGTGCCGGTGCGGCCACTATGAAAACCGTATAAAAAGCGTCCCGTGCTATTCCAATTACAAATTCTTCTGTCATTTCTTCCTCATTTGAAACTCTGCACAAGCGAGCCGACCAGCAAATACCAGCCGTCGACCAGGACAAACAAAAGTATTTTCATGGGAAGCGAAATCATCATTGGCGGAAGCATCATCATTCCCATGGACATGAGAATGCTTGCAACGATCATGTCTATCATCAGGAAAGGGATGAAAATCAGGAAGCCTATTTCAAATCCGATCCGCATTTCACTGATCGCGAACGCAGGAATTATCACATAGGTCGGTAGATCGTCGGGAGTCTGCGGGCGGTCCAAGTTTGCCAGATGTACCATCATGGCGAGATCTTTCTCGCGGGTCTGCCTGAGCATAAAAACGCGGATAGGTTTAACGCCGGCATTGTAAGCCGAGTCGATTGAGATTTCATTCTTCAAATAAGGCTGGAAAGCCGAATCGTTAACCTTGCTCCAGGTCGGTGCCATGACAAAGAAGGTCAGGAACATCGCCAGCCCGATCAGAAGCTGCGAAGGAGGCATAGTTTGAGTGCCGAGCGCCTGTTTGAGGAAATAAAGAGCGATGACTATCCTTGGAAAAGCGGTAGTCATAATCAGAATTGCCGGCGCAAGAGAAAGTACCGTCATGAAGAAAAGTATTTGAAGAGTGACCGCGACGTCCTGCGGCTTCGTCGCCTTATCGACTCCAAGCGTGACTTTGGGAATCGGGATGGAAGTCTGCGCATGTAAGGAGGGCACGACCACCGAGAAGCAAACAAGAATCAAGGACAAGGCAATAATCTTTTTCATCTGAGCGAAAACCCTTTCAGGATTTCTGCAAAGCCTTTTCCATGACCGGCAGCCTCGGAAGTTTCAAGTTTATTCAATATTTCGGAGTCGGTTATTTCCCCGAGGGTGGCAATATTATTGTCGCTTACGCCAACCAGCATGACTTTGTTGAACACCCTTACCAGATAAATTGCTTTCTTCGGTTGGAGGTGGAGAGAGGTCAGGACCTTCAAATTATTATTTACAAAATGGGGTCTGGCGTGGAAATATTTCCGAACGACAAACAGAACTCCGAACATGAGCGCAATAATAAAAACAAGGGTCAGAAAAGTCTTCAAGATGAGCCAGTCCATGATTATTCTATCCAATCTTTCCTTTTACTTGCATTCTTCTACTTCTTCAGTCCTTTCAGCCTCTCGACAGGATCAACCATGCTGGTTATCCGAATTCCAAAATGTTTATCGACTACCACAACTTCACCCTCCGCCATTTTCCTCCCATTAACAAGGATGTCGACGGGCTCGCTAACAAGCTTGTCGAACTCAATAATTGATCCGCGTCCCAATTCAAGGATATCTTTAATGACCATGGAGGTCTTCCCGAGTTCTACACTCACGTTGAGATTTAAATCGAGAAGTAGATCGATCTTATTTTCCTTCCCGCTCGGACCGTTAGAGTCACCGCGGTTTGCATCGGACAAATTTTCAAATGCAGGGTCCTTTATGCTTTTGGCGGAAGGACTGCTTTCTTTGGGTTGCTTTACGATTTCGGATGCCTGTTTTTTTTCGTCTGCCATTTAATTATTCTCCGTTTTGTTCCTCTTCGGAAGCCGTTCTGACTATTTTAACTGCCTTATGATCATCGTGGACGCCGACTCTCGCAAAAAATTTTGTACGCGAAGCTATCTTCACCGGGAGCAAGCCGTCCCGCTTGGAGTCCAGAATTATCACGTCTCCCATCTGGAGCCCGATCAAATCTCGCAGCGTTATCATGGATTTTCCCAAAATTACGCTTACCGGAAGCTCCGTCGTGGAAATATTCTTCAACGTTGCCTCTGATTTCATTCTCTGTCCGGTCGCACCGCCCGCGAGAGGAGCAACATACTGCAAATTCAGCCGCTGGATAATATCCTCCAGAGAAAACGTCGGGAAGCACACGTTCATGAGGTAGCCTGTGTTCGCAATCTGGACATCGAAAGAAACGATGAGGACTATTTCGCTTGCGGGGGCAATTTGAAGGAAATCTGCTTCGCTCTCGAATCGCTCCAGCTTGAACTTCAGGTTGCTGATAGACCTCCAGGCATTCTGCAGATCAGAGAGAGCTTTGTCTATCGTGGTTTTCACCAGGCTCTTCTCAATTTCAGTAACGGCGCGGAGTTTTCTGTTCGGTTCCGCCGCACCGCCGCCGAGCAGCCTTTCGACAATCGCAAAAACCAACGTGGGAGAAAACTCCAGCACCCCTCGCCCCTCAGCATTTTCCATGTTGAACACATAGAGACAGGTAGGACTGCCGATCGAGAGTTGATATTCGGAATAGAAGAGCTGGTCAACGGAGCTTACTGAAATAGAAACTTGCGTTTGAAGTTTCGAAGCGAGGTAAAAGCTGAAAAGCTCTGCGAATGTCTCATGTACGGCTTGAAGAATCCTCAATTGATTTTTTGACACACGGTTCGGTCTGCGAAAATCAAAGCCTTGGACTTCATGTTCCTCCTTCTGAACGGCCTCCTTCGTCTCTGCGGGAGATTCTTTCCCGATTCCGGCAAGGAGACTATCTATTTCTGATTGCGAAAGTACTTCAGGCATTTTCTTCTCACTGAATTATGAACTTGCTGAAATAAACATTGATCACCGAACCCGTCATCAACTCTTTGTTGACCTGTGACTTTATGGAAATCTTCAGGCTGTCCCTCGATACCGCCTCGTCAAGCTCCGGCAAGGTTTTACTGGACAAAATCCCTATGATCGAATCATGAATTTGAACATCCCGCTTTTCCAATTCCTTGACGGTCTCCTCCGAAGTTACTTCCAATCCGACCGTGGTCAATAAAAATCTCAACCCGTTTGTCCCCGCGGGGTTTACGATCAGATCTTTCACGATATAAACATGATCAAAACTTGGATCGGCTCCACCTCTCTGAGTAACGGCCACCTGCTTGGTCGATGGCGTCGCCCCTTGAGAGTCCGTGCCACCATGTCGAAGCAGGAATCCGACAAGGAAATATGCACCTACCAATTGTAAAGCCACGACGGAAATTATCATGAATGGCTTCTTGGATTTGGCCGCGGGTTTTTCGGCAATCGTCCCGCGTGCAGCATCTGCGATTTGTTGAACTGTTTCCGCCATTTTAACTAAGCCTCGTATTCATAGTTTTATTATCCACAGCACCATTGAACTCAACCGGTATGCCGATATGATTGCGCGAATTCGAAAAAATTAGAGGCTTTTGGACAGGTCCAGATCTTTGAAGTGCTTAATATTGAGCAAGTGGTTAATATTGTGATGAGGACTGGAAAGGGCTTGTGAAACTTGATATGTTCTAAGAATCGAGTGCTTGAACTGTGGATGCGGATAAGCTTGCGGCGAGTCCCCCGCTTTCTAACTCTCCGACTTGTTTTCCACCTTTGGCAATGCCACTCTTCGTCGGTATTCAACTACCTTGTCAATAATAACATCGACTTCATCCTTGACCCTGATCCTCCGTGTCGTCGTCAGAGTGACAATTGTGTCGTGAGCTTTTTCAATTGTTTCTATCAGCTCCGCATTGACGACGATTTCCTCTCCATTTATCTGAGTAAGTCGAATCATGTTGCACCTCACCATTGACCTTGCCCTTCCCTCTCCTACTTCAGGAGAGGGTCGGGTGAGGTCTATCATTTAGATTTTACCTTATACTATTGACCAAGTCGCTCAGCATCGAGCTGCTTGTCGTTATCACCTGTGCGTTTGCCTGGTATCCTCTTTCGGCCACGATCATGTTGGACAACTCGGTTGCCAGATCGACGTTCGATTGCTCAAGCGAGCCACTGACTACCTGCGCCGGTATGGCAGTTCCTGCTTCACCGATTATCGCATTGCCGGTACTCGCAGAGACTCCGTATAAGTTTCCGCCCTTTCTGATGAGCCCGCCGGGGTTGTCGAAAGTTGCGACCATTACTTCACCAAGCGTCCTTGTGGTTCCATTTGAGAATTCGCCAATGATCTTACCGTTCTGGTCAATCGATTCGCTCGTAAGCGTGCCGAGCCCGTAACCGTCCTGCTGACCGGAAACGGTTGTCGACGCGCCGCTCATCTGTGTCAAGCCAGAAAAGTCTCCTTTCGCACCGACATTAAGACTAAGGCTTATCAGATCTGCACTTAAGTTTGCCGCATCGCCAACTTTACGGGGATTGATCTGTAGAGTTGTAGAGCCGTCGTCAAATGTGAAAGTGTTCAATGAACCATCGTTGTTGAAGACCGCTGTGCCGCTTCCGCCGCCGGTTATTTCTGCTGGATCACTAACGGAAGCTTTCCACGTCCAAGTGTTCGGACGGGTAACGTCGCGCGTGAATGCAAGTGTAACGTTATATTGATCGCCGAGCGAATCGTAGATCGTCGTGGAAATATTCTGCTGGACGTCTGTCGCCGCCTGGGTCTGGCTCCAGTCTCCCGGACTCGCGCTGAAAACGCCGTCGAATCCGGTTGAAGGAGTTGTCCCGTCGGTTATATCGACGTTAGTAATCGCATGAGCCGAGCCGCCATCTCCGTTGATTGTCAATGCACCCGTATCAGGATCTATCGTCGTGCCGGTAGAATTTGAAATTCCGAAAGCGGCATTGACACTTTTAGCGAGGTCACCGTAGGTGGTGCTCGCACCGGTTACCTGCAGCACGCCTTGTGTAACGGAAGTGTCGTTTACTTTTGCATTAATGTCGATATCGTCGTTGTTTTGAATCCCCATGCTTTTACCCAGAGCATTTCTCAAATCTGTCAGAAGGTCTGCGGACGTCGCTACGTGCGAGAATTCCTGCGTGGTAAGAGTTCCGCCGTTCACCGCCAATGTTTTCGGATTCGCAGCTTCCATTGCAGATTGAAGCACCGGGTTGGTGCTTGTTATCTGTACCGAATGTGTGTTGGTAGCATCACCGTTCACTATTTTAATCGTACCCGTCGCGGCATCAACTGAAGCGGTAAGAGGCGATGTACCACCAAATTGCTGATTCAAGCTGTAGTTTATTTCATTCACAAGATCCTGCAGTGTGTGAAAGTCCCCTTTCCCATTCCCGGAATCCACGGAGACATAGGTATATGTGTTTGCTGTTCCATCAACAGTCACGGTCAGGGTGGTTGAATCAGGCACCATGCCGGTTACGATGTGGTTGTTTCCACCGCCGTTGTCCGCAGCTAAGAGTCCTTCGACATCATAACTACCGTTGTCGATAGCAAAGACCGAATTTGATTTAAGGATTGTCCCAAGTGGCGTCTGAGAGGAATCAAGGTTTCCCGTAAGTTTTATGTAGGTCGACGCTTTTGCAGGTGACTTCTGTCCAAAAGGAATCGATATATCCTGGACCGCAGAGCCGACAGGCAAATCGCCTTGAGCATCGGCAACCTTTCCCTGGACGATGGCGCCTGTACCGGGATCGACCAATCTTCCCGTTCCATCGAACTGGAACGCACCGGCGCGAGTATAGTATTGATCGCCGTTCAAGTTTACGATGAAGAAACCATCTCCTTGTAGAGCAAGATCGGTGGTCTGGCCGGTGGTTTCGAGATTTCCCTGACTCATTAGTGTGTCAATAGATTGGACGGTCATTCCGAGACCGACTTGAATCGGATTTGTTCCGCCGCTGAGTGCGGTCGGTCCGGTCGCGTTTCGCAGGATTTGATCAAACGCTTCGCTGAACGTGACCCGGCTTGACTTGAAACCGATCGTATCAACGTTCGCGATATTGTTTGCGATCGTGTCCATCATTGTTTGATGATTCGTTAGACCGGAAACAGCTGAGGTGAGAGAACCGCTGAATGGCATTTTATAACCCTCCTATGTTTTTTTGTTTAAGCGCTTCAGTCAGTCGGCGCCTAGAGGGCTCCTCCGTACGAATACGGAGTCCAGCCCCGATTGTTTATTATTTGTTAATTAAAACTGCACTGTCGATGTTCGTAAAAACATTTTCACTTAGACTATCCCCGTCAACGGCAGTCACGACAGTGCGATTCTTTACGTTGACGATGTAACCAACATTCTTCATGATGACAAGTGAATCCTGCGCGCCCTTCTGGCTTGCCCGGTCGACCGCATCTGCGAGTTGCTTGACGTCATCATCGGACAATTGGATATTTCGAGATTCCAGACGGGATTGGGCATGATGAGAAAACTTCAACCGGTCGATTTCCCCGCGCAGGACTTCGTCAAATGATTTCCCGGTCGGCTGTCCGACTGGCGGGGTCGAACGCAGTCCATCCACTCCTCCAATCGGAACGAACGGAACTTTTATGCCGTCAATTTCCTGTGCCATAAAGACTTTCCTATACTCTTAATTACCGCTGCCGAAAATCTCTTCGACATCGGATAAATTGATCTCCTCGCCGTTCACGATAAGCACCGTGCCGCTTGAACTGTACTTGACTCCTTGCACAACTCCGAGAGAATAGGACGATGTGGAAACTGAGTTCCCGGCGGAGTCGGTCGCACTGACAGAAAAGGTGTAATCACCTGCTTGCAGACTGTTCCCAGAGTCATCTTTTCCGTCCCACGAGATCGTATTGTCACCGGCCAACTTAGGGCCGGCGTCTATCGTACGTACCACGTTGCCAGCGGAATCTTTAATTTGCACCTTGACGTCGGCGGCGTTTCCGTTCAGCGTAACACCTACGGACGGGAGAGCGGTTCCGTCGTAAACTATCGTAGATGAGTTCGCTTTGATTTGTTTGCCGATCAATGTTGCTGCCATGGTATTGTTTATGGATTGCGTCAATACCAGGTTTGCGTTCGTTGCATTCTGGATATTCGTATTCATCGTCTGCAGCTCACTGACTTGACTGAACTGGGCAAGCTGAGCGGCGAGATCCGTACTCTGAAGAGGATTCGTCGGATCCTGATTCTTCAGTTCGGTAATCAGCATGTTAAGAAAATCATTCTCATTGAGATTTGCCGCCGAAGATAACCCCGCCGATTGTGAAGAAGACGATGACGATGTTGCCGTGGCTGACGCAGCTGCGCCGGTCGTGGAATCGATTTGATTAAGTATCATGTCAACTCCTCATTCTTATAGAATATGCAGGATCGGAGACTGCAACCGACAACTTATTTTTCAGACTTCTCGCATCCACTTTCCGGTCTCCGATCATATTATACTTTCACTTCGATTGTGTTATAGCCGAAGCTCCTCGCCGCTTCTACGGAATTGCCTTCAGCTGAAAATTTCTGAGGATTTTTTCTCGACTGCTGCTGCTGCCTCTGCGATTCGCCTCCCGTTAGATTCACTGACAGATGAGACAATGACACGCCGTTCGAGTTGAGCATCTCTCTCATTTGGGGAATAGACGACTCCAAATAAGTGCGCGCGTCGGAGGTCCTCACATTAAACTCTGCGCTGATCTTACCGTTGTCACTTGCAACCCTGAGAACAACCGATCCAAGGGATTCCGGTTCCAGCCTGACACTCACGACAGTTTTGTTCTCCTGCACCATCATCTTTGCTTCGCGTATAATATTCTGTGCGACTTGGGATATGTCCGGCTTTGATGGGGCTGCATCACGGCTTTCTTCGACGGCGCTTGAAAAGTCCTGCTTGAACCGGACATCGTTCTTAGGATCCGTTGAAATGCCAGCATAGATATCAGTACCGTCATGCTTCGTCAGGTCAGCAAAACTGTCCTTTGAAGACCCTTGTCTTTCCGCGTCAGGTGAAACCTTTGAGGGAGATTTGTCGGGATTTGCAGAAATGTTCTCGACCTTAATGCCAGTTTGATTGTCACGGTCTATAGAAGGTTTGCCTGCTTCCTCGGATGATTTCACCGCTGGCTGCAATGCGGATGCATTCGACAAATCTTTACCAACCAGCGCGGAAGGAATTTCCGCTGCGGGTATCTTCCCAGTTGAACTCTGAGACGGCTGAGCATCTTTTGCTTGAGTAATTCCGTTCTTTGTTGAGGTCTGCAGAACTCTGAATGCTTGAGGAGTGATTTCAGCTACTGTTCGCGAGGACACAGTTTGCGGATTACCTTTGTTGGGTTGCGATCCGGAACGCGAAAGATCAGCTAAAATTTCTTCCAGCTCATTCGACGATTTCTTATTTACCGAACTGTTCAATGAGTCGGACAAGATTTTCAGGAGACTTTCTTTCATCACTGGATTTTCTCCTGCCTTCTTTGAAAGCATCGACATGAAGCTGATTCCGGAAAATCGCGAGGACGAACTTGCAGAATTATCATCTAAATAACCTCGCGAGCTTGTCAGAAGTGCGGCCAACTGCTGTTCTATCTTCGCAGTAACCTTAAAAGACTCTGGGGAATCTGATTTATCGTTACCCGTGCCGACATCGGGCTTGCAGGCAACTTGTGCAGGTGATTCTGCGGAAAAAATCCCGAGAATTAACGATGCCAACTCAGAGTAGTCTGTGTTATTTGTCTTCTCATTTCTTGGGTTTTCGCTCTCGGAGGTAAGTGATCCGTTATGCGGGAACACGTTAGCATATTCACCAGGTCGAGATTTTCCATTCATCACACCCATTGGGCAGCCGGAGGTGCCTATCAGAAGATTGTCCAACAATTTTGCAAACGGTTGATCCGATGGGGAACCATCGCCAACGGTGTTATTAGTGCACTGGCTTTTCATGGTCGAGATTGCCATTGATGGATTTTGAGCCGGATCAACATAGGAAGACATTGCTTGAGACTGCATATTTATTTTCCCTTGCCCAAACTGGTCATAAGTTTAGCAGCACGTGCTGGATCAAGCTCACCGAGAATTTTCGCAGCCTGCTTTTTCTGAACGCTCGACAAGATGAATATGATGTCTTTGTCGTCTAAATTTCTCATTATTTTCGCTACGGCTGCCGGGTCCATGTCACTATAAGCGCCTGCCAGCTCCTTTCGGCGTTCGCTGTTCCATGAATTGACCTGACCCTGAAGCTGTGTAATCACCACATTATCATCGGTATTTTTCCTCTGAAGTTGAGATACCACAGAATTCAACTGCCTGATTGAATCGTCCCTCATTGATATCGAGTCATTCTTCTCCGCCAGCATTGTTTTTAAAGTATTTATGGTTTCGTTCGATCCCTTCGTAGAATCACTCGGCTCAACAGGAGTCTCCGCTGCTGGTACACTCGGTGGAGGCGTCACGGTTGACTTCAGCTTGCCATCATTAGTGTCAGAATCTCCTCCGTTAAACATCCATGGATATTTCTCGGAGACGAAATACATTCCACCCGTAATGACAGTGAAAGTCATTGAAAATCCGAGAACGTATCCGAGGGCAGTTTTCATATCTAGGCACTCATTCGCTGGGCAATGGCATCAATTAGGACCTGCTCTTTTCGATCTAGTTCTCTTCTGGCTTCTTCCAGCCGTTTCTCCTTCAGATGCTCAATCGCTTCACGATCTTTCTTAACCTCAAGAACCTCGTCTATCTTTTTTGTCTCAAATTCCGTCAGGCTATCGATCCTGGCATTCTCGAACCGGATCTCTTCCGATATTTTCTTGATGTAGTCGTGGTGTGTTACGATGTCGGCGGCTTTTATTTTACCGTTCAGCGGAGAGGCAGAGAGTAGTCTCTCGCGTTCATCTTCAAGTGTCTCAAGATTTTCCTGCTCCTGCAGTATGCGTTTCTTCACCTGAGCAAGCTCACGCTGAATTTTCTTTTCCTGTATTTCTTTGACTCTTATTACTGATTGAAGCCTGAATTTGAATCGCGCCATTTTATATCATCCTCACCATTTTGGTCACATCCTGATTCCGTTCACTTGCATTGCGGCTCCTCATCCATGATTGGCCCGAATCAAAGCGTGGCAAGTTCCGCCAGCTTGTTTATCGCACCGTCCAAGTCCGACGATTCATCCATTCCCTGCTTAAGGAACGACCTGATCGGCTCGATCATAGAAATAGACTTGTCAATTTTCTGATTACTTCCCTTCACGTAGGCTCCTATATTGATGAGATCTTCAGCTTCGCGGTAAGTTGAAAGGAGATCCATTATGCAGCCCGCGGCTCTTCGATGATCCGCGGTTGTAATATCGGGCATAACGCGCGAGACGCTTTCGAGGACATCTATCGCAGGATAATGTCCCGCCGATGCCAGCTTTCGCGAAAGAACGACATGTCCGTCCAGAATTGAACGGGCGGCATCGGCGACCGGCTCATTCATGTCGTCGCCCTCGACCAGCACGGTATATAATCCGGTGATACTGCCATTTTTTGCGTTTCCGGCCCGTTCGAGCAGGCGAGGAAGAAGTGCGAATACGCTCGGCGTGTAGCCTTTTGTGGTCGGCGGCTCGCCAATTGTCAATCCGACTTCTCTTTGTGCCATGGCGACACGAGTAACCGAATCCATCATCAAAAGAACATCGAGTCCTTTGTCCCTGAAAAATTCTGCTATTGTGGTCGCGATCATTGCTGCCTTCACGCGGATGAGAGATGCCTGATCGCTTGTCGCCACGACGAGAACGCTTTTTTTCAAACCTTCCTCGCCAAGTTCCTTTTCTATGAAATCCCTTACTTCCCTTCCTCTCTCTCCGACGAGTGCAATCACATTTACATCGGCACTCGATTTTCTAGCGATCATGCCAAGGGCGACACTTTTTCCAACCCCGCTTCCTGCAAATATCCCTATCCTCTGACCTTTCCCAATTGTCAGAAGTGCATCGATGGAACGGATTCCAGTCGAAATCGGATTGGTTATTCTTTTCCTTTCTAAAGGATTTGGCGGAGCATGATGGATTGATCGAATCTCTTCAGGTTCGACCGGTCCGTTCGCATCCATCGGTTTCCCCAGTCCATCCAGGACTCTGCCCAGCAGTCCCATGCCGACGCCGACGGAAAAACTCTTCCCGCTCGCGACTATCTCGCTGCCGGGGCTTATGCTGGATGCACTTCCGAGGACCATGGACAAAACTTTGTTACTCCTGAATCCCACAACTTCGGAAAGGCACAGATCCTCGCCCTCCCGCGATTTGATGCTGCAGACATCACCGAGTGAAGATGTCGGACCTACGGATTCAATTACCAGTCCGATTACATCCGATACTCGGCCATTCACCTTGATCAAATCGAGTCTGTCCAGCTGCTCGATATATTTGTCGATGTGTTCCAAAACCGCGCTCATTATTTAGCCAGTTCTGAAAAAGCCTCTTCTATGAGGTCAAACTGCGTTGAAATTCTCGCGTCGATATTTCCAAGCTCGCTTTCGATAATACATCCGCCTCGCTCAACCTTGTTGTCCGATTCTATAGCGATTTCCTTGACGGAATCGGCATAGCTGCTGAGATCGTTTCGATGTTCTCTTATATATTCTTCATCGGAAGGATTAATGTGAATCTTTATTCGTTCAACTCCGATGATTTTTCTGATCGCTTCACGCGAGCGGGCCAGAACGGCGCTTTCATCCAGGGCGATTTCACGTGCCACGAGTCGTCTGGCAACCGCCAGCGCAAGCGTCACGATCGCTTTGTCGTATTCTCTGTTGTATTTTTCGATTTCGCCGGAAAACTCATGCACCATGGCAACGAAGTCGCCCACGATGCCTTCGACCTTTTTTTCGTACTCGGCCTGGAGCAGTTTCGTAGCTTCCGTTTTTCCTGCCTCGAACCCTTCTTCGTACGCTATCGTAACTTCGTTTCGTGAAGAGCCGTCAGCGCGGCCGAATTTTTCAAAATCATCTTCCGATCTTTCTCTGGCAACAGAATTTTCAGCATCGAACTTCAATACTTTATCGGCGTCGATTTCTTCCAGGAAGCTTCTATAGTCCGCTATCTTCATCCTGGCCGGTACCGAATTTACTTTTATGACATTCAAATTTTTGCGGTCGTATTTTTCCTTAGACAAAGACATCTTCCGGCCCTCCTCTTCCGCCGATTACTATCTCTTCGTTTTCTTCCAATTGACGAATTACTTCTATGATCCTTGTTTGTGCAGCTTCAACATCGCGAAGCCGGACAGGGCCCATGAACTGCAATTCTTCCTTTATCATGTCGGTAGCACGCTCTGACATGTTCGAAAATATCTTTTGCTTCAGCTTCTCGTCTGCAATCTTAAGCGAGAGTGTAAGGTCTTTTTTGTCAACTTCACGGAGGATTCTCTGGACACTCCGGTCGTCGATATAAAGGACGTCTTCAAACATGAACATCAACCTCTTCACCTCGGTGGCAGCCTGCGGGTCGCGCTGTTCGATCGAACCCATGAGAAACTTTGCTTGAATGACGCCAACCTTGTTCAAGATCGCTGCCATTAGCCTGGCGCCGCCGCTGGAAGTACTATTTTCATTTATTACTTCTTCTGCAACCTGGTCTACGACGTTTTCAATCTCTCCTACAAGGCTCGGCGCCACCCTTCCGAGCGTGGTAATCCTAAATGCGACGTCCGCGCGAAGCTCTTCCGGAAACGCTTCTAACACGTCCGCCGCAAGCTCGGAGGCAAGATTGCTCAATATCAATGCAATTGTCTGCGGGTGTTCCTTCTGCAAAAAGTTGGCAAGCTGTTTGGGCTCCGCTTTCTTCAAAACCGAAAAGCCTTTTATCGTCGTAAGCTCTTTCACTTTTTCTATTATCTCACCTGCTTTTACCGAACCCAACGCTTTTTCCAAAACAGAATGCGCATACTCAATCCCTCCCTTGACGATATACTCCTGTGCGAGACCCAGTTGCTGGTATTCTTCCATTACCTTGTTTATGACATTCGAATGAACTCCCTGCATGTTCGTGATTTCTACGGTGAGCTTCTCGATCTCGGTTTGATCGAGATGTTTGAATATGTGAGCTGCACTTTCGACGTCCAAAGCGATCATCAACACAGCCGCCTTCTGTCTTCCCGTCAACTGCTCGTATGTGATCGCCCGCGCAATTTCTCTAGACATTATGATTATTCTGCCTTCTTCTTCTTGTCACGTGCCGTGCAGTTCCTTATTCACCTTCCGTTAGCCAAACCTTGAGAAGGTTAGCAGCATCCATCGGTTTGCTCTGAATATAGCCGCTGACGTCCTCTCTGACTTTATTAGCCCGCAATACATCTTCTGAATACTCTGCTGCCTGGATTCTCTCCATTTGATCGGGGATATGAGCTGCGCCAGACGGAGAAGCCTGCAAGGTCGGCTTCGAATGCAACAGGATCGGCTGCGGTATCGCAAGTTCACTTTTTCGCAGCTTCTTGAAAATAGAAAGAAACACTGCCACCGCCCCTATCATTGCTGCAAGGATAATCAGCTTGTTCGCATAATCCTGAATCTGAAATCCCGGTTTCGGTTTAAGCGTGAAAACCTGTTCACTGTTTTCGAACGGAATATTTATCAATGACACGTCATCTCCGCGTGTCGCATCAAAGCCTATCGCCGTTTTTACGATGTTAGTCAGCTGAACAATTTCACTTTCGCTTCTCGGCGTGTAGGATACGCTGCTCTGGCCGTTCTTTTCTATCGACGTGTATTTCCCATTGACCAGGACTGCAGCAGAGAGTTTCTTTATTCCCCCTGTATTTCCGACAATTTTTTCGACGGTTTTGCCGACATCGTAGTTCGTCACTGAGTTTGTTCGGGTCGAATTATTCGCGGTGCTGTCGCTGGGTGCAGATGAGCGTTCTTGCATGGTTTGCTCACTCAGGATGACACTGTTGGGATCATACTGCTCGGTTGTCTTCTCCACTTGATTGAAATCGAGTTGCGCTGTGATCCTGACTATTGCATTCCCCGATCCTAGAACGCCGTCCAGCATCGTTTGTGTTTTATTTGCCAGATAAGATTCGACTTTACTTTGTATGTCGTACTGTGACGCCGACATGCCTTCGAGACCGTCGCTCTTGGTCGACAACAAATTCCCTCTTGAATCTACAATGGTAACGTCGTTAGCATCGAGGCCCTCTACACTTGCTGCCACCAATCGCTGGACTCCGCTGACCGCGTCCGGGCTGATGTGAGCTCCATCCTTCAGTTTCAAAAACACCGACGCCGTAGTTTTCTTCTGTTCACTTTCAAAAAGAGCCTTCTCCGGAATAACGATGTGGACGCTCGATCCATCAACCTCGTCAAGCTGGAGTATGGTCTTTTCCAATTCGCCTTCAAGCGCCCTTTTGAAATTTACCTTTTGTGTAAAGTCTGTCATGCCGAACGACGGCTTATCGAAAATCTCATAACCTACGACGCTTGTCTGTGGAAGTCCTTGACCTGCCATCTGAAGACGCAGTTCATAAACTCTATCCTTCGGTACAAGTATAGCCTTCCCGTCGTCGCCGATCTGGTACTCCACCGAACTCTGTTTCAGTTTGTCAATTATTTTTGAAGCGTCCTGCGCATCAAGGTTTGAGAAGAGGACTCCAAAGGTCGGCTTGTTCGCCCACGTTATCAGCATATAGAGAGCAACAACCGATGTGATTACCGCAAGTACGATACCGACCTTTTGACCGAGAGTCAGCCTCTTCAAAACCGTATTCACTTGTGAAGTGTAGCCCGAAACCGAATTAGCCATGTCTCAAAAATCTATATTTGCATTTGCATTATTTGTTTGTAGGCATCCAGCATCTTGTTTCTAACCTGAAGCAAGAGGTCGAAGCTTACCTTAGCTTTCTCGACGGCAACCATGACTTCATGGACATCCGCTGCCTCTCCTGATGCCATCTTATCGATGGCGTCGTTAGCGCTGTTCTGCAAATCGTTAACGTTGCCTATGAACCCTTCGAGAGTTTCCTGAAAACTCTTTGTAACGTCTTCGGCGCTCTTGCCAGCAGAAATATCTGTGTTTATCTGACTCATCGCCGACTGAATATCGCCAACCTGCATATTATCCCTTCCTATTCACTATTTGCCCAGGCTCAACCATTGCACTGATGCCCGTCGGGGAATAAGTTTTGTGTGTATTGATTTGAAGGACTGAACCGGGGAATAATCCGGCGAAGTAAGCTCGTTCTGCCCCGGTCAGTCCGTTTTCAGGAGGAGCAATCTCTACCTGTTGATCTTTGCCCTGGAAAGTTTGCTGTGCGTTTGATGCACGGCTGGTGTTCGAAACATTATGTACATGAGTCAAACCTGTCCCGTTCAGGGGATTGGAGATCGAATCTATTCTCATGCTTTCCTCAAATATCAAGTGAATCTTTTATGATGTTCTTCGACGCGTCAATTGCGGTGACGTTCGCCTCGTAGGTGCGGGTCGTTGCAATCATATCGACCATCTCAGTAACTACGTTTACCTTCGGCTCAGTCACATATCCATCTTTGTCAGCATTGGGATTTGATGGATCGTATACAGTTTTCGTTGCCGAAGAATCCTGCACCACCTTTCCCTCGACTTCACGCACGGTATAATCGCGGCCGACGAAATTGTCCGGCAGGCTCGCAATATGACTTTGATCCGACGTAACGAGAGGGATAAGTTGATTTTTCAATTCATCGGCAAATGGAACGCTTTTTCCGGGCACAGCGAGAACTTCCTGCCGCTGATAGGGTTTCCCATCCGGTCCAACTGAATCCACGTTTGCAAGATTTGACGCAATCGCGTCCATTTTTTTTCGTTGAAGTGCGAGACCGGAAGCGCTTATATCGATTGCCGAAAATATTTTCCCGATCTTCATTGACCTTCACCATTTATACTTTTGTCTATCGATTGAAATGTTCCGGCGACTAATTTTGAAACCAGGCCGAATTGCAATTGATTTTTTGCGAGCTCCGCCATTTCGTGGTCTATATCGATATTGTTCGCTCCATTGAAATACAAGCTTGCCCGATCAACTCCCATCTCCGGCTCAACTTGTTCCACGTTGTTGCTGAGATCAACCGAGTTATTCGCTTCCGAGATAGCGTCCGAAAGCTCATTCTCAAAACTCACGTCAAGCCGCTTATAGTTTGGAGTTCCAATGTTTGCAATGTTGCTGGCAATCGCTTTGTTGCGAAGGGAAAGCGCATCTAGCTGTTTCTCAAGAAGCGGGATCCTGCTTCGGTCAAACAAATCTATTTTCATGGCTACACTCCCAAGCAATCCATCGAAGAATCTTCGAAGGGATCGACGATGTTTCCGTTAGAATTCCGCCGGGCTGTCACCAACGCTGCCAGCGCAGACGCAGCCAGCAATGCTGCGATAAGTATCAGAATCTTTTTCATCTCAACGCTCCTTAACTCCGCAGATGAGCGTCAACGTTTGTGCCAATTGGCCAGCCAAGAAAAATCGTACAATTTTGTCGAAAATCGCAGAAATTCAAGAATTCCGTCGAAGTAAGAACGTAAGAAATGATTAATATTCTCCACAGTTGCTTACTATTCGCCAAAGTATTACCTTTGTAGTCCAGATTGTGGAGGGCTGATATCCTCTAGGTGGTTTAGCCCTGATCAAGTAGGATACAGGAGATGGTGAGAAGGCTTGCACGCAGGTCGGTGTTGGCGTGTGTGCGAGGGTGAACGGTAACAGAAACGGTTTTAATATCTCAGCTCATGATGATGGAGAAATATCTCGTGACCGAAAAGAATCTTGATCAGCATGAAATAGTTCACGACACTTACCCGCTGAAGTCCTTCGGGGCGACTCGAAACTCAATAAGATCAAGGGCAAAATTCCATAAATCCCCTGGCGACTATTACTCAATTGCGTGGCCAATATTCCCCATTCACCACATACCGGCAAATTTCATTACGGAAAATGTAAGGAAATCCGAAGAATCAGCGCGGCACATCAATTGACATTTAATATGATGCCATGAACACTGTATCAGCATATACACAAGCCTATGACCCTTTAGCCGCATGTGGATCATGTTCATCAGAAGGTAGATACGCCATGTCAGCGTTGGAGGATCGGCTTGGATCGGGTAATATTTCGCCCACGACAGCGGAATACGCCACAACAGCTACTTCAATGCAGTTGAATTCACCAATTACATTCAGCAGATTGAAAATCGTGATCGCTACTCCTATAAATATCCGAGGCAGAAAGTGATGCGATTCTTCTACAACATCATTAAGCCGATCTGCGTCGTGATTTTTGTTATCCTTATATCGGTTAAAACGCCGCGTGCGGTCGACTCGAATGTGACTCCTCTTCAGATGATTTTCATGATTAAACAGCTCATTCCTCAGACGCAGGCGCTCGGATTGCTGTGGAATCAAACCAAAATTAATTCGGGCGAATATCTGCCGAAAATAGAGAGGGCGTCGGCTTCGATGGGCGTTAAAGTCATAGTTGAAGATGTCGAGGAATTGAGCGATATCTCGCAGAAATTCAGGGACCTCAAAGATAATTACCATGTCCAGGCAGTTTGGGTATTCGACAATAGCGACCCGCTTAACAGCAACATAGCAAAAGATTTCCTGATAAAGAACACTATCGTAAATGGAATCGCCCTTTTCGCCCCGAACACCGACTGGGTTTCAGCAGGGGCTTGTGCCTCTCTGCTTTCAGACGGGAGTACTGTGAAGCTATATGTTAATAAAAAGACCATTAACGCACTCGGGATAAAAGTGCCCGATAAATATCTACAAGACACACAGTTCATAGCAACAAACTGAGGCAAATAATATGAGTGTCAACCAAAACCTCGCGAACTTAAGCCTTCGCAAAAAGTTTTCTGTGATGTTGACCGTGATCATGCTTTTTGCATGGGCTTTGCTCTTCATTTACTCAAGATATTCCTTGAGCACGACCGAAAACGAGTTCAATGAAAGAGCCAACCTGCTTGCCCAAACCATGGGAGCCCAATCGCAGTTCGGACTGATGATGAGCGATGCCGGCGGACTTACTGATGCACTTAGGAACGTGATCGGCGCCGGCGATGCGGTGGCTGGCGCATTTTATGATCCGAACGGCAGGCAGCTTGCGGAGATGAACCTGAGCTCTCTCGATTGGAATCCACCTAACTTATCGTCGACTACAAAGTTGGTACAAAGTGCTGAGACTAACAACGGAACTCCCGTGGTCGTTGCAATTGCAAAGATTACCAACCAGGCAACCCATCAGAATCTCGGCTATGTAGCTGTTGCCCTTCCATCAAGGTCTCTCCGCGCGGAACAATCTAACAGCCTTTTTATTTCAATCGCATCCTTTTTGATTTTTGCGATCTTCGGATGGATTGCGATGATCCTCATGAGAAAAACTCTGATATTACCGCTTGAATCACTCAAGCAATCGGCCCAGAAAGTTGCAGCCGGAGATTTTAACACGAGAGTCGAACTTAATCGCGAGGACGAGATCGGTGAACTCGCAGCGGCATTCAACATAATGGTCGAGGACAATAAAAAATCGCTCGATGAAATAAAGCTGAAGACGCACCAGGCGGAAGAAGCGCGAAAACTTGCCGAAAGCATGCAACAAGAATCAGAGCAGCAACAGAAATATTTAAAACAAGAATTTGGAAAAATTTCAGAAGTGATCGAAGCTGTGACAAAAGGCGATCTGACCAAGGAACTCGATGTCAAGAAGAGCGACGAAGTGGCGCTTTTGATGTCTAAGATTAATCAGATGATCCAGGATCTTAATTCGCTCATCGGAGAAGTGCACACCGCCGGTAATTCTCTTGCGGAGGCGGCAAGTCAAATTTCCACAGCGGCGGAAGAAATGTCGACCGGTGCCGCCGACCAGGCCAACCAGACACACGAGGTCGCGACGGCAGTCGAGCAAATGTCAAGAACGGTTATAGACTCGTCTAAGAACGCGACAGAGGCGGCAGACATGGCGAAGAAAGCCGCAACACTAGCAAACGACGGAGAGAAAGTCTTCCAGGAAACGATCGGCGGCATGACAAAAATCGCCCAGCTTGTCAAGAAGTCGGCTGAAATTGTCGATACCCTCGGAAAATCGAGCGCACAGATCGGGGAAATCATACAAGTCATTGACGATATTGCCGATCAAACGAATTTACTGGCCCTCAATGCGGCAATCGAGGCGGCGAGAGCCGGCGAGCAGGGTCGTGGTTTTGCCGTAGTAGCCGACGAGGTTCGCAAACTTGCCGAGCGTACTACATCCGCAACGAAAGAAATCGCGGGGATGATCAAGCGAATTCAACAGGAGACAACACAGGTTGTGTCCGCCATGACGGAGAGTAATTCACAGGCTGAAAATGGAATGAGACTTGCCGACAAGGCAGCAGAATCGCTATCGGAGATTATCGCCTCCGTAAACGGCGTCGTCAACATGATCAACCAGATTGCCGTCGCCGCGCAGGAACAATCATCGGCAAGCGAGCAGATCTCACACAATGTCGAAAGTATTTCATCCGTTGCAACCAACGTGTCACAGGCAACCGTTGACCTTGCACATACCGCGGAGGACCTCAACAAGCTCACAGAACATTTGAGAGTGTTGATCGAGCGGTTCCAGCTTAATTCTAAGATTCAGCAGAAAAGTTCCTATGCCGTACGACAAAACGGAAAACTTGTAAATCTTCACGGCATGCATAAATCGTAGGAGATCACCAAGAGGAGAATCAAGATGAATGCGAACTCACAAACGAACGAAACAATCTATCAGCTCGTAAGTTTCGTGGTTCAGAACGAGGAGTTTGGAGTCGACATACTTAGGGTACAGGAAATAATTCGCACAGTCGAAATCACTCGTGTTCCGAAGTCTCCGGTTTTTGTCGAAGGGGTAATAAATTTGCGCGGGAAGATAGTCCCTGTTATCGATCTGAGAACGCGCTTCGGCATAGAAAAGAAAACCCATGACAATGAGACCAGGATAATCGTCGTGGAGCTGCCCGACAAAGTGGTCGGGTTTCTTGTCGACATGGTGAAAGAAGTCATCCGGGTTGAAAAGAGTGTAATCGAACCGCCTCCCGAGTTGACAACTAACATAAATGCGAATTACATAACCGGCGTTGCAAAACTACAAGACAGGCTGCTGATTCTCCTTGATCTTGATAAAGTCCTGTCATCGGACGAGCAGGAACATTTGGCCGACATAGGGACGGAAAAGGCCGGTTGATTATATTGCTAGCGGAGCGAAACTAAATTCATAAGAATCGATTGAGGACAAAATCGGCGACAGATGAATTCGATGAATCCAATGCGAATAACGGCAACTTTCGGAGCAACCGCATTAGTCCTCATTCTGCTGACGATCGGAAATAATCCTTGGTATATAACCTGTGCGAGTACGATTATCCTTGCCGCTGCCGGATTTTTCCTGTACCGATCAGTAATTTCACCTTTAAATGTCCTATCTGAAGCGGCTCGAAGAATATCAAAAGGCGAGTGGGGTACAAGAGTCGAGCTCAATTCGAGAGATGAATTCGGAAAGTTAGGGGAATCCTTTAACAAGATGTCTTCGGTTACAGCAAGGCTCTTGTCGTCTCTTAACGCTGTCGGTACGCCGGTCTATTCGATGGACAGGGAATTTACACTTCACTTTGCCAACTCGGCATCTCTAAATTTCGCGGGAATAGAAAGAGAAGATGCGATAGCAAAGAAAAAATGCTACGAAGTTTTCAAGCTCCCGTTGTGTCAAACCGAAGATTGTCCGGTAAATAAAGCATGGAAAGAACAGAGGATAATCACGGGTGAGACCACTGCAAACCCACGAAATATTCAGATACCCATCCTCTATCAAGCGGCTGCGGTGAACGAAAACAGAGAAGTCTCCCGCGGCGTAGAAGTGCTCACGGACATCTCACAGATGAAAAAAGTTTCTGGCGAGATAGACGCCGAGCGCAAGTATCTTTCTGAAAGCGTCAATTTGCTCCTCGAGAAGATGACCGATTTCGCAGATGGAGACCTCACCATAGAATTAACTGAGGGAACCTCGGATGAGATTGGAAATCTTTATGCAGGCTTTAATAAATCGATCAGGAATATCAGGGGCATAATAGAGCAGTTGATCGAGGCAGTTGAATCTACGGCGAGTGCGTCTGCTCAGATAAGCAGCTCCATAGAGGAACTCGCGGCAGGAGTAGGCGAACAGTCGTCCCAAGCAAATGATGTTGCGGCTTCGGTTGAACAAATGGCGAAATCCGTCATGGACAATGCTCGAAATGCAGCAAACGTGGAGCGCGCCGCGCGAGAAAATGGAACCGTTGCACAAAACGGCGGCGAGATAGTCCAAAGGACTGTACAAAAGATGAAAGAAATCGCCGAAGTCGTCAAGAAATCATCGGAAACAGTGAACCAGCTTGGCGACCTGAGCAAACAGATAAGCGAAATAATTTCCGTCATCGACGATATTGCGGATCAGACAAACCTCCTTGCGTTAAACGCCGCAATCGAAGCTGCCCGGGCCGGCGAAGAAGGCAGAGGCTTCGCAGTTGTTGCAGACGAGGTACGAAAGCTTGCAGAACGGACAACGCAGGCAACAAAGCAGATTTCTCACATGATAAAAAATGTCCAGGCCAGCACGAGCGAAGCAGTGAATGCAATGCGGGCAGGGATTCAAGAAGTCACAACGGGACTTACGCTTGCAGACCAGGCGGGTTCTTCACTGAATAACATTGTCGGCAAGGCTCATGACATCGTGGACATGATCGCACGGATTGCGGCGGCGAATGAGGAGCAGTCCTCGACGAGCGGAGAAATATCGAAAAACATCTCGCTGATTTCCACCGTTTCGTCTGAGTCCGCGGGAGGGATTTCACAAATAGCAAGAGCGGCAGACAATCTTAACAGGATGACGACCAATCTCCAGACACTCATCACAAAGTTCAAGCTGATTAAAGATAAAAACGCCGATCATTCTGCCTCCCTCTCGGAGAGTTCTCACGGAAATGCGCAGTCAGGAAAGGGCCCGATGGGACCCAACAAACCTTTCGAACCCATGAAGTATCCAAGGGGATGAACTGATGCTTCACGTCGAGGAAAGCGGCCAGACATACCACAGAGAAGAGATCAAAAAGAAAATCCAGACAGAAGTGTCGGGCGATAATTACGAAGCTTACATCATAGTTGACGAGCCCGATGCTCAACTTTCAGAAGTTCGAGCTTCTCTTGAAGCAAACAGCGTGGTTTATGGAATAGATGACAACGCACTCCTTGAAGCTCTCAAAAATCAGGGAATGCGGACACTTGCCGCAATCGGTTCCAGACACACAGATGGAAAAGACGGCTGGTTTGAAAGGGTAGAAAATCATCCTCAAACCGAAGCAGAAAAAAAATTTGGAATATGTAATATCTGTGAAGGTGAAATCATAGGGATTGTTCATAAACCGACGCAGGGAAGCGTCGGTGTTGATGTGTTCGGAAAGAAAATTCAGCCAAAGCAGGGCAAAAGGATAAATTTCTTTACAAGTCCCAACATCAAGCGAACGGAGACGGAAACTCAAATAACTCTCGAGGCAGCAGCCGACGGAAATCTAAAAATCGGAAATGCAAGCATTGAAGTCATCACCGAACATACAATACGCCAGGACATAGATTACTCGGACGGCGAGATCGAGTTCGCAGGGTCACTACGTATAATGGGAGACGTCAAAGGAAGCGGTAACCTGAACGTAAAGCACAACGTATTCATTCAAGGTTCGGTCGAAGATGCAAAGATAATATCCGGCGGAGATGTGGTTGTAAAAGGAAGCTTCGTAGGGCGCGGCGACGGCATTGTTCGTTCCAAAGGAAACATCGAAGCGCACGTGATCCTCAACCAGACGTTGGAGGCAGGAGAATCCATAACCATCACCAAAGAAAGCGTCAACGGCCGCTTAGTTGCGGCAGATACAGTTTATGCACCGCATGCGGTTATAATGGGGGGCGTCGTGACTGCCGGAAACAAAATCGAGGTCCGGACCCTCGGCGGAGAACTCTATTCCACAACGAGAGTTCGCCTTGGGATAAGAGAACTGGCAACTGAAGATGCTTTAGCCATCGACAAGGAAATTGAATTTCAAAAAAAGATCATAGAAGAAATAAAAAATAAAATTTACCTGTTGGTGCGCGACAGGATAGATGGAAGCAATTTTACTGAGGAGAAGGCTGAGAATTTGAAGCTATCACAAAACAAGCTCCAGGAAATCACGGATCAAATTAAATCGCTGGCTTCGAAAAAGCAGGAAACTTCAATAGAGATGTCAAGAAGAAAAAGTCCGAAGCTGATAGTACTCGGCACGATTCATCCGAGCGTGGTCATGGAAATCAGTGGCGTCCATTGCGGACTCAAACAGAGTTTCAACAACGTAACCTTCGAAGAATCAAAAAACGAAATTGTCAGAACTAAAAACATCTGAAGGCCTATGATAGAAAAATTAATTGAACAACTTTACGCTTCGGATCCTTCCGGAATCCGAGATATGCTGGAGGCTTTATCCGATTTTGCGTGTGACAATCGCGTATTGGAGGCCGCCGCCACGATGCTCAATGCCGAAGACCGCGGAGTTCGCGAGGCCGCATCAAGATTGCTGATCCTCTGCTCGAATGAAAAAGCGGCGTCGCTGGCCGCCATTCACATCCTCAGTCACAATATTGCGGTGCGTAATCTCGCAGGCGATATACTCGTGAAGATGGGCGCGGTCGCCACCAAGGTTACTCTGCCTTACGTTGATTCGCCTAACAAAGATGTTAGAAAGTTCGCGATCGACATCCTCGCCCAGCTTTCTTCGACACCGGAGATAATTGCAAAAATAAAGTCTCACCTTTCTGACCCCGATCAGAACGTTGTTTGCGCGTGCATCGATGCGCTCGGCGCTCTGCATTCTGAGAAATCGATATTGGAGGTCATTCAACTGTTTAACAAGCTCGAATTTGCAAAACCTAACATTGTAAACGCAGCAGCGAAATTCCCCGATAAAGTGAGCACACAATTTTTCCTCGGCGCACTTTCCGATCAGGACCCGGTGGTTCAGCTGGCTGCAGCAGAAGCTCTTGCGATTCGCAAGGACAAGGAAGTCGTAAACGCACTTATAAAAAAACTGGACTCGCTATCCGACTTGGCAAAACCGGTCGTACTTCATTCGGTGGTATCTTTCTTGGATCCGGCCACTTTTGACGGGGAAGTTCCACGCGCCCTGAAACATCACCTTATCGAAATGATGAACGACAGCGAGCCGGTTTACGTCCGCGCTGCGATCAGAGGCTTGCGCAATTTTATCGACGAGGATGTCATAAAGACTCTGGTCGGCTGCCTCGGAAGATCCGAATCCATCGACGACGCGATCTTTTCAGTTTTAAAAGAACATGCAGAGAAATCAATCGGCATCATATTAGAGTCGGCCAAGAACGGGAAAGACAGAACCTCCAAAGTCAAAATGATAATCGGGCTCATACAGAATCTTCTTCAAACGTACAATCTCAGCTTGAGTGCAAAAGTCATGGACGAGATAGCGGATTTCATTTCAACGAACTTTTCAGATCTGGACATGGATACCAAGATTGCCGCACTGAGTACTTGTGAAGGACAGAACCCGCACCGGTCGGTAAAGGTCGTCAAGGCGGGGTTAGAAGATGCGGAGTCTGCGGTCAAGAGTTACGCTCTCGATTTAGCAGCAAGGATTGGACCTCTCTTCTTCGACAAAGAACTCGAGAAGCTTAAAGAGGATTATGATGAGGAGATCCGGGATGCGGCAGTCAAGCTATTAGCCCGGTTCAAAGCCGGCACTCAAAAACAACAATAGTAAGATGAGCTATCTTTCTCAGACAAGTATAATTCCTTCACAGGGCGAAAAGCTGCCCGACAACATCTTCAGGACCTTGAGGGAGTTTATATATACCCGAACTGGGATATTCTTTGCCGACAACAAGAAATATCTTCTGGAAAGCAGAGTAAGCCGCAGGCTTGCAGCGCTCGGCATGGAAAGTTTCGACGGTTATTGCAGGTCGCTGACCAATGGACAGAGCTCCGCCGAACTCTCGCATCTTATCAACTCGATCACTATAAATGAAACCTTCTTTTACCGCAATGAGCCTCAATTTAAGGCACTTGAGGAGACAATACTGCCTGAGCTGGCAAGGAAGCGCAAACAAGAAGGCACGAATAAGGTGAAAATATGGAGTGCCGCGTGTTCGACGGGTGACGAGCCTTACACGGTTGCGATGATCGTTGCGGAAAAAATCCTGCCATCATTCCCACAGATAAAATTCGAGATAATCGGGAGCGACATAAATACACAGACTATCGATTCCGCACAGAGGGGAATCTTTAAGGATTATTCGATAAGGAATCTTCCCAAGAATTATCTTGAAAAATATTTTCATAAAGATGGAGATAAATATATTTTATCGGAAGAAATAAGAAAGATGGTCGATTTCAAACAACTAAATTTATTTGACAAG